>JADGCJ010000207.1 GCA_015229045.1 Magnetococcales bacterium
TCATTCCTTGCAAAGCGGGGGGGACCATATATGGGGTCTGGGGCGAAGCCCCAGTAAAATATCAGGCTGGGGCTTCGCCCCAGACCCCATTGGGGGATGAATCCCCCAAACCCCCTCTTTTTTTCAATTTGTTTTTTTTCGTTGTTTTTGATGATCGATGGCTCGATAACCAATATCGCGCCGGAAATGAACATCCTGCCAGCGAACAGGCTCCACAGCCTCATAGGCACGTTGCTGTGCTGCCCTGGCATCGATGCCAAGGGCCGTGACGCCCAACACCCGGCCCCCCTGGGTGACAATCTTGCCATCCTGCTGGCGGGTTCCGGCGTGGAAGACCATGGTATCGGGGAGCTGTGCGGCCTTGTCCAACCCGGTGATGGGCAAACCTTTGGCGTAGGGTCCGGGGTATCCACCGGCAGTCATCACCACACACAGGGCAGTGCGTGGATCCCAGGTGATGGTCATGTCACGCAACGAACCACAGGCCGCAGCCTCCAGAAGCGGCACAAGGTCGGATTGCAGGCGCATCAGGAGGGGTTGTGTCTCGGGATCGCCAAAACGGGCGTTGAACTCCAGCACACGCATGGTGTCGCCATCGATCATCAAACCGGCATAGAGAAGGCCACGATAAGGGCGTCCCTCGGCAGCCATGGCGCGAACCGTGGGGAGCATGACCTGTTCCATGGCCATGTCGTGCAGACGGGGCGTCAGGACCGGGGCGGGCGAGTAGGCGCCCATGCCGCCGGTGTTGGGGCCGGTATCGCCCTCGAAGACCGCTTTGTGATCCTGGGAACCGGCCAGGGGCAGAACCCTCTCCCCATCCACCAGAGCCATGAACGAGACCTCCTCCCCGGCGAGAAAATCCTCCACCACGACCTGGTCACCGGCATCGCCGAACTCCCGGGACACCATGATGCGCTCCACGGCATGCACGGCATCGGCCACGGTCGGACAGACAATGGCCCCCTTGCCGGCAGCCAGCCCCGATGCCTTGACCACCATGGGTGCCGGGCGTCGACGCACATGTTCCAAGGCGGCGGTGGGATCGGTGAACAGATGGTAGGCCGCCGTGGGGATGCCATATTTGGCAAACAACCCCTTCATGAAGGCCTTGGATCCTTCGATGGCCGCCGCTGCCCGATTGGGACCAAACACCTTCAAGCCTGCGGCCTGGAACTGATCAACGATGCCAAGCACCAGAGGGGCTTCGGGTCCGACAACGGTCAGGTCGATCTTTTCCTGTAGGGCAAACCGGCACAGCCCGGGCAGATCCTCCGAACCGATGGCCACGCAGGTGGCCACCTGGGCGATACCCGCGTTGCCCGGAGCGCAAAACAGGTGCGTGACGAGAGGTGATTGGGCGATCTTCCAGCACAGGGCGTGTTCCCGCCCGCCGTTGCCAATGACGAGTATCCGCATGGCGCTTGCATCCTTGAAAAACATTTGAAAAACGATGACCATCCATGCCGGGCCGCAATGAGGCCATGCCCGCTTCGAGTGGCGTCCTGTTCAAGGCGCCACGATAGGACGAACAGGCTGGAGATTGCAAAGTCAAAAGTCATGGTAATTGTTCAGCACCCGGTAACTCGGGGTCCAGGGAGCTGGCTCCCTGGCGGGTCAAGGGCAGAGCCCTTGCGGGGTTTGAGCCCCAATAAAGTCTTTCATGTCACCCCTTTTTCCCGATCACGAAAAAACGACGTATTTCAAAATAGACGCGGTTCAAGGTCCGATTTTTCAAGCATGCCAATTGCAAATGCGATTGCCCTGGCTGAATGGTTACAAGTCATATTCGTTTGAGTACAGTTGGGGATCGATCCAAATCCATGCCCGTATTTCGACTGCCCAGGGAGAACCATTTTCCGCCGGTGGAGTTTACCGAACCCAATGGCCTGCTGGCCGTCGGAGGTGATCTCTCCGTGCATCGGTTGCTCGCGGCTTATCGCTGCGGCATTTTTCCCTGGTATTCGGCAGGTGAGCCCCTGCTCTGGTGGAGTCCTGATCCACGCATGGTGTTGAAACCGGCATGGTTCCACCTGCCTGGGAGTTTAAAAAAAACCTTGCGCCAGGGGCGTTTTCGTCTGACTCTGGATCACTCCTTTTCCGAGGTGATTCGGGCGTGTGGCGAGGTTCGCCAGGAAAAAGGCACCTGGATCACCGGAGAGATGGTGGCGGCCTACATCCGTTTGCACGAAATCGGTTTTGCCCACTCTGCCGAGGCCTGGAGTACGGACACCGATCCTTCCCGACTTGTGGGCGGGGTCTATGGGGTGGCCATCGGCGGCTGTTTTTTTGGCGAATCAATGTTTTTCAAGGAGGCAGATGCCTCCAAGTGTGCCTTTGCTTTTTTGGTGGAAACCTTGCGGCAAAAGGGTTTCACCCTGATCGATTGTCAAATGCACACTGCCCATCTGGCCCGGTTCGGGGCACGGGAAATTTCCCGTCGACAATTCCTTGCCGAATTGAAAGAAGGATTGATGCGGCCGGTCCCCCAGGAGTCCTGGGGAGGGGTTGCGGACCCTTTGTCGTCGAAATAGTTCCCTGTTTCCGGTTTTATGCACCACCATGACGCATGGGATATGGTGTCTTGCATCTTCAGCGGCTTCTTGACTGTTGCACGGTTTTTTTTTAACCTCCGCGCATGAGTGTTCAATCATCTGCGACCTTATCCCAGCCTGATCGACCATTGCGCCGGGCGGTGCTGCTTCCTACGCTGCTCTCCGGTCTCATGATCGGCATCGACAACATCGGGTCGAGTTTGGCCGTCGCCTCTCTGCTGTTTTCGGGGGCGCTGGCGTCCGGGTTGCAGCTGGGCATTCAGGTGCTTTTGTTGAGTTCCGTCATCATGGCTGTCGGGTTGCGCAGCGCTCAACCCAACGCCATAGGCCTGGTCCAGGAGACGGGTATTGCCATCCTGTCTGCCGCCCTGGTGGCCATGTCTGGCCGTCTGGATTACATGGGGGAGGGGGCGCGGGTTGCCACGGCTTTGGCCATTATCGGCGGGGCCTCCCTGGTCACCGGCGTGGTGTGTGTTGTTGTCGGCTGGCTGCGGCTTGGGGGGTTTGCCCGTTTCATTCCCTTTCCGGTGGTGGCCGGTTTCCTGGCCGGATCGGGGTGGATGCTGGTGGAAGGGTCTCTCACCATGCTGGCCGGAACCGGCGCCAACTCTGATGGTCATCCGGTGCTTTTGCATCGGTTGGCTCAGTGGGACACGTTCAGCAAGGTCGGTGTGGCTTTTCTGTTTGCCGGGGGGTTGACGGTCCTGTTGCGGCGTTTTTCGCATCCCATGATTTTACCGGGGTATTTGTTGGCATCGGGAGCGGTTTTTTACCTTGTTCTCTTTCTGGGAGGCCTGGATCCCGAACAGGTTCGTCAGGCCGGTTGGTTGCCTCAAACCATGGCTCATTCGACTGCTGCGGTCTCCCTGGGTTGGACTTCCCTGCCTGCACTGATTGTCTGGCCGGAAGTTTTCGTGGCACTGCCCTCCGTTTTGTCTGTGGCTCTGTTGAACCTTCTTGGCACGTTGCTCAACTCCAGTGGCCTGGAACTGGCCACCGGGCGGGAACTGGATGCCAATCACGAGCTGAAAGTGACGGGCGTGGCCAACCTGCTGGTCTCTCCGTTTGGCGGGGCGTCGGGATTCATGGGGCTTGGCGTGACACTGCTGTCGGAGAAGATGGGTGCGACGACCCGTTGGACCGGGGTTGCCGCTGCAGTGGCCACGGCACTGGGTTTGCTGTTCGCTGGTCCTTTGATTGGCGTCATGCCGGTATTTTTGACCTCGGGCATCGTCCTGTTTTTGGGGCTTGAACTTCTTCAGGAGTGGCTGGTGATCACCTGGCGCAGCCTGCCGCATACCGAGTGGGTTGTGGTTCTCCTGGTGGTTTTGGTGACCGCTGCTGCCGGGTTCATCAATGGTCTTGCCTTGGGTGTGGCCGTGGCCATGGTGCTGTTTGTCGTCAACTATGCGCGGTTGCCGGTCTTGCGCAGCGTCACCAGCGGGGCGGAGCAGCGCAGCAGCGTGGATCGCTCTCTGGAGGCCACCCACTATTTGCAAAAGCATGGCGACTCCATCGTTTTGTTGCAAATCCATGGTTATCTCTTCTTTGGCAGTACGGTCGCCATCGTTGATTGGATTGTGCAACGCATTGCCGCCACGGGGGGCTCCCCGCTGCGTTATGTGATCCTGGACATGCGGCGGGTGCAGGGTGCCGATTCCTCGGCGATGGCCTGTTTTGCCAAAATTCGCAAATTGGCCGAGGGGAGCGGTTTTTTGGTCTTTTTCAGCCAGCTCTCTGCGGATTTGGTGTATTTGTTCAAGCATTCCGGGTTGGGATTTGCGGAAGGCGGCGTTTTTTCCCTGGAACCCGATATGGATCATGCCCTGGAGCGTTGCGAAACGCATCTCCTGGCCAACTCTCCCAAATCGCTGCTTGTCGATGCGGAGTTGCAACACCATTTCGAGACCATCATAGGGCTCCATCCCCGTATTCCCGACATGGTGAAAATCATGGATCGTCTCTCTTTCTCGGCGGACGTTCCCTTGATTCGCCGTGGGGATCTGGCCGACTCCTTCTATTTTCTGGAGAGCGGTAGTGTCAGGATCTCCGTGACGCTCCCTGACGGGCGCCTTTTGCGTCTGCGCACCATGACGTCGGGGGCCATCGTGGGCGATGTGGGGGTTTGTCTGGGGCAGGTCCGCACCGCAGATGTTGTTGCCGACAGAACAGTCGTGGCCTACCGCCTGTCGGTCACCACCTTGGAATATTTGGAAAAACAAGACCCTGATCTTGCAATCCTCTTTCATCGATTGCTGGCCAGGGCCTTGGCGGAAAAGGTTTTAGGGTCTACTGCGGCGCTGCGTGCTTCCCAGAACTGAGCTGCTAAAACTCCTGGAAGTTTCCGATCCGTGCAGATAAACTCCGCAGCTGGAGGAGTGTCCTGTGTCGGCCTTGTCGGGTCCGTGGATTGATTGATGATCCGATCGTGGCAGGGCCCCGGGACGCTGGCAGGCGTTCACACTGAAGAGGAAAAAGCGGATCATGCCGAGCATCATAATCGGGTTGGTGGCCATTTCGCTTGGCCTGTGGGGCTTGTCTGCCTGGTGGTGGTCGATGGTCGAGTTTTTGCGGGGAGTCGCTCCACTCGCCCTGGTTCTTTTTGGTTTCATAGCCTTGGGAGCCGGTGTGACCCGCCTGCGCGAGGCGCCGACCCCCTCTGCCCCGGGGAGCGATCACGACGCGGATGAACTCCGTGATCCCTCTCCGCCATCCAAGCCGGT
>JADGCJ010000208.1 GCA_015229045.1 Magnetococcales bacterium
TGCGCAAGCTGGCGGAACGCAGCCAGTTGGCTGCCGGAGAGATCAGTCATCTTTCGGCCTCTTCCGTCGAGGTGGCCGAGCAGGCGGGTGCGATCATCAACAAGCTGGTGCCGGACATCCAGAAGACCGCCACGTTGGTTCAGGAGATTGCCGTGGCCTCCCGGGAGCAGAGTCAGGGTGCGGCCCAGATCAATCAGGCGATCCAGACATTGGACCAGGTGATCCAGCAGAACGCCGGCATGGCGCAGAAGATGGCGTCCACTGCGGATCTGCTCGGTGGCGGCGCCACCCGACTGACGGATGCGGTACGCACCTTCCGCACCGGGGAGGAGGAGCCTCCCTCCCGGGTGGTGGCGGCTCCGGTCGCGCGTCGGCCCCGGGCCGTTCCGGTCCTGGACAGGATCAAGGCCCTGCCTGCTCCCCGGTCAACCAGGGCGCCCGGAAAGCCGTCGGATGATGAGTTCGAGACTTTTTGATCGGGAGGGGGTGTGGTGTTGCACTTTTTCTGGTGGCGTCGAGGAGGTCATGCGATGAAGATCGAAGAGTCGGGAGCCGGGGTGACGGTGCATCTGCCCCATGAGTTCACCTTCAAGCAGTACCGGGAGTTTCGTGCCTGTTATCAGGGTCGCGCCCCCGGAGTGGCGTATGAGATCGATTTCCGGCAGGTGAAACAGATGGATACCTCTGCTTTGGGCATGTTGTTGCTGTTGCGCAGCCATTGCGGGGAGAACCAGGCGTGCATCCGGCTGGTACACTGCAATCCGGCGGTCAGGGAGCTTTTGCGTGTGGTCATGCTGGATACCTTGTTTTGCGTTGCGGACTCTGTCGCCGCGTGAGGAGGCGTCAGCCTGTCGGGTCCATGCCCATGGTTGCGTGAAAAAGGGGAGCATCGCATGATCTATAACCCCGTGCGTGGATTGGCTCTGCTTCGCGTTGGTTCGGGCCGCAGTGACGCGATGTTCCGTGAAGGCCAGGAGGAGGCCGTTCGCCATATTGTCGAAGGCCAAGGACGCCTGCTGGTTGTACAGAAAACCGGCTGGGGAAAAAGCTTCGTTTACTTTATCGCGACCAAACTGCTACGCGAAGCGGATAACGGGCCTGCGCTATTGATCTCACCCCTGTTGGCGCTGATGCGAAATCAAATCGCCGCAGCCGGACGAATGGGCGTGCGCGCTGCCACGATCCATTCCGGCAACACGGACGAATGGGAGGCGGTCGGGGCCAGATTGGCCAGGGACGAAATCGACATTCTTTTGATTTCGCCCGAGCGTCTGGCAAACGAGCGTTTCCGAACTCAGATATTGGCGGGTATCGCGGCGCGGATCTCTCTGTTGGTCATCGACGAAGCGCACTGTATTTCTGACTGGGGGCACGATTTCCGTCCCCACTATCGACTGTTGGAACGGATTGTCAAGACTTTGCCGTCCAATCTTCGCCTCCTCGCCACGACGGCGACGGCAAACAATCGTGTGATGGCAGACCTTGCGGCGGTGCTGGGGCCAGAGATTGAAGTGTCACGGGGAGACCTCAACCGCCCCTCGCTCTCCTTGCAGACCATCCGTCTTCCCAGTCAGGCAGAACGTCTTGCCTGGCTGGCGGAACAACTCGTGACACTGCATGGCCATGGCATCATCTACACCTTGACGGTGCGCGACGCTAACCAGGTCGCTGACTGGCTGAAGACCAGAGGTTTCAACGTAGCGGCCTACACGGGCGAAACGGGCGACGGTCGAGAATCGCTGGAGCAGGCTCTTCTCAACAACGAAGTCAAGGCGCTGGTGGCAACAACTGCGTTGGGTATGGGTTATGATAAGCCTGACCTGGCGTTTGTGATCCATTACCAGATGCCAGGTTCGGTGGTCGCGTATTACCAACAGGTTGGTCGTGCGGGACGCGCGCTGGAAGCTGCCTACGGCGTGCTGCTCAGCGGTCAGGAAGAGTCTGACATCACGGAATGGTTTATCCAGAACGCCTTTCCGTCCCGACAGGAAGTCGCCAGCGTCCTGGAAGCGATGGAAAAAGAACCAAACGGATTGTCTGTCTATGAATTATTGGGTCGAGTCAATCTGAGTTATGGTCGTATCGAAAAAACGATGCTACTGCTCTCACTCGAAGCACCATCGCCCATTGCCAAGCAAGGGAGCAGGTGGCAGCTCACGGCGGCAACGTTAAGTGATGTTTTCTGGAATCGAGCGGAACGGCTCACTGCGCTACGAAGGGATGAACACCAGCAGATGCAGACTTACGTCAGCCTGCCGTTTGGTCAGCATATGGGTTTTTTGATCGATGCGCTCGACGGCGATCCGCGTGTCGTCACGACACCTGCCCTGCCTCCGTTGCCTGCAACCGTGGATGCCACACTGGTCAGAGCAGCGGTTGCGTTTCTTCGTCGGACCAATTTGCCCATCGAACCGCGTCTGCGGTGGCCTGCTGGCGGAATGCCCCGGTATGGTGTAAAAGGAGAGATCGCCCTCCCTCTCCAGGCTCAACCTGGCAAGGCACTGTGTATCTGGGGTGATGCCGGTTGGGGTGGTCTGGTGCGACAGGGGAAATACCAGGATGGCTGTTTTTCCTCTGACCTTGTGACTGCGTGCGTGGCGATGATCCAGGAGTGGAATCCACAGCCGGCCCCGACCCTGGGTGACCTGCGTTCCTTCGCTGCGACATCCCAATCTGGTGCCAAATTTCGCGCATTGCCTGGCTGTTGCACTGGGACTGCCGTTTTATATGGTCATCGTGAAAACAGATGCAAGACCTGAACAAAAAACGATGACAAACAATGTACAACAGGCGATCAATATCGATGGTTCGCTCGCGGTCAATGGTCGTGTGCCTGATGGTCCTGTTTTACTGGTGGATGATATGGTCGATTCACGCTGGACGCTGACGGTATCCGCCTGGCTTTTGCGCAATAGCGGCAGTGGCGCAGTGTGGCCCATGGCTCTCTCCTGCTCCGGGCACGAAAAATGATGCCAGTCTTGTCACCCAACACCCAAGCCATTCTGTTGTTGACGGCGCCGCTGATGGCAGGACGAGGCCCCTCGACATCTGACCTGTTGACCCCCAGCGAATACAAGCGGCTTGCGCGTCATTTGCGTGAGATCCAGCTTCAACCCGCAGATCTTGTCTCCTCGAATGCCACAGAGCTCTTGCATGCCTGCCACCCGGTGATTGATGAAAATCGACTGAATCGTTTGTTGGGGCGTGGCTTTTTATTGAGTCAGGCCGTCGAGCGTTGGCATGCGCGGGCCATTTGGGTGATCAGTCGTGCAGATGCTGGTTATCCCAAGAGATTGAAATCACGTTTACGGGAAGAGGCCCCTGCCGTGCTCTATGGCTGTGGCGATATCCGTCTGCTGGAAAGCGGAGGGTTGGCGGTGGTCGGTTCACGCCGTGCAGATGATACGCTTATTGATTATACCATATCCATCGGTCAAACCACTGCCCGATTTGGCAGCATGCTCGTTTCTGGTGGTGCCAAGGGGGTTGATCAGGCAGCAATGCGCGGCGCATTGGATGCGGGCGGGCAAGTCTGCGGTGTACTGGCAGACAGTTTGGAAAAGATGGCCATGCTCCGCGAGAATCGAAACATGTTGCTTGAGGGAAGACTTGCATTGATTTCTCCCTACGATCCCAGTGCCGGGTTCAATGTGGGCAATGCGATGCAGCGAAACAAGTTTATCTATGCATTGGCTGATGCCTGTCTGGTCATCCATTCTGATGTCAATAAAGGTGGCACATGGACTGGTGCTGTCGAACAGCTTGACAAATTCAAGTTCATCCCTGTCTATGTTCGTTCAACGGGTGAACCATCGGTCGGCCTGGAAGCCTTGCGCAAGAAGGGGGCTTTGGTCTGGCCAAATCCGGAAGACAAGGAATCGTTCAAGGAAGTATTTTGCGCAAATCATGCCATAACAATAAAATCCTTGTTTACAAATGATGATACTGCCGATGTCACAGCAGAAGCTGCGGTGCTGCCAACAATGGAAGATTCAAAGTTCGAAGCGACTCCAGCGAATGTGTTGTTTGCAGCAGTGCGCCAGTCGCTTCAGCAACGCCTGAGCATGCCCATGAAAGATACCGAGGTTGCTGCATTGCTTGGTGTGTCAACTGTCCAGGCAAAAGCGTGGCTTCTGCGTCTCGTGCATGAGGGAACATTGGAGATGCGGAAGAGACCTGTTGCTTATGTCGTCAGACAAAAAGGTCTGTTTGATTAGATATTGGTTATCACGGGCGGAAACGGGAGGCGAGAAAGTCGATGAACTCGCGCACCTTGGTGGAGAGGTGGCGATTGGATGGGCAGACCGCGTGGATGCCGATGGTGGGCAGTGAATAATCGGTCAGCAGGGGTTCGAGCACGCCGAGGCGCAGTTCCTCGTCCACGAGGAAGCCTGGCAGCAGTGCCACGCCCAGTCCTGCGCGTGCTGCGGCGCAGAGGGCCTCGCCGTTGTTGGCGCGCAAGGGGCCGGTGATGCGCACGCTGTGTTCTTCTCCCTGGTGGCGGAAGCGCCAGACGTTGGGTGAGGCGGTGTAGCTGTACAGCAGGCAGACGTGTCTGGTCAGATCGGCGGGGGTGGTGGGTTTGCCGTGTTTGGCCAGATAGGTTGGCGAGGCGCAGGGTATCAGGCGGGTGGTGGTCAGACGGCGTGCCATGAGGGTGGAGTCTTCGAGTGTGCCGATGCGTACCGCGAGATCGAATCCTTCTTCGATCAGGTCCACGAAGCGGTCGTTGAGTACCAGGTCCAGTTCGATGCCTGGATATTTCAGCAGGAAGTCGGCGGTGGCCGGGGCCAAGTATCGGGTGCCGAAGGAGACGGGTGCGCTGACGCGCAGCAGGCCGCGTGGTGTGGCGTGCAGGTGGGAGACGCTTTGTTCGGCCTCGTCCACATCTTCCAGGATGCGTCGGCAGTAGGGGTAATACAGTTCCCCTTCGGTGGTCAAGTGCAATTGGCGGGTGGTGCGGTTGATCAGGCGCACGCCGAGATGGCTTTCCAGGGTTTCGATGTATTTGCTGACTGCCGACCGGGACAATCCGCTTTTGCGGGCTGCTGCCGCAAAACTGCCGGACTCCACCACGCGCACGAAGCTTTCCATGCAGGCCAGCCGGTCCACCTTTGCTTCCTCCCGGATTAAAGAACGCCAACTATTAAAAAAAAAGAGGGGGTCTGGGGGATTCATCCCCCAGGGTTTTGACTTTAAAA
>JADGCJ010000209.1 GCA_015229045.1 Magnetococcales bacterium
TCGTTCCAGGAGAATCAGATCATTTTCATCTGGCTTTTTTTCGTATTGATTCTTGCCGATTTTATATTGAATCAATACAGGTTTACGCTTAGGCGTTTGGATAGGATTGCCAAAAACCGGATCCATTCTGGTCTCTTGGATTCGTTCCATGCGGGGTTTGGTTAACGCTACACCGCAATGAGGACACGGAAATTCCCCCATCACACGCTTGCTCTCCTCGTCTAGTGCCTCATTCAGAAACACCACCTCCCCGTCACAATCTGGGCAACGAAAAACCTCGCTCCAGACGGTGTATTCAATGCGGCCTGTACGCCCATCCTTATGCTGGGTTTCGTACATCCAACCCAGTTCCCATTCCACCTCGTCCAGCAATTTGCGTCCAGCTTCGGCGAAGGCATCTACGTCGAAAGGCAAATTATAGTTGGCGGCGATGAAGGTGGCCGCTGGCGATAAATCGTTGAGAATGGCCCGTCGGGTGCCCCAATTGGGTTTTCCCAGTCCTTCTTTTTTCCAGATGGCCTCCAAATCCTGTTTATAACGATCTGGTGCGGAACCACAAAACTGAGCCGCCACACCAGTCATCCCTGAGCCGCAAAAACCATCCAGCACAATATCCCCCGGCTCGGTATAGTGCAAAATGGACGGAATGATGGCCAGATGAGGCACCTTGGTATGGTAGGAATGGGCCTTGTACAAAGCATCGGTCTTGCCCTCGCTCACGTCCACCGCGAAAGGGGTGCGGTGGTAAGGTTGATCGGGATCGTAGGGCCTGCCGTAATGACGAACAAACTCCTCCAGGAATGGATTGGGGCAGGCGGTATAATACGGTGGATCGGACATCGCCAGAATGTCATCATCGGAACCAATGGGGAATCCCTCGATTTTACGGAATGTTGGATCTTTCAACTTCTCTCGCAGGATCTCCATGAAATGATTTCGCCGGGCATGATCATCTGCGAAGACCTGACCAAGGCACTCTACGGGACCGCTCTGAACCATGTCCAAATCATCAACATTAGGGAGTGTTTCTGTTTGCGGCTTTTTCATGCTGTTCCATCCTCTTTCAGGTTCGTCGCGTCGGTCATCCGGCGTCTTTTCAGTCGCAAGCCCGCATCGGTCAGCACATAGCGTTGGTTGGGGGATTGTGGTTTGTCCGGCATGGTCATGCGCACAACGCCTCCAGAAATCAACGGATTCATATGTTTTTGTTTAAAGTAACCCCGATTTGAAACACCCATCCGGTCGATAATTTCCAGCATGGAGCGCGGCGCATCGCAAAACTCCACCACAGACCATTGAGATTCGGTGAGCCGATCAAGGGATTGAACTTGTGCAGTGGATAAGCTGACTGTTTCATTCCCAGCTTGTGCAGTGGACAAGCTGGCGATTTCACTCCCAACTTGCGCGGTAGATCCAATAATATTATGTGGCGATGGGAATAATGGTTTTGATAAGCTGGCTGTTTCACTCCCAGCTTGTGCAGTGGATAAGCTGACTGTTTCACTCCCAGCTTGTGCAGTGGATAAGCTGACAGACTCGGTCTGGATGATATCTGGGAAAAAACGGTCATGAAGATGGGATGCGAGCAGATAACGCACACCTTCCTCCGTGGCTTCCAGCAATCCCTGAACCACCAGTTTTTTCAACAGGGATTGTGAATCTGGTCCATTGAGATTGGTCACTGCCTTCACATCCATGATAGTCAGAAAACCAGTCCGACAGGCATACGCGAAGGCCTTTGCCTGATTGTCATCCAAATGAACGCCAAGGCTGGCATGGAACAGTTCCTGCTTTTCGGTCAGCAATACCTCCTTCAATAAAACCAGTTCAAATGATTTTCCTGCTTTGTCATTTTGGATGGTGGGAGGAACACACCCAAGTCTTTGCCAATTGGAAAAGATGGAACGAAGACCAGTTCCCGCCTGATCACTCAGCCCGATACGCCGAAATCCAGCCACAATGGAAGGATTGCGAACCTCTTTTGCTGTGGGGTCCAACAGTTGCTCGGTAGTGGTGCTATAGGCGTCGCCAGGATTCCAAAACAGTGTCCGGTTCCGAAACAACTTGATGACCGGGGTGCGGGTCAAGTCACCAAAATCTTGATGTATCAGAAGGTTGATGACAGACTCCCGGAACGAGATATACTCAGGGGGAGCATCATGACGCCGCAGGGTAGCCTCCTCGACAGAAAACGGTTTTTCTGCCAAACGCATGTACTTTTCCACGATGGATAACCAAGCCTGGATCAGATTTTCTTCAATGACCAACCGATCATGCCATCGCTTGTCAGGAGACCATTGGTCAAAATCGCTATCAATGCGTTGAAAATCCACGACGGGACGGGGAAGGATCTGCCGAACATGTTTCCCTTTGCCAAAGAGGAGTACACCCGCTCGTGTGGGGATCAGACGTTCCGGGGTTTCGACCAGAAAGCCCCATTCATTGAGAAATTGAATGTCGGTCAAATGTACATGTCGCCCTGGATTTTTTTCGTTGTAGATGCGTCGATACCAACCCACTGATTCAGGCTCGAAAAAACTTTCCACAGTCAAATCCTGAATCTTCTCTCCATCATATCGGTGGTCAGATGCGTCTCGCAGGAATCTCTTGATTTCATCCTGGGTGCATTGTTCGTCTCCACCACCGCGACGGATAAACGATTTGCGGATATCCCCTTGCAGATAAACCGGTTTCTCCTGACGGTTGGATTCTGGGACATGAAAAATCAAGAGAGTTTTTCCCTCACAGTCAATAGCATCCTCTTGTACATTAATGACTTGGCTGAATTTCTTTCCTGCCCGTAAGACACTAAGGAAGTCATTTTGGACTTTGTCAACCTCAATAACGCCGACAATGTTCAAATTGCCTTTGATGTCTTCCACACCAAACACCAGCCATCCGCCCGAGGTATTGGCAAAAGCTGAAACCGTGCTGTAGGTATCTTCGGGTACACCACGTTGAGCCTTTTTGCACTCCATGTCGTTCCATTCAAATTTCTTTAACCTGGCGATCAGTTCATCCTTGGTCATGGACTGCTCCGCCCAACACGATCCGCACTTTGCCAGGTTCCTTGCCCTTGATCAACCCGGTCAGAAAACGGTCGAACCGCTCCCGGAGTTCCTCCACCGTGGCTGGGGAACCGCCAGCCAGCAGGGCATCACGCAATCGCTGGTCACTGACGTCAATTTTTTCCAATCCTGACAGAACCTCCCGAACAGCATGGATGAAATCCTGATCCAGAGGATCCGGCAAGGTGCGACTTTGCACAAAGGCATCCACCCGTTTCCGGGCATCGGGTTTCAAGAGAGCAAGATTCTCCTGGGTGGTAGGATCTTCCAGGTTGTCCAGCAATGATCGGGTCCAACCAGCGGCCATGGATTCCAATTCTGTCTCCATCCGGTTCAGTCGTTCGGCCATGGGCGCGCCCCCGCTTTCGGCATTGGGGCGAAACGCGCAATGGGGACAGACCGGATTGACATCCAACTCCTGCTGGGTCAATCGATGGCAGATTTTCAAGGCTGCCAATTGGTTTTGGAATCCAGACAACTGGGTGGAAGGCATCAAGTCAATGGTGGCCAATCGTTTCAACTGCTCTGTGCGGGGATCACGCTTGATGGCCGTCGCTTTTTTCTCTTCATTGATCCCCAACCGGGCACGGGTGTGCAGCGTCCCATAGATTGCAATGAATGCATTTTTCAACTCTATGAGACGATGTTTGGTTTGCTGGGCAAAGGCTGCCTTGCCGCGCGCCTTGGGGTCGATCAACTGGCCAATGATCTCCTGTCGCGCCTTGCGCATCTGCAAAACCCATTCATGCTCGGTGGGCAGAACTGTTTCCGCGATGGAAAGCCAGGAGGCCAAAGGCCCCAGATTATTGACCAGATCGTATAATGTTTCCCCCTCGATGAGAGTGGAAAACCCATCTTGATGCGCTCGAATCTGCAGGGCATTGAATTTCAGATTTTTCAATCGGCCAGGGGTGGTGAATCCCTGGAGGGACTCCAGGAATGCCTTGATTTCGCCCAGTCTGACCTTGTATTCGCCCGCCAGGCTTTCCGACAGTAAAGTTTGGCCCCAAAACGGCAATCCACCCTGCAACCGTTGCCCCGTTATCACCAATCGTTGCAACACTGCGGTTACCTTGCTCTGAAGTTCCTGAATCGGTTCCGGTTTGCCCTGGGAGACCAACTGCGCCAAGCCCGTTGTCAGGCCCACGATCTCGAAAAGTGCCTTGATGGCCGGGATATCCCATTCCCGTGGACGTTCGACATGTTTGAATCCAACCAGATCATCCACTGAACATGCCGCCAGTTCGTTCAGGTTGGATGCGTCGAATTTTTTTCCTGGAATGGTCAGGAGCAGTTCGCCAGCATGGACCAACGCCCCCAGAATGACCGCGCACCACTCAAGTTCCAAACGCAAAGAGGTGGACGCCAGATACTCCACGCCATATTCACTCTGAATCAGTTCAACCCGATTGACCACCTGGCCCGGCGGTTTCTTCTCCAAGAGATCCAGCATATATTTGGCGTATCGGGAGTTGATCGGTTCCAGACGATCACCATCCAGGAGTTCCAAAGCATCCAAAACGGCTGTTGCCTGCCGGGTTCGGTTGCCGGTGGCAATGCCACGCAAGGCATCCTGGGCCGCCTGCTTGCGGTTGGCCGACGTAACCAGAAGCGAAAAATGGGGATAGTCTGGAGCTTGATCCTTGAAATGGGTGGCCAGAAGAGTCCCTGACATAATATTGATCATATCTCGAAAATTGATCCGGTCGCTGGCACCAATGCCGGACAACTCTCTCAGAGAATGCCCCTTGGCCCAATCCCTCAATATCTTGCGTCGTCCTTGATATTCCACTTCGAAGGCATGGGTTTCATTCTCCTGGAGCCATTTTACCAATTTCTGCAAAGAAGTGCTTGCCTTGGCCTCGTATGTGGATTTGGCGGTTCCCGAAGAAGTGGATGCCAAATCCAGCGCAGCGGCATACTGCCGCAAGGAGAGCCTGAAGGCATCGTCAGCATTGGCCAAATAGAAAAACACCTCGTCTGGCAGCTTCTCCTTCTTGAAATGGGGAGGCTCAAAAGGTTGAATGAAGTAAATATAGAAATCCCGTGGGGGCGCGGCAGTGGATCGTTCGTTG
>JADGCJ010000020.1:0-18834 GCA_015229045.1 Magnetococcales bacterium
AAAATAAACGCGGTTCAAGGTCCGATTTTTCAAGCATGCCAATTTCAAATGCGATCGCCCTGGTATGGATGCTTTTTTTGCTTTATCTTTTGGCAGAGCATGGGGTAACTTGGCGCAGGGGGTGTCGTCGTTTTGGGCCGGGCTATTCGTTGGGGTTGTGCGCCGTTCACCTCATATGCCTGGCGTCTCATGTCCTTATCCGTCCGGAGGCTGCAAGCCCTTGAGCGAACCGGCCAATCAACCTGTATTGGTGGACTCCAGGCCTTTCATGGAGTGGCGTCTGCGGCAGGTGGCGAAGATCGCCCTGCTGACCGGGGCAGTGGCTGTCCTGTGTCTGCTGGTTGCCATCCACTACCTCTCCGGCAAGAGTGGATCGAGCTATCAGGAAATCCTGAGCGCCCATGCGATGACTCATCGTCATCTGGCTCCCGCGCTGCTTCTTTCAGGTTTGGTTCTGGTCACTCTGACCGGGCTGATCACCTGGTTGATTGCGCTGTACAGCACGTTCCGTGTCGCTGGTCCCGTCCATCGTTTCGGTTTGCAGTTGAAACGGCAGATCCACGAAGGTCCGCTGCCCGTCGAGCAGTTTCGGGAGGGAGATTTTCTGCAAGTGGAGCATCTTCACTTTTCCGCTGCGGCCAGCCGGTTGCAATACCACTACGATACCATGAGTGAATTGACCGATTTGGCGCTGTCCCAATTGGAAGCGGAAGAGGGCACTCCCGGAAGGGAGAAGGGGCTGGTGGACACCATGCAAAGGTTGCAAGAACTTGATCGCCTCGTCAAATTATAGAGGTGCCTGGCTGGTCGGGGGTGGGGTGCTCCTGCTCGCTCTTTTGGTTTGGACACGCCTTGGCGGAACCGGGGGTACGCATCTGTCCGACAGTCGTTGTCAGGATTGTCATTTGACAGACCAGGTGATACCGGAACGGGCCAGAATGCTCGTTGTGAGCCAGGAGAAGTTGTGCGCCGGGTGTCACCCCAAAGCCGTACAACTGAGTCACCCGTCTGGCATTCTCCCTGGCCGTATCCTGCCTGCCACTTTTCCCCTCGATTGGAAGGGAGAGTTGACCTGCAGTTCCTGCCACGTGATCCATGGCAGCGGATCAAAGTTGATGCGTTCCGCATCCAAGGGGGGAGCATTTTGTCGAGAATGCCATAACGATGCTTTTTTCGAACAGATGTCGGATCGCGGATCATCCATGTCCGGGGTTGGTCACCTGAACGCCAGGAGCGATTCATCTGCGGTTACGGTGGAACTGGATGCCTACTCCACGCAATGCATGACATGTCATGACGACAAGGGGGGAAGCGCTCCGAACCGGGTGGACTTGAACCGCGGTGGTGTCTTGCGTCATTTTGGCAGCTCCCTGAGCCACCCTGTGGGCCGGTCGTACGAGAACGCCATGAAGTTCGGAGGTTACCACCCCGTCAGCCGACTGCCCGCAAGCGTACCGCTTCCCAATGGCAAGGTGGGGTGTGTCTCCTGCCACGAAGGCTACAGCAAAAAGCATGGCGGTTTGACGGTGAATAACAAGGGGTCGGCGTTGTGTCTCACCTGTCATGACATGTAAAAGGGAGAATGGATTTGCACGCTGTCTCCAGATCCAGGGTTTTTCCTGCAAGAAAGCGCGTTTATGTCGATGCGCGCATCCAGATGCGCATGCTGATCGCTTTGCTCGTACTGGAGATCGTCCTGGCCGCCGGCGGGGTTGTCTACCTCTATTTTCGTTTCGAGGCGATCATCGAAGAGAGCCTTTACCGGATTCATCACGCAACCCAGGATATCTTTTCCCTGCTATCGGAAGAGATGGGGTGGGTGGTTTTGGGCATGTTGTTGATCAACCTGGCAGGTTTGCTTGCTGCGGATCGTGTCTGGATCTGGTACGTCAAGCGTGTCCTGGGAACGTTTACCACATTGGCTGTCAAAGTGTCGGACCTTGACTTCAGCCCCGATCAGGTGTCACCGGACCAGCATGTCGCGTTGGATCTGATGCTGGCCTGGCGCCAGAAGGAACGGGATCGCGCCAGAGCCATCCGGACCATCCTGGCGCACGCGGATACCACAAACAACGAACAGTTGGCAGCACGGCTCCGGGAGTTGCGCGCCAACCTGCCCCCGTACAGTCACCGTTTTGTGGGTCGATTGCGCACTGGTGCAGCGGACTCGTGACGACGGGAAGCGCGAAAGACGCGGGAGACGCCATGAATGGGGCATTGCCACCGCCTGCACGTTGGGCCCGATCACCCGTGTTACTGGTGGGTGTTGTCGCATCATATCTGTTGACGGGACCGTTTGCGGTGGCATGGGCAGACGATGCTGCGACCGATCGTGCGAAAGATGGGTCGAAGACGCAAGCGCAGGGAAAGGCAGAGGAGTCCGCAGCCGATCGCACAAAAAATGGGCCGAAAACGCCAACGCAGGGAAAAGCGGAGGGGTCCACAGCCGATCGCGCAAAAAATGGGTCGAAAACGCCAACGCAGGGAAAAGCGGAGGAGTCTGCGGTCAATCTTGCGGAAAAAGGGTTGAAGGCGCAGGTGCAAGGCAAGACCGAAGAGGCCCTTCAATGGTACGAGAAAGCGCTGAAGCTGGCCGACAAGCTGCCGCGACAAACTCTGATTTCGGTTCGCGGGGGTCGGTGTCAGATACTGTTTGCCCAGAGTGTGCAACAACAATCTCCCCAACTGCTCAATCGTGCTCTGACCGAGTGCGAGCAGGCGATCCTGCTGAAATCGGACCACGCCCCCTGGTATGTCATTCGCAGCCGGGCACGAGCCATTCGAGGCGAATGGGAACAGGCAGCCGAAGATATATCCATAGCCGTTTTGCTGCTTCCCGACGATGCTTCGCTGCTTCTGGATCAGGCCAGAATCATGAAAAACCTGCGTCAGAATCAGGCTGCGATCCGGATTTACGGTGATTTTTTAAAGCGCAACCCGGACGATCACGAGGCAATCCTGGAACGTGGTGCCCTGTTGCTTGCGAACGGGGATCCCCAGCGTGCCCTGAATGATTTCTCCCATGCCAAAAAGCTGCAACCCAGGCACGGTGAAACCCTGCGACAGCGCGCCGCAACCCTTGTTGCCCTGGAGCGGTTGCCGGAAGCGATGGCCGATCTCGATCTGTCGATACAGGTTGAGCCGGAAAATCCGGAGTCCTACCTCCATCGTGGTTCGTTGCGGGCAACACAACGTCTTTTCCGGGTTGCCACCGAGGATTTCCAGAAGGCGGTCAACTTGCGGCAAAACGATCCTGCCCTGCTGGCCAACCTGGGGCTGATCCAATTTCTGCAGGGAAATTTCGCCGAGGCCGAATTGATCTTCCACAAATCCGCCACCCTGCAACCGGAGGATCCCTATGCCCCGCTCTGGCGTCATCTCGCGCGCAAACGAAGGGGGGTTCCGGACTCGGTACCATCCCCGCCACCCCTGGTCGATCGGGAGTGGCCCATCCCCCTGTTCACACTGTTCAAGGGTGACACGACACCTGAGGAGACACTCCTCGCGGCTGGTCGCCTGAGTGATCCCCAGGCCAGGCAGGCCGCAACCACCGAAGCGCTGTTCTTCATTGCCCAGCACCATCTTTTGCGCAACGATCTGTTGGCGACCAGGATTTGGTTGGAGCGCATCCTTGCAGATACAAACTCCGGTGAGGCGGTTCTTCGGCTCATTGCCGGAGAAGAGTTGCAATATCTGGAAACCCCTCCCCTTCCTGCACAAACTCCCGAAGAGCAGGCCAAAGAGCCAGGCGGAAGGTGATTTTTTTCAGATGACGACCATGCTTTGCTTCATGTACTCTCGCTTGGGGGTCGTTTGGCGTGTCGCAGGTCGCTTTGTCAATTTTGTCCGTGCGTATGGTCGGGGCGTCTGTCCTCCCGAAGAGAGCGGGGCGGGCTGTGGTCTATTTTCAAGGAGAAACAACGGTGAACAAACAGGCAGATGGTATGGGTCGAACGGGATTGTTGCGGGGCGCGTTGTTTGTCCTGGCGTCACTGATGGCCGGAAGCAGCGAGGCATCCTTGTTTTGTGTGATGGATTTCGCCGGCAAGCGGTGCCAGTTTTCCGATCTGGATACATGCCGTCGTGCGGCCGGCAAGCAGGGTGGGTGCGTGTTGAATGAAACGGAGATCGCCAGGCCGTTTGGCGATGCACCGTTTTGCCTGGTGGAGAGTTGGCGAACCGAGTGTGTCTTCATCGACATGGCCTCCTGCGAAAAGCGTTCATCGACCCGATCGGTCTGCATCGCCAACCCCAATGGATCGGGAATGGGAAATTCGCCTTTCGGTGGGCAAATGCCGCAAGGCATGCCCGCCATGCCCGGCAGCAGACCACCCGGCTTCCCCAGTGCGCAAATGCCACAGGCTGGCATACCTGGTGGCGCACCATCCGGATTTCCCGGCAACCAGCCGACGCTGCCTTCCAGCGGTGGAGTGGGTTCCACCTACCTTCCCAATGCCGGGTACTGGCCGGGGTTGTGACCCTTGGTGCCGGAGCGAACGCAGTTCACATGCGATTGTCCCGGGTTTGTATCGACATTTATGCCGAAACCGGGCTGATCCTCTGCGGAGGGGGGAAGCCTCCCCCACCCTCCGATCGTGAAAGTCGCCGCGCGATTTTCACGGCAGGCAAGGCCGCAGGGGACGATGCCGATTGAAAAACCATCCAGACGTTCAAGGAATCCGGTCCATGAATCTTTCCCGTTTTATTCCAGTGATTTTCTCGGTACTGATGGTTTGTCTGTTTTCTGCGGGCACGGCCAGATCGGATCACGTTTCCTTCGCAACCACCATGCTGGATCACAGTTCGGATCCCATCAACCAGAAATTCAAGAAGTTGATCGACGAAAACCGGATCGATCAGTTGCGGGCGTACGTTGCCTCGGGTGTGGATGTCAACACCAGGGATCCCAAGGGGGTCAGCCCCATCCACTATGCCGCTTTCCTGGGCAACGTGGGGGCGATGAGAATCCTGATCAGCCGGGGTGCCGATCCGCAGGCCGTGGCTTTTGGTGGATGGTCCTCTCTGCATTACTCGGCATTCGGGGGGCATGTCGAAGTTTCCAACCTTTTGGTCGCCATGGGTGTTCCCATCGATATCGAGGATATTGGCGGCGAGACGCCGCTCTTTTACGCCATTGAATCGGGTCATATGAAAGCGGTGAAATGGCTTGTCGAACACGGTGCGAATGTGAACCATGTCAACCATGGTGGAGAGACCCCTCTGGCCATGGCCCATCAACACGAGAACAAGGCCATTGCCGCATACCTTCAGGATCGCGGAAAACTGACGGATATTCGGCCGAAAGATGCCCCCGGTCAGGTGGAACACAAGCACTGATGCCAATCTGCAGTCGATGCGAGAACGAGGCAGCAAGGAGGAGGCGACGAGGCAGTACGTGTTGGCTGCGGTGAGGAGCCGACAACGCTTGAGGGGGTGCTGAATGGTTACGTCTACTTTTCGTCGCCGTGGGAGTTTTTGACGCCGAGAATCTCTGGCAGAAGACCGGAGAAGATCTCCACCAGTCGTGGATCGAAGGCTGTTCCGGCGCCTTTTTGGATTTCCTGCATCGTCTCTTCGACCTTCCAGGCTTTTTTGTAAGGACGATCGCTGGTGAGTGCGTCGAAGACGTCGGCGATGGCGCAGATTCGCCCTTCGATGGGAATCTCTTCTCCCGAAACACCGATCGGGTACCCTTGTCCATCCCACCTTTCGTGGTGGGTCAGGGCGATGATGTGTGCCGTGTTCATGGGCTCCGCATCGTAGCCATGCAGCATGATGGAACCAATGATGGTGTGCCTCTTCATGGTTTCCCACTCCTGTTCGGTCAGGCGTGCGGGTTTGAGGAGGATGTTATCCGGAATACCGATCTTGCCGATATCATGCATGGGCGCCGCATCGATCAGATTTTCGCAATCTTCTTCGGATAATCCGGCTGCCCGCGCCAGAAGGGCGGCATATTTGCTCATGCGCACCACATGCTGTCCCGTATCCTGATCCCGGAATTCGGCGGCCATGCTCAGTCTGTGGATGATATCGAGTCTGGTCTTTTTCAGCTCCTCGTGTTTGACTTGCAGTGCCGACTCCATCTGGCGGCGCTCGATGATGCCGGCCAGGGAACCGGCGAACGTGGAAAGGAAGCTCTTTTTGTCCAGGTTGACGTGTTTGTTCTGCGACTGCATGAACACCATGCCGACGGGTCCTTTGATCCCCGGAATCGAAATACAATAATTGCCCTGTTCCGGATCACCCTTCAGACAGACGACATGGTCGGGGCTGTCATCTGGAAATTTGAGTATTTTTCGCCAATTCTCTTCCCGTTGGCAAAGACAGCGGGCGGAAGGAATCCTTCGGACACGTTTTTGTTCCTCGTCGTTCAAATTTTCATGTGCCGCCAGGTTCATCTGTTGCAGTTCGGGGTCGCAGACGAACACGGCCCCCTTGCCGGTCAATCCGATCCAGGGCACGGTGCTCAGGATTCGGATGGCCGCCCGCAACTGCTCTTCCAGGGTCATCGGCACGAGTGTGGTTTCAAGCAGGGCGTTCAAAGCGATTTGTGATTGTTGCATCCGCTCGTTATGTGCATCCGCTTCCCGACGATTGACGATGGCCTTGGAGAAGAGCCAACTGCCAATCGCCGCCAGACCTACCAGAAGAGATTGAAAAATCAGCAGACGCTTGCGCAAGGCAATCAACGCGGGGTCCGGTCTGTCAGGGGTATGCCAGGAGAGCATTTTCCATGTCGGAGCGTGCAGATGGTGGATATGTCCCTGCGACGAGGCATTTTTCACGCCCGTATTTTTGGCCAGGGGAGCAACTCCGGGATGAAGTGTGCTGAACAAAGCCACCTTTTTTTGATCCTCGACCCTGCCTTTTTCGGAAGCGTTCATCGTACGCCAGAGTTGATCTCCTGCAAACGACGACTCCCCCTGTTTTCCGGTAAAAGGATGGATAAGATATCCCTGTTCCGACACCAGTTGAAACTGACCGACCAATGATGTGATCAGTTTACTGAAAAAAGGGTGCAGATTGTACCAGGAGAAGTCCAGAAAAACCGCACCCCTTGTACGACCCTCCCCGTCAAACACCGGGGTGCCGAAACGCAATACGGAGCCACGCTGCTCCCGATCGGAAGGGACCAGAGGTCCGGAGATGACGACCTCACCATTCTGCAAATGAATGGGATCCAACGTTTTATCGGCAACGGACAGCCTGGAATAATCTGTGGCCTTTTTCGCCTGCCCGTTCAGAAAATCGACATGTACCTGGGTTTTTCCATGAGTATCGACAAGGAAAGCACTTTGGAACCGATCTTTGGATTTCAAGAACCCGGAAAAGCTGGCGATCAATAACGGCTCTGTATCATGACTCTTCGCCACGGATTCCAGAGTCATTGACATGTGGGCAAGGACCAACACATCGCTCACCAGGAGATCCAATTCCTTCAACAGGTCATTCCGGGCAATGTCGATTTGCAGGGCATCATCATACTCCGCGTTTTTTCTCCGGAATTGGTTCTCCTGGAAATACAATGCCTCGGTGACCAGGGAAAAAAGGACAAACAGAGGCAGGAAAAACAGGAGAAACTGCCGTCTTGTATTCCGCGACTTATTGGCATCAGAGGAAAAATCCTTGCCGGAGTGCCTTGTGACAAGGAAAAAAACTATGGGGGAGGCAACCAGGGCCAGCAATCCGGCATCGGCGGAGGCGAGTGCGAAGCTCCCCTCCTCGAACCCCATCAGGGGAACAAAGAGCATGATGCCGCATTCGACGGAAAAAACGACGGAAAAAACGGAGATCCCGATATTGAGGGCAACGATGCCAAAAGGAGGGCGACGAGACGAAGACCACCCCGACGGCGCGAACCCCCGCAAAGACCACATCATGTTCAAGGGTGTGGAAACGATCGCCAGAAGCAACGAATCCTCCAGGGTGACAACCCAGGTTCCCAACTCTCCCTCACCCGACAAATGGGGGAGAACGAGCATGATCAGGAGTTCGACGGAAAAGAGGACGATCGCAATCCGAATGGTACCCAGAAAAAAACGCAACCGGGGGGTCATGAACCTGTTCACTGCAAGGAACCACCTGTCAAATGCGGAGCATGCGTATTTCGGACAAAACGCTCATTGGCGCCAATCCCTGGCAACCAGACCCTCCGACGACGGGTGGCAACCCAACCACCGGCAAAAGCCTGTACCGTCGGAGCGGTATATCACATCCGAAGGCCCGGATCCATTTTCCAATGTCGGAGGGCAGGACAATCGCATTTAAACTGCGTCTACTTTGGGACACGTCGTTTTTTTGTTCGGAAAAAAATGTTGACATGAAAGATTTTATCGGGGCTTCGCCCCAAACCCCACCAGGACTCTGTCCTGGACCTGTCCGGTCGCCAGCCCCCTGGACCCCGATGCCAAAAAGCGATCATGACCTCGGGTGTGCCAGTTTCAAATGCGATTGCCCTGTGTCGGAGGGTCAGGTCTCGAGGCTCTCCTCACCACCACTGTGGCGGGGAGTTTTCGTGGGGGACACTGTGGCACCTCTGGCATATATAGACCGAAAACGCCACACGACCGTGGCAGGTACCACAGTAACGTCCCCTGAATATGGAGTCCATGGAAATGGCATTAGCCCCCTTTTTCGGGACAAAAATATCCGGATGACAATTGGAGCAGGCCAGCCAGCGGGTATGGGAGTCGTGGGGAAATCGCACATGGTGCATGGTCTTGGTGTTGGCGAGAATGATGTCCATGTCCAGGGTTTCCATGGTTCCCTTGCCGTTGAGTGTGGCGTAAGGTTTGATGATGCCCTCTCTGATCGCCCGCATCCAATCCACTTCGCCCCATTTTCCTGCCGGGATGGCGGAAAGGGCCTGGGCCGGGTTTTGCAGCAGTTGCATGGCCGGGCTGGTGGGATCGTGGATGCCATCCTTGGCCAGGGGCGGAGACTTGCTGCGATTATCCCCGGGAATAACGCGCTGTTCCTGGGGCGGGAATTCATTCTGGGTGGCTGGTCCACCCTTTGACTTGGCCTGTTTTTTGACCTTATTGTCACTTCCCGTGGTGGAGGGGGTTTCTGCCGGGGCTGCTGCCAGTACGAGCGGATTGGCGGGGGACCGACCACCTGCGGTTTTTGCCTGCGAGGTGGAGGGTGTTTCCTCTGGAGCCGCCACCGCGACGGGCGGAGGCTGGCCACCGGCGGTTTCCGGTTTCGTGTCGGGAGGTGCGTCCAGCGAAACCGCCTCTGTCGCGGATGCAGCAACGGGCGGCTGGCTGCCCGCAATTTCCGGTGGCGATTTTTGCCGACAGGCGCCGGACGACATCAGCAGCAGGCTGAGAGACACGACAGAAAAAAAACATTGAATGGAACGTTTCATGTATTCTCTTCCCTGCAATACCTGAAGGAGCGTTTTTGAGCGGTATGGACGCGAAGATTCGGCCTGTATGGGCACGGTTGTGGACGAGCTGGCGACCGAGTTTGGCAACGGCGCGTCCCGGTGATTTTCGCCTGCTGCGATATTTTTCCGTGACGAGTTTCGTGGCCATGGCGTTGGCGGCATGGTTCACCGCCTTTCTGTTCCGGCATATCGAGAACCGTTCGATGCTGTCGTTGGGTGAAGCACAAAATGTGGCCATGACCCAGGCATTTTCCAACGCCTTATGGCCAAGCCTCTCCGGTTTTTTGCCCGTTTCCTGCGGGATGACACCCGTCGAGATCCGCAATCATCCCCTGGTGCTTTATCTGGACCAGTTTTTGGGCAAACTGATGCGCAACCTGAAGGTCGTCAGGGTCAAGATTCACAATACCAATGGCGTGACGCTGTACTCCAGTCAGATCAGTCAGATCGGTGTGGACCAAAGCGGCGACCCGCGGGTCGGTGGCGCACTCAAGGGGCATCTGCACAGCGAGCAGGTGCATCAGCCGGATTTTGTCTCTTTCGACGGCCACACAGCGGACCGGGACATGATCGTGACCTACATTCCCCTGTTCCGGGATGACCGGGTTCGCGGAGTGTTTGAATTCTACTATGACATCAGCGACCTGCTTGAGCATACGCACCGTTCCCAGCGTTGGATGGTCTTTGGCGTTGCGGGGTTGTTCGCCGTGCTTTATGGACTGCTGTTCGGCATCGTGCGGCGTGCCGACACCATGATCGGCGAACAGCACGATCGCTTGAGCCAGTATCTCGAAAAGATTCGTTTGAACAATGAAACCCTTGAAAACCGGGTGGCAGAGCGTACCGAGACCCTCAAACTCACCAACGATGTCCTCAAATCGGAAATCGCCGAACGCCAGCAAGCGGAAAGGGAGCTGCGCAAACTGACCCTGGCCGTGGAGCAAAGTCCGGCTTCCGTCATCATCACTGATTTGGCGGGTCGGATCGAATATGTCAACCCAAAATTTTGTCGGATTTCCGGCTATTCGTCGACGGAAGTGCTCGGAAAAAATCCAAGACTCCTGAAATCCGGGATGATTTCCGATCAGACCTATCAGGAGCTATGGAGCGTCATTGCGCGCGGAGAAGAGTGGCGCGGGGAGTTTTTCAATCGCAGGAAAAACGGGGAACTGTTCTGGGAGTTGGCCTCCATCTCGCCCATTCGCGACAAGCACGGAAAAATCACCCACTATCTGGCGATCAAGGAGGACATCTCGGACATCAAGGCAGCCCAGGCCACCCTCCGGGACCAGGAGATGCACCTCAGGTTGATCATGGACAATGTGACGGAAGGGATTGTCGTGACCTCCGGCGAGGGTGTCATCGAGTCCGCCAATCCGGCCATCGGGCGGATTTTTGGCTATCAGGCCCAGGAATTGATCGGAAAGCCGGTAGAAACCCTGCTGCCTGACCCTTTCGAGCGGAATCACGAAGAGCTGGTCGAACGGTTGGCACAAAGCAGACACTCCGGCCTGATCTTTGAACGAGAAATCGAGGCCCGACGCTGCAACCAGACCCACTTTCCTCTGGATCTGTCCGTGCATGCCGTGCGGACCGGCGAGTTGTTGCATTTCATCGTGACCATGCGTGACATCAGTGATCGCAAACTGGCGGAAAAGCAATTGGCTGAATCGCAGCACGCCCGGTTCCATCAGGAGAAGATGATCTCTCTGGGTGCCCTGGCCTCGGGCATTCTGCACGAGATCAACAATCCCACCGCAGCCATCACCGGCATCCTGGAGACGCTGCGGGATCTGGGGGAAGAGAGTGAAGGAAGGAGCGGCGCCGAATATCTGGGACTGCTGGATTTGATGCACGAACAAATCGATCGCATCACCAGCATCACCAGGGATGTCGCCGACTTTTCCCAATCGCAACCCGATGAGATCCAGTTTCTCGACCTGAATGACCTGATCAGGAAGAGTGTACGTCTCATGGGCTTTGACAAGCGGTTGCGCACCATCCGGATGACCCTGGATCTGGACAGGGAGCTGCCGGCCGTCAATGCCTCCGGATCCCAGTTGCGCCAGGTGATCATCAATCTCCTGATCAATGCCGCCGATGCCCTGGAAGGGATCACGGATCGTCGACGAGAGGTGATCCTCTCCACCGGCATCCAGGATGGCAAAATTCGCATGAGTGTCGCCGACAACGGGGTCGGCATGGATGCCACAACCCGCGAACGAATCTTCGAACCCTTTTTCACCACCAAGCCGGTGGGACGTGGCATGGGATTGGGACTCTCCCTGTGCTACTCCATCGTTGCGAATCACGGTGGGGAGATACAGGTCTGTTCGCAGTTGCAAGCGGGATGCACGTTCCACATACTGCTGCCCATGGCAGAAGAACTGGTTTGAACGGATATGCACGAAACGACGGAATCACTCACCATCCTGGTTATCGACGACGAACCGGCCATACGCCAGATTCTGGCCTCCACCCTCGCCAAGGCCGGGTACACGACCGAGGCGGCACACGACGGCGCCGAAGCCCTGCGCCGCCTGGAACGGGGAAACATCGACATCGCCATTTGCGACATCCAGATGCCGGGCATGGATGGCGTCGAGGTCGTGCAACAAGCCAAATCCATGGGCATGGGAACGATCTTCCTGATGATGACCGCCTTTGCCTCGGTCGACACCGCAGTCAAGGCCATGAAGGCCGGCGCCTATGATTATCTGACCAAACCGCTGCGCAAGGAGAATATTCTGCATCGATTACGCCAGGTGGCAGACGTCATCGCCCTGCGCGACCAGAACCGAACTCTGCGCAATCTGGTCAAGGTGGAAGAGAAGAACCGCTGTCGTTTCTCTTCGGCGGCCATGTTGAAAATCGATCGTCTCGTCCGCAAGGTGGCCCCCACCGATTTTACCGCCATCATCACCGGCGAAAGCGGAACCGGCAAAGGGATCGTGGCACGACAAATCCATCAACGCAGCAAAAGAAGCGGAGAGTTGTTCATTCCGATCAACTGCGGTTCCATTCCGGAAAATTTGATGGAAAGTGAATTTTTCGGTCATGTCAAAGGGGCGTTCACCGGGGCGGACAAGGTCAAGAAAGGGTTGTTTTTGGAAGCTGACAAAGGTACCCTGTTCCTGGACGAGATCGGGGAGCTGCCTTTGAGCATGCAGGTCAAGCTGCTCCACATCCTGGAAGAGAAACAGGTTCGGCCGGTGGGCAGCGAAAAGTTCCGGGCCGTGGATGTGCGCATCATCGCGGCCACCAATCGGGATCTCAAGGAGATGACGACAGCCGGAACCTTTCGCGAAGACCTTTACTTTCGCCTGAACGTGTTCAACATTCACATCCCGCCCTTGCGGCTGCGGACGGAGGACATTCCGGTCCTGGTGGATTACTTCCTGAAGAATTCAAAACATGTCGGTCGTAGCGAGAGCGTCTGGAGGGTGGACCCCGACGCGGAGTCCGCCCTGATGAATTATCCCTGGCCGGGCAATGTCCGCGAACTGGAAAATGTCATTGAACGTGCCCTGATCCTGGTCGAAGATGGCGTGATCACGCTGCACGATCTGCCCGGGGTTGTGGTCGGACAGGGCGGTGACGATGCGGTCGGGCGTACCGTGGCCAAGGGGACATTGCGAGACCGTATGCGTCACTACGAAATTCTGGCGATTCACGAAGCCATCAAAGAGGCGGCTGGCGATCGTCGTGCGGCGGCGCGTGCCCTGGGAATCGGCCTGTCCAGCCTTTACCGGAAACTCGAACTGGCTGGCCCACAGCCTCTGTCCTGCGATTGAAGAGGTTGACTGCGTCGCCCTTTGAACACCATTTTGTCACCACATGAAGGCATGGAGAGCAAAATGATCGAAACAAGTCCGCTGTCGCGTCGTGTGCATGGTGGCGCCGCTGGTACGAGATTGGCAAAAGTACTGACGATATTGTTGGCACTCGGTACGGCAACCGGCCTGGCGACAAGCAGCCTCGCACTGGCGGCAGATCCTCAACCGGGCGTCGCCGCTCCCTCGGCCAATCCGGAAGAGGATTTCAAGGCCGGACGCACGGCCTACGAAAACAACGACTGGTTCGCGGCCATCCCGCCCCTGCGCCGTTCGGCCATGGCGGGGCACATGCCGGCCATGGTGATGCTGGGAACGATCCAGGCCCGCGCAGAGGAGAGCGCCGAGGCCTTGCTTTGGTACCACAAAGCCGCCGAGGCAGGATCGCTGGATGGGGCCTATTGGCTGGGAACCATGCTTCTCAACGAACTGGAAACTCCGGCTACCGAAACCAAAGGTGCCAAACCGGATAAAACAGTCGTCCATGGCCCGGAGGAGGCCCTGAAGTGGCTCACACGCGCCGCAACGGGAAACCACCCCCCGGCCATGTTTGCCTTGTCCAACGTCTATCTGCATGGCAAACTCGGTCAACATGCGGATCCGAAAACCGCCCTGGACTGGCTGCAACGGGCTGCGGACAAGGGTTTCACACCCGCCATGAAGGAACTGGCGGCAGCCTATACGCGCGGACTCCTCGGATTGGCACCCAACCCCAAAGAGTCGCAACGCTGGGAAAAAGCCGTGCAGGATGCCGAAAATGCCAACGCCAAATCCGAACCGAAAACAGCCAAACCCAACCAGGGAACCACAAAAAAATGAGATCAAGGCGCCGTATTTTGCCCCTCTCTCTGGTTCTTTCGGGCATGTTTGTCCTGGCATGGGCATCGGTGGAGGCCGGCAACCCTTTCGCGGGTGAGAAGATTTATGCCCACTATTGCCAGAACTGCCATGGTGCCAAAGGTCGTGGTCTCATGGCTGGCACCCCCGACTTTTCCTGGCGTGGCAGTGCCAACAACAATCTTGGCCTGTCAGATCGGGACCTGGCCGGACGTATACTGGGAGGGAAGGGTGCCTGCCCTGGTTTTCAAGGCATACTCTCCGTGGATGATGCCATGAACGTCGTTACCCATTTGCGAACCCTGCGCTGATATGAATCTCCATCGACTGCTCGTCTGGGCATTGCTCCTGAACCCGATCCTTGTCGGTTGTTCCGACGAGTCGGGATCCCCGGTTGGCACGACCACCTCGCAGGTCGTTGCCGTCGCTTCCCCCGCATCGGACTACACGGTTCTGGACTCCTTCGAGGTGGGGAACAACGTCTATGTGCGTTCTCTGCTGATAGACAACAACCATCGCTCCCTTTGGGTGGGAACCTCGGCGGGGGTCCATGAGATCGATCTGCTCTCCCTGACCCCCCAGAAGACGTTCACCCGCAAGGATGGTCTGGCCAACGAATATGTCTTTGCCATCGGTCAGGACGCCGACGGCGCCAAATGGTTTGGCACCAACGCAGGTGGCGTTTCCCGCTACCACGAAGGCCAGTGGAAAACCTTTTTTCCCATGCACGGACTCGCCGATTACTGGGTCTATTCGTTTGCCAATCACCCGGACGGCAGTTTGTGGATCGGCACATGGGCCGGAGCCAATCGCCTGGACCGCAAGACCGAACAGTTCACCACCTACGTGAAAGAGCTTGTCAACGAGTGGGTCTATGCCATGAAGGTGGATGCCAAGGGACGTATCTGGTTTGGCACCGAAGGGGGCATCTCCCTGTATGACGGCAAAGGCTGGAAGGAGTGGGTCCACAAGGATGGATTGGGCAGCGGCAATACCAGTGCCCTTCCGGCCAGCCCCAACACCGGATTGGGTACCCGGAACCGCCATGACCTGGGGATCCTGGCAGGTGGCAGTCCCACATACAACCCCAACTACGTCTTCGCCCTGGAAATCATGCCCGACGGCCAGGTGTGGGCCGGAACCTGGGGAGGCGGCGCGAGCCGTCTCGATGGAACCCGCTGGACCAGTTTCAACGCGCGGGACGGACTGCCCGGTAACATCGTCTACAGCCTGATCGCGGACACCAAGGGGGTGCTATGGGCTGGCACGGAAAATGGCCTGGGCTGCATGGTGAACGGAAAATGGCAACCTTTCGCCGAAAATGGACGGCTGCACGGTGAAAACATCTATGCCCTGGCTGCAACTTCCGCCGGGGAGATATGGGCCGGGGCCAGAGGCAAGGTGTTTCGCATCGGTCGAAAGGTCGAACACAATGCCCCTCAGACCGGACGTCAACAAGGAGAGTGAGATGAATCCCAACACTAAACGGTTCGTCCTTGCCGTTGTCGTCATTCTGGTTGCCTGCGGTCTGGCCGCCGGGGGGTACCTGCTGGGAATCAAGCAAGGCTCCAAGGCAGCTGGTCGCGTGGTCGGCTTGCCGAATCCACAGATGAATCCGCAAAACGCACAGGCAGCGGGACGTTTGCCGTCAGGTGCGGTGGCCCCGCCCAGCCATGCCGCTCTTCTTCAGGAACGCCAGGATCCTTCGTTCAAACCGACCACACCGACCCCGACGCCGGGAGCCAAGTTCAGCCATTTCCAGGTGGGCAACCGCAACGTCAAGGATATCCTGGTCGATGGCGGCTTCGTCTGGGTAGGCACTTCCGGGGGAGTGGTCCGCTACGACCTGAAAACCAACGACTACCGACTGTTCGACGTGCGCAATGGCAGTCTTTTGGCCAATGGTGTCTTTCATGTGGGTCGTCTGTCCGGCGAGCGGGTTTCAGTCGGCACCTACGGTGGCGGTTGGTCCATCGTCGATAACAAGACCGGCACATGGACCACCTACAATATTCCCAACGGCCTGGCAGATCCCTTTGTGTACGACGTACAGGAGATGCGCAACGGGGATATCTGGGTGGCCACCTGGTCGGGTGCCAACCGCATTCGGGGCGGAGCATTGGACGACCGTTCCAAGTGGGAAACGTTCACGGTGGAAAATACCAAGGGCGGGTTGCCCAACGACTGGGTCTACGGCCTGGCGGAGGGAAAAAACGGCGAGCTTTGGGTCGCCACCGAAGGAGGACTGGCCCGCTTCCAGAACGAGCAGTGGACCCGTTGGACCCACGAAGCCGGTCTGGGTGCCCCCTACGAGCAGGTCAAGGATGTCAACCAGTACATGAACGACCCGGCCAAGACTTCCAGCCACCATGCCCGGCAAAAGGAGGAGCAGGGCCTGTCCAAGGTGACGACGGCCTACAACCCCAACTATGTCATCTCCCTGGAAGTGGACAACGACGGCGTGGTCTGGTGCGGCACCTGGGGCGGGGGTCTGGCCCGTTTCGATGGCGAAAAATGGACCAATTTCACGACGGCCGAAGGTCTGCCGTCAAACTACATCTTCATGCTGCGACGGGATGACAAGGGGAGAATCTGGATCGGTACCAGCAAGGGGTTGGCACGTCGCGAGGGCCAAGGATTCAAAGTCATGACCATGGCCGATGGCCTGTTTGCCGAGAACGTGTTTTCCCTGGCCGTCGAGGAGAATGGCACCATGTGGGTGGGCAGCTTTGGCGGGGTTGCTCGTATTTTCCCCTCGGGTTCCTGACAGGCGACATCGGGCTTCGCCCCTTCCAGACCAGGTCGGGAAGTCATACGCCTGGCCAGACCCGGCAGGGCGATCGCATCTGATTCCAATTCCGGATCAAGATGGATGCGAGGCGACAACGGAGCTTGAAACAGCCGGAGCCGACGTCGCCGTTTCGCAACCGGGAGCATAGGTGACCCGGTTGCGGCCCAACTGCTTGGATGTATACAGGGCGTTGTCAGCCTGTTTGACCATGTCGGTGGGGTCGGTGCCGACGCCCGGGTATATGGCCACCCCGATGCTGATGGTGACCTTCAATCCGTCGATGACCATGCTTTCCACGCCGATGCGCAAACGCTCCGCAGCCAGGCTGGCACCGGGAAAGCCGGTGCAGGGCAGAATGACAACAAACTCCTCTCCCCCATATCGGCAAGGGTGGTCGACGTCCCGGAACAGCTCCCTCATGATGCGACCGATAGCCTGCAGAACCCTGTCGCCCTGGTCGTGTCCATACTGGTCATTGAACCGCTTGAAATGATCCACATCGAATAACAACAAGGTGAAGTACTGGTCATAACGTTTGCTTCTGCTCCACTCTTCGATCAACACCTCGTCAAACCGGCGACGGTTGTTAAGGCCGGTCAGGGCGTCCGTGGTGGAGAGCAGACGCAACTGCTGCTCCAGCTTCTTCTCCTGGGTAATGTCCCGAATCAGGGCGGCGGAACCGATGCGTTCACCGCTGACAACGTGGATGGTGGCAGCGTAGATATTGAGAATTCGCCCCTTGTAGACCACCACGGGCGGGACATTCTCCCTGGTTCCATCCAGGAGTGCCGTCATGTACTCCGGATCGTCGAGGATGTGCACAAAGCCTGAGCGGACAATTTCCTCCCTGTTTTTTTCCAGCAATCGTTCCGCTGCCGGATTGACCAGGACGACATCACCCAGGCGATCGGTGACCACCATGCCCTCCCGGGCACTCAGGATGATGGTCGTCAGTTTTTCCTGCTCATTTTTCAGGCCGAGGTGAAGCCTGGCCAGTTCATCGCTCATTTTGTTGAAATTTCTGGCCATCCACCCCAGTTCGTCCACGCCGATTTCGGGTACGCGATGGTGCAGGTTGCCGGTGGTTATTTCGCGCATGGCCTTGGTGACACGCCCTATCGGCAGAACAACCGAGCGGCGAATCAGCAGCGTGGTCAAACCAAGGACTCCGACCATGGCCATCACCAGGATCAGTGTACTCTGAGTGCGTGTCTGGCGAATGGCCGCCGCGACCGTGGCCATGGAAAAAGTCAATTGGACCACTCCCCGCACCGGAAACTGGCCTGAGTGGCAACGATGACAAACCTTCTTGTTCAGAATGGGAGCCAGGACCGTCATGAAGGGGAGTCCGTTCGCCGGATCGATGACCTGTTTGACGATCTGGTTTCCGGAATCGACGACATCCAGCAGATCCTGGTCATCGGCAGGCAGAACCACCTCACAGCTCTGATTGGCACGGGGTGAGAACTCGTTCTCCCCGAGACGTTTGTTCACGTCGAGGATGGTTGCGTTGTCCTTGAAGGCTTCCAGGCCACTGATACGCATGATGCGAAAGGATTTGATCTCTTCTATGTGTTTGAGATGCCGCGCATACTCATGGGCAATACCCGCATCGCCGGCCAGCATGATCGCTTCCAGTCCTTCATTGACGCTGCGGGTCAGAAAGTACATGGTCTGCGCGTGCTGCTCCGTGATGATTTTTTCCTGACGCCGGGTATGGAAGTCAGACATCCAGACCAGTCCGGCAAGCACGGAGACCCCCACCAGAACGAGGACACGGTCGCCAATACGCTTGAACCTGAATCTTGTGAGGTATCGCAACATGGTCAACCGAATCCATTTTGAGATGCGTCGTTTTTTAACTATTGGTAACTGCCCAGGTACCCCCTCAAGAAAGACCTGGACATGAAAGCCTTTGTCATGGCTTCGCCCCGAACCCCACCAGGACTCTGTACCTCCTCAAGAAAGGCCTGGACATG
>JADGCJ010000020.1:18842-36994 GCA_015229045.1 Magnetococcales bacterium
AACCCCACCAGGACTCTGTACCTCCTCAAGAAAGGCCTGGACATGAAAGCCTTTGTCAGGGCTTCGCCCCGAACCCCACCAGGACTCTGTACCTCCTCAAGAAAGGCCTGGACATGAAAGCCTTTGTCAGGGCTTCGCCCCGAACCCCACCAGGACTCTGTCCTGGACCTGCCAGGGAGCCAGCCCCCTGGACCCCGGTTCGTTTTCCAAAGCGGACGCAGTTCAGCCGTCTGGTCCGCAATATGAACACCACGGAGGGCGTAGTGGACGACGCACGACCCGGCATCGTGCACCGAAGAAAAGAGGATCCCCTGTAAAAATATGCGGCATATCGGCGATATTGATGCCACAATGCAAGAGGCTCGGGCCATGGGCTTCAAGAGGCCTGGGCCATGGGCCTGCGGTGCGCCGGGATCCGGCACCCCGCTCGCTTCCCCGAGACCGGAGTGTAACCTGAATGCCTTCAATGGTCAATTCGTGCGGATGATGACAACCCTTTCGTGAGGAGCCGTCCGTGACAAGCGTCAGGAGCAACTTTTCCTTGTCTGGCAGGAGCGCATGGCGGCACACTGGGTGCGGTGTTGTTTTTGTCACCTGGCGATTTACTTTTCTTTGACAGGAGCCTGAGCGATGAAAAAAACTGTTCTGTTCCGGTGGACTCTGGCGGCATCCATGCTGGGGACGGCCCCTTGCGCGGTCGCGGCGGACTACGTTGTCAACAGCCCGGAGATCGTCAAAGCCGCCGATTGGAAAACGACGGAAAAGGTCACGGTGACATTCGACGAGTATTCTTACAAGCCAAAACGGCTTGTTTTCAAAGCCGGAAAGACCTATCAGCTCATCCTCAAAAATACCGGCGAAAAAAAGCACTATTTTACGGCACCCGAATTTTACAAATCCATCGCCACCAGAAAGATCCAGTCCGACAAGGATGGCGAGATCAAGGTGCCCTATCTGGACGCGGTGGAGTTGATGGTTGGTGGTCAGCTGGACATCTATTTCGTGCCGGTCACGAAAGGGGAATACCCCGTCTATTGCACCATCGAAGACCACCAGAAGCAGGGTATGGAAGGCCAACTGGTGATCGAGTGACTCCAGTTTCAGATCGAGATGGAAGCGAAGCGACGACGCATGAGCGACGAGACAGTGCGTGTTGGATACGGCGAGGGGCGAGTGAGTCAGTCAACGAAGCGGAGACTTGATCTGGAATGGGAATAGCCTTCAAGTCCAGGGGGGGGTATCCTATGCGTTTTCGTGTCAGGCGGTTGGTGTGCTCCACCCCGATGTGGAGGGGTGTCTGCGCAGGCGTTTTTTTGTCCTTGTTGTCAGGTTCCGGTTTGGGGAACGCCGCGCCCCCGATCCAGATCCGGGTGGTTTCCCTGCCTTCGGCCCCGGTGGTGGATGGTTCTCTCGGAGAGTGGGGGAAAGAGGGCTGGAGTTCCGTCCCGCTCCATCCGGCCAAGGAGGGTGACGGAGACAATTTTACGGGGGTACTGACGGTTGAGTTGAAAGCCGGTGTTTTCGGGGAGCGGATCTATCTGGCAGCCCGCTGGCCGGACCCGGCTGCCGACATGGAATATCGTCCCTGGAAGTGGATAGGATCGCAGTACAAGCGCAGCAAACAAAGGGATGACATGCTTGCGGTACGGTTTGACATGGGGGGTGATTATGCCGACTGCATGTTCTCCAAGACAGACTACAAGGTGGATCTGTGGCAGTGGTCTGCGGGACGCAGCGACAAAGTGGGGCTGGCCGAGGATTTTACCCAGATCATCTCCACATCCATGCAGGAGTCGGCGGCTGAATATGAAATTCCGGGGGGGGGAACGGTTTATATTCGCAAGGTGCGTGATTCTGGCGACCCGCTCTACGAAAACACCGAAGCCCCCGCAGAAAAGCAGAGTGACACCCTTCCCGGTATCAAGGTGTTGAACGGAGGTTCGGGCAGCCTGGTCGATGTGAGCGCCAAAGGAGTCTGGAAGGATGGCTTCTGGTCGCTGGAGTTGTCGCGCAAGCTGGACACCAGCCATGACGACGACGTCAAACTCACTGGCATCAAGGAGATCAGAGGGGCTGTCGCCGTGTTCAACAACGGCTATGCCGAGCATAAAAGCGTGTCCGATACCTTGATGTTTGTTTTTTGAGTTTCACGATGCACGGAGAGTCTGGAGGGAGATCATGGCCGGGGCTGTCAGGCTCTACCGCTCCCTCGTGAACCTGTTGACCAGCAGGGAGGGATAGGCTTCGCATGGACTCCAGCACCGGGGACACTCTCCGGCGCGGACTCTCTCCCGGGTGGTACGGGCCGCTGCCAGAATGGGGGCGAGGTGGTACGCATGCTCGCGTATGTTTCCCAGGGGATGATCCCAGATGGTACAGGGGTATACCTGGCCGGTCGGGTCCAAAAATACCGAACTGGCCAGCGACTGACAGGGATGGGGAGAGTTGCCATGATCAAGAAAAACCGGGGCAAGACGTAAAAAACGGCGTTCCAGAAAAGCGATCGGATCGAGAAAACGGCGTTGGTGTTGCCGAAACCAGGCAAGATCATGAGCGTACGGCTCCCTGGAAAGGGGGGGCCACTCCCGGTTCGTGTTGCCATAGTAATGGGCGGAACGGTGCGCCAGATTGATGTGGAAATCATGGATGTCGATGCCCGGCAAATGCTCCTGTGCCGCACGGACCGTGGCGGGAAACTCCCCGGCGTTCAGGTGGGAGAGGGTGAAGCCAAAAAACATGCGGAACCCGGCATGGCACAGAGGACGTAATTCGGCAAAAAGGCGCAGGCAGGCACTCCAGTTGCCGGGGCATCCACGCAAGCGGTCATGCAACGCCGGGGGGCCATCCAGGCTGATGGTCAGGGTGAACAGGGGGGGGTTGGCAAGCAGAACTGTCCGGACAAGAGTCATGATCGCCGGATGGTTGAGACCGTTGGTCGGAATATGCAGATGAAACAGGCGTCGCTGATGGCGCATGACGGCTTCCACGATGTCCGGGGCATCGGGACGTTCGGCCACTTCGCCGCCTGTAAGATCGATCCAGGAGAAACGGTCATTGCGGGTCAGGAAGGTGATGATCTCTTGCGTGGTCAGCTCTTTCCCGTCCACCGGCTTTTGCCAGATGCCGCAGATGGCGCAACGAGAGTTGCATCGGTTGGTGACGGCGAAAGTCAATTTATAGGGCCGGGATCGCTCGGCCAGATTGGCCTTGAGAATGTCCAGGGCCAGCCCCAGACGCCGCCGGAGGAGTTGCGAATGCCTGAAAATCCCCGCATGGGCGGACCAGGACCACAGAAACCACCTTTGAAAGAACGTAACCATTCAGCACCCGGCAACGAATCGGGGTCCAGGGAGCTGGCCCCCTGGCAGGTCCAGGACAGAGTCCTGGTGGGGTTCGGGGCGAAGCCCCGACAAAGTCTTTCATGTCCAGGCCCTTCTCGAGGGGGTACCTGGGCAGTTACGAAAAAACAATCCGGAGACTCCGGTTGGTAGCACGTTCTGGGTCAACTCGAGTCGTCGCTTGTATCAATGGCACACCTGGTGCAAGGTGTATCGCGACTGGATGACAAGCGGACGGGAGGGCCTGCGCTCCTCCTTTTGACTGGGCTTGTCGAGGCTGAAGAAGACCAACGTGTCGAGTCAAGACCATGCGTACATTCCAACTCCGTGATGTGTGCCGACTGCCCTGGTTCGTTTTCCTGCTGATGGTGTCGTTGACCCTGTTGTGCTCGAGCAATCTCTTCTCGTTTCACACCATGCAGACCATCTATCTGGAAAAACACGACTATGCCTTGTCGCGCAAGCGATTCATCCAGGCACGGAATCTATACAATGCCGTTTCTCAGGTCCAGAATCAACTCACGGACATTTCCGCCACCCTGGGACTCGATCGTCTGGATCAGGGATTCGACCGCGCCCGACAGGCGGCGGAGGAGTTTCGTGCGGGGTTGGCCAATCTGCGACAGCTCATGAGCAGGCAGGTATATGGCATGGATTCTCCATTTGATCTGACCTCCATGCCTGAACAATTCGACCGATTCTATGCGCAAGGTATCGACATGGCCCATGCCTACATCCAGAGCGGAACTTTGCGCGGCAACCAGAAAATGATCGCCTTCGACGCCCAGGCCGATCAGCTTCGGGAGAGTTTGACCGGCCTGATCTCGATACTGGAACAGCACACAAAGCGTTGGCAGCGGAAAATGGCCCAATCCCCGGATGTCTTCGTGATCCCCTCTGGTGTATCGAACGTGTTGTGGCTCCATCTGCTGGGCAGCGGAACCCGTGCCCATCTCATCGAGTTTCTGACCTGGTTTACCGAAAGCGCGCATCATCAGGATCGACGTGTCGATCTGAGTCTTCTGGCTCAGGAGCTGCGGGGCAACGTCATCGAGGTCCAGCAATGGCTGACGGATCTCTCCGCCACCCGCGGTCGGGACGGCCTGGATGAAGGTGCCACGCAGGCCCTCAGATCGGCGGAACATTTTCGCGCCAGGCTGCCTGCCTTGCTGATTTTGGTGAAGGGAGCCAACGATCAGGGTCGGGAAGACAAGGTTGCCCACCTCGATACCCGGTTCGAAGAGTTTTACGCCAGAGGCCAGGCCATGGCGACGGCCTACATCCAGGGTGGTGCCAAACAGGGCAACCCGTTGATGACAGAGTTTGACAACATGGCCGACGATCTTGAAAAAGAGCTGTTGCAGTTCATCATTCCCGCCATGGAGGAGGCCCACGCCGAAAACTACCGGATGGAACTGGTGCATCACTCTCTCCAGGATGTGCGCAAGGCCCTTTTCCTTGTGCTGTTCCTCTCTTTGGCTGCCACCGTTGGCAGCATTCTGTGGCTTGTTTCTTGCTTGAAGTCCAACCAGCGCTCGTAACTCAGGCGGAAACGCGACTTCAGGGTGGTGACTTTGGCAACATTGATCGCAACATGGCGCAGACGCTTGCCTGTCTGGTTCAGGCTCGCGGGGGTTGGTTGTGTCTCGTTGGGCGTGGGGTGTACGCCCGCGCCTCATCTGGGCGATTTGACCGGACAGGTCACGCCGCCGACTGCCGGAGCGGCCAACGCCAGGGACGGATCCATCCCCAGTACGGTCAAGGTCTCTTCGTTTCTGCCGAAAGAAAACGACGATAAAAATCTGGTTCAGTCCACCTATACCGTGGTGGTCACCGATGTACCCGTTCGCGAGGTGTTGTTTGCCCTGGCGCGGGATGCGAACCTGAACGTCGACATCGTGCCGGGCATCACAGGCAATGTGACGCTCAACGCCATCGATCAGACGCTGCCCAGAGTGCTGGACCGCATCGCCCGCCAGACCAACATTCGCTACCAGATCAGGGATAATGTCCTGGCTGTGGAGCCGGATCTCCCTTTCCGACGCACCTACCGGGTGGATTATGTCACCGTGGCCAGGAAGATGGAGTCCGAGGTGGCCATTGCCACCACGGTCGCTTCCACGGGCGCCAACTCTCCGGGCATCAACAACAGCTCCACTGTCAAGCTGGGCAGCTCCTCCACCATCGATTTTTGGCGGAACCTGATCGCCAATCTGAACGAGATTGTCGGCAAGAACAAGCAGGAAGAGAAGAGAGACGACAAGAGAGAAGAGAAAAAAGAAGAGAAAAAAGAAGAGAAAAAGGCCGACAAGAAGGAGGAGAAAAAAGAAGACAAGAAAGAGGAGAAAAAAGAGGACAAGGATGATGAAAACAAGAAAATCATCTGGAACGAGGCCACGGGAATCGTCAGTGTTCTGGCCACGTCCAGACAACACGCCGAGGTCGAGGAGTTCATCGACCGGGTTGTGCGCAGTGCCCAGCGTCAGGTACTCATCGAGGCCACGGTGGTCGAAGTCCGTCTTTCCGATCAATTCCAGTCGGGAATCGACTGGTCCCTGGTCAAGCAGGATGGCTCCACCGACCAAAACAACCTCTCTTCGATGATTGCCAAACGGTTGGATGCCGCTCCGTTCACCAAACTGACCCTGAACAAGACCAAAATTCCGTTTCTGACGGATGTACTGGGGCAGAGGGACGTTTCCGCCACACTGCACATGCTCAGCAAGTTTGGCAAAACCAAGGTGCTTTCGTCGCCACGAATCACGGTCCTGAACAACCAGACGGCCATTTTGCGGGTCACCACCAACGAGGTCTATTTCCAGATCCGCGTGACCGAGCCAACTTTCAATGACAACGGCTCCCTGAGGACGTCGGGCACCAGCGAGACCCAGATTCGTACCGTACCCCTGGGCTTCATCATGCAGGTCACGCCGCAGATCAGCCAATCGGAGGTCATCACCCTGAACATTCGCCCGACCATCCAGCGGGTGGAAAAATGGGTGGACAATCCCGACCCGAATCTGCGCGTCAATCTCGCCGCCGGCGCCAACTTTGTGCCACCGCAGGTGCCCGTGGTCCAGGTCCAGGAAATGGATTCGATGTTGCGCGTTCCCAACGGTCATGTGGCAGTCATGGGTGGGCTGATGGAGAACTCCCGCACAAAGGATTCCAATGGAATCCCCCTGCTCTCGGAGGTTCCGTGGATCGGTGCCCTGTTCGGCTATCGGAATGAACAGACAACCAAGAGCGAGTTGGTCATCTTTCTTCGCCCGGTGATCTCCCTGGAACCGCGCGACTTGTTGGGTCCGGGCGATACGCAGATCTACTCCGACAGGGATGCTCCGCTCCCCGAGACCTGGGTTCGGGATAAATCAGCCCTATGAGCTTGTTACTCGACATGCTGCGGGAATTGGAAAAAAACGGGACGGGAGCCTCCTCCACTCCCGCCGTTCCAATCGAATCGGTGGTCGATCAAAGCACGAAGCAGCCTGTCGTTGTCGCCGGAATGGAACCGGAACCAACAACGCCTCCAAAACCGACATGGACCCTGGAGCCGGAACCAACGACGCCCACGAAACCGGCGTGGACCCTGGAGCCGGAACCAACAACGCCTCCAAAACCGACATGGACCCTGGAGCCAGAACCAACGACGCCCACGAAACCGGCGTGGACCCTGGAGCCGGAACCAACGACGCCCGCGAAACCAACATGGACCCTGGAGCCAGAACCAACGACACCCCCGAAACCGACATGGACCCTGGAGCCAGAACCAACAACGCCCCCGAAACCGACATGGACCCTGGAAGCGGAACCGGAACTGGAACCAGCGGACATGGATCGAGGGATGACTCCGGAACCAGGAATCGAGCCGGAGTTGCGATTTGAGCCAAAGTTCGAGTCAGAGCCGGGGTTGAAGCTGGAACCGAGACTTCATTCGGTGCACGAGTCGCCACCGAGGATGGAAAGCGGATTGCCGGTCGAGTCGCAACCTGCCTCCCTGCATGACCCGCGGACCGTGGCAAACGAACAACGTCCCGAGCCGCAACCCGATCCACCACCTGTTCCGCGAACCATGGTGGACAGGCGGCGCCCCGAGTCACAACCCGATTCGCCACCTCCCCCTGCCACTCCGTCCGGCGATATACCAAGACGGTCCCGGGCCGACAAGCGGTTCTCCCTGCCACAGATCGGCAAACGGGTCTGGTTGCTGGGCGGCGGGATCGTTCTTTTATTCGGACTGGGAATGGGCATTTATTTCTACATGGCGCTTGCCGAGGATGCGTCTCGGGGTGCCACGCCTGCCAGGAAAAGCCCGTCCCGGACCGCGACGCATCCTGCACCGCCTGCCGCCGCTCCCCCCGGTCCGGCTGCCGGAAAAACAGCGCCCGCCCCTCCCCCCGCACCCCCGGCACCTGCTCTGCAACAGCCTGTCAAGACACAGGAAAAAACCAAGGATCCGGAACCGCCGATCGTTGTGCTTCAACCGCCAACACCCGCAGAGGCCGCGCCCTCACGCATGACCTCGCGGTCGATGAACAACCCTCCGGATCCCCCCTCCAGGGAAGACAACCCGGAAAAGAAGGGTGCATCGAGGGCGTCCTCTCCAAAAAAGAACTCCTCTCCCGCCAAGACACCTCCGGTGTACGTTGAGTCGGCAACCCCTCTGCAACGGGGGCGCAAGGCCTTCTTGAGCGGCGATCTGATCACGGCAAAAAGAGAGTTCGAGCTGGTGCTGCGCAGCGAACCCCACAACCACTCCGCCATGGCCGGTCTGGCGTCCATTGCCATCCGCAACAACAAACCGGAGCTGGCGCGCACCATTTACCAGAGCATTTTGCAGGAGAATCCACGCCACTCCCTGGCCATCGCAGCCCTGGTTTCATTGAACGGCAGTGCCGACCCGGCACAGATCGAAAGCAGGTTGCAGCAACTGATGCGTGACACGCCCAATGAGGCCTCTCTCTACTTTGCCCTGGGCAACGTCTACGTGGAACAGAACAACTGGTCGGAGGCCCAAAGCGCCTTTTTCAATGCCTACCGACTGGAACCGGATAACCCGGACATATTGTTGAATCTGGCCGTCAGTCTGGATCACCTGGCCCAGGAGCGTGCCGCGCTGCGCTTTTATCGGGATGCGATCAAGCTCATGGAGTTGCGGGGCGGGGCAGGTTTTGACATTCGGAACGTCCAACACCGCATCACCGTTTTGGAACAGCGTGTCAAAGAGTCATGACCACCCCTTCGCCTCTCACGCAAAAACGTCGGCGACTGGGTGATCTCCTTCTGGAAGCGGATCTGATCACCCAGGACAAGCTGGCCATCGCCCTTACCGAACAAAAGAAAACCGATGAGCAGTTGGGTCGCATCATCGTCAAGCTCGGGTTTGTTCCGGAGCAGGTGATGCGGGATCTGCTCGGCAGTGCCCTGGGGCAGGCCAGCATCGATCTGGACAACACCAAACTCGATCCCCGGGTTCTGGCCATGGTGCCCAAGAAACTGGTGGAACGCCATCAGGCGATCCCGGTGGATTGGGACGATCAGTCCGCCACCCTCACCCTGGCCATGTCCGATACCCAGGATGTGGCGGTGATCGACAAGATCCAGGCCAACATCCACGCCGGGATTGTCATCAAGACCGTTCTGGCCGGACAGTCCGAGATTGCCCGTACCATCCAGAAATATTACGGGACCGAAATCTCCATGGAGGGCATTCTCCGGGAGCTGGAAACCGGCACGATCGACCTGGAAACCCTCTCCACGGATCAGGGAGGGCAGTTCAGTCATCCCATGGTCCGTCTGGTGGATATGCTGCTCACCGATGCTGTCCATCGCGAGGCGTCCGATATTCACATCGAGCCGGAAATGGGTTTCGTGCGCATTCGTTACCGCATGGACGGCGTCTTGTCCGATGTGCGCAATCTGCACCGCGACTATCTTTCCGGACTGGTGGTTCGCATCAAGGTATTGTCGGGCATGAACATCGCCGAGACCCGTGCCCCCCAGGATGGCCGTTTTTCCCTCAATATCGCCACCCGGATGATTGACTTTCGCGTTGCCTCGCAGCCCACGACTTTTGGCGAAAACCTGGTGTTGCGGGTTCTGGACCGCAACAAGGGAATCGTGCGTCTGGAGGATCTGGGGCTCTCCAATCAAACCCTGATCACTCTCAAACTCATGATGGCCAGACCGGAAGGGATCATTCTGGTCACCGGGCCTACGGGCAGCGGCAAGACCACCACTCTGTACTCCATGTTGAGCTTCCTCAATACCGAACAGGTCAACATCATGACCCTGGAGGACCCGGTGGAGTATCCCATGCAGATGGTGCGACAAACCACCGTCAATCCGGCGGCCAATCTGGATTTTGCCAATGGGATTCGTTCCATGTTGCGTCAGGATCCGGACATCATTCTCGTCGGTGAAATCCGCGATCAGGATACGGCCCAGATGGCCTTGCGGGCGGCCATGACCGGCCATCAGGTATTCAGTACCCTGCACACCAACTCGGCATTGGGGGTCTTTCCGCGTCTGCTCGACATAGGTGTCAGCGCGGAAATCCTCTCTGGCAACATCATCGGCATTCTCAGTCAGCGACTGATCCGGCGACTCTGCCCCGCCTGCAAGAAACCCAAGGAGCCGAATCATCTGGAGCGTCGCCTGCTCGGGCTCGGACCGGATCAATCCATCCTGATCTATACGGCGGTCGGTTGTGCCAGGTGTCAGAACGTCGGCTTCAAGGGGCGCATGACCGTCATGGAGGCCATCCGCATGGATGACGACTTCGATGAAGTGATCGAAAAGGGGGCGGCCAAAACCGCCATTCTCCAACTGGCACGCAAGAAAGGCATCCCGTCCATTGCCGAGGATGGCATCCGCCGGGTCGTCAACGGCAGCACCAGCCTGGAAGAGATCACACGGGTTCTCGATCTTTCCAAACGGCTTGAAGGTTGATCCTGAGACATGTTAAAGGTTGATCCTGAGGCATGTTGATTGTGGACTGCAAACAGCTCTTTTTACCCTGTCATTGACCTGAAACGACCCGACAACGGAAACATGGATCACGGGTGTGATTGAAGATGATGCAAAACAGAGTGTCACGGTTGCAAACAATCCTGAAGAATAATCTCCTGAAAAATAAATTATTGATGATTATCAATGACAAGAGCGTTTCCATGCTTGTCTGGGATCGGGACCGTTTTGGTGAATGCGCGGTTTTTGCCAACTCCGCACAGGGGCTGCTGGACGGCACGCGGTACCTCGAACAGAACCCGTCGACCGGGCCGGTCTATCTCCTGGCCGATATTCAGGAAGAGGAGCTGCATCGGGAAGTTTTGCCCCGCATGATGGGAAGCAACCGCCGTGACATGATCAAACGGCGTCTGCACCGCCTGTTTCGGGCCACGCCCTATTGTCTGGCGGAGTCCCAGGGCCGGAATCAACCTGGATCCGAACGGGTTTTGTTTTGCGGATTGATTCAATTCAACCTGATTCAGCCCTGGGTCCACCTGCTGCGGCAGCACAACCGGATCATCTCCGGATTGTGGTCGGTCTCCCTGCTGAGTCGTGACCTGTTGCATCGCGCCACTCCGCTGCGCATCACCAACGCCCTGCTGGTCCACTTCAATACCGATAGTCAGCGGCAGACCAGCTTTCATGAGGGCCGGACCATCCTGAGTCGCATGATTCCCGGCATGCCGCAAAGCCCCCAGATGATCGCGGCTGCGGTCGTCAACGAAGTCGACAAGACCCGCATGTACCTGGCCAGCCTGCGTCTGGTTCCCAGGGAGTCCCCTCTGCACGCCTTCATTCTCTGTCCCGACACCCTGACAGAGGCCCTTGCCATGCACCTTGCCGAGATCCGGGACGCCCAGGTGACGTTCCACCTGCTCAAGGCCGGGGAGGTCGCGCAGCAGATCGGGATGCACGCCACCCCGGAAGGGAGTGACACCAACCTCTTTTTTGGTCATCTCCTTCTCAGCTCCTGGATCAGGGCCTCCCGCTACCCTCTGCCGGAGGTCGACTCCTGGATGGCCTGGCTCTCCGCCCGGCTCCCTGCCCGGCTCTCCGCCTGGCTGGATGCACGACCGGCACCCATCGACGATGCAGCCGAGATGGTTGCCCAGCCTGTCCGGCGATTGGGCGACCTGCTGGTGGAAAAAGGGGCCATCTCCGCCGATCAGTTGGCCATCGCCTTGAATGAACAAGGTCGCAGCCAGCAACCTCTGGGCAAGGTTCTGGTGACGCTGGGATTTTTGACCGAGCTGCGCATGCGCGACCTGCTGGGAGGCATTCTGCATCAGGAGAGCATCGATTTGAGCCGCGAGCCGATGGACCAGGAAGCGGCAAAAATTGTCCCGAAAGAGTTTGCCAGGCGTCACGGTGTCATACCCATCTCCTGGAGTCCGGAACAGAAGCATCTGGTCGTGGCCATGGCCAACACCCTGGACATGGCCACCCTGGACCGCCTGCTGGCGCGTCTGCCGCCCGGAACCACCATCGACTCGAAACTGGCCACCGAAAGCGAGGTCATCAGGGCGCTCGACCGGATGTACGGCTTTGAACTCTCGGTGGATGGCATCTTGCACGAAATCGAAAGCGGCGAAGTGGATCTGGAGAGCCTCCCCAACCGGGCTGGCGAGTTCAGCCATCCGGTGGTGCGTCTGGTCCATGCCCTGCTGGTGGACGCCATCAAACGCGAAGCCTCCGACATACACTTCGGTCCCATGGCCGGATTTGTGCAGATTCGTTACCGCATGGATGGCGTGTTGTATCCGGTGCGCTCCCTGCATCAAAAATTCCAGGCTGCTCTCACGGTGCGCCTCAAGGTCATGTGCGGGATGGATATCGCAGAGACCCGCCTGCCGCAGGATGGCCACTTCTCGATGACCCTGGGGGCCTCCGTCATCGACTTTCGTGCCTCCACCCAGCCCACCATTCATGGTGAAAACATTGTCCTGCGCATCCTGGACCGGGCAAGACGGATCGTGGCCCTGGACGTGCTGGGTCTCTCCACACACAATCAACGCTGCATCGACCACATGATGGGCTGTCCCGAAGGGATCATTCTGGTCACCGGCCCCACGGGCAGCGGCAAGACGACCACGCTCTACTCCATGATCTCCTCCCTGAACGCCATCGAGCGCAACATCATGACCCAGGAAGATCCCGTGGAGTTTCCCATGCCCTTCATTTTGCAGACGTCGGTCAACGAGGCGATCCAGCTCGACTTTGCCTCGGGCATTCGCTCCATCCTGCGCCAGGATCCCGATATCATTCTGGTGGGTGAAATCCGTGACATGGAAACCGCCCAGATGGCCCTGCGTGCAGCCATGACCGGCCACCAGGTCTACAGCACCCTGCACACCAACTCCGCTTTGGGCGCCATTCCCCGTCTGCTCAACATGGGACTCGAACCCCACACCCTGGCCGGCAACATCATCGGTGTGCTGGCGCAACGCCTGGTGCGGCGCTTGTGTCCCGCCTGCAAACGTCCCCAGCCCCTGGATCAGGAGGTGCGCGAGACGCTGCGCTTGTCGGACGAGGCGCAGGTGGAAGTCACCTCCATCTATCAGCCCGTGGGATGCCCGGCCTGCGGCGAAACCGGCTTCAAAGGGCGGCTGTGTGTCATGGAAGCCTTGATCGCCGACGACGAGTTCCACGACCTGATCTCGCGCAGCGCCCACCCGGTGGAGTTTCGGCAGGCGGCAAAGAGCAAGGGTTTCGTGACCATGTGGGAGGATGGCGTGCGCCACGTCCTTCGCGGCGACACCAGCATGGGTGAAATCACCAGAATCCTGGGTCGATCGGTCATGCACTGAACCCCTCCCCCGACAGGTTGTCCAGAAACATGAAAATGGCCGAGAAAAGCTGACCGACAAGGGAGCCTCATGCCGAAATATTCGTACAAAGCGACTGACAGCAAAGGCAAAATTCAGAAAGGTTTCATCGAAGCCGCCAACCTGGATGACCTGGAACTGCGTCTGGACCGTCTGGAACTGATGCTGATCGGTCACAAGGTGATGACATCAGGCGGGCAAGGGGGCGGCGGTCGTTTCATGCGTCGCGGGGTGAGCCGCAAGGAGATCATCCTGTTCTGTTTTCACATGGAGCAGTTGACCCGCGCCGGCGTACCCATCCTGAAAGGTCTGGCCGATTTTCGGGATGGAGTGGAGAATGTCCGTCTCAAGGAGGTGGCCGTCTCTCTGGTGGAAGATGTGGAGAGCGGCAAGACCCTCTCGGATGCCCTCTCCAGTCATGCGCATATTTTCGACCCCATCTTCGTGCAGCTCATCCTCATGGGGGAGCGTACCGGGCAGCTGGAAAACATCTTCCAGAGCCTTGCCGAATCCCTGAAATGGGAAGACGAATTGATGGCCCAGGCCAAAAAAGTGATGGTCTATCCCACCGTCGTCGGTGTGTCGGTGCTTGCGCTGGTGCTGTTCATGATGATTTTTCTGGTTCCACAACTGATGGAGTTCATCACCGGCATGGGCGACGAGCCACCCATGCACACGCGCGCGCTGATCGCCACATCCAACTTTGTCGTGACCTGGTGGCCCCTGCTGCTCTCCCTGCCGGTCGGCTTCCTGATGCTGATTCAATTCATCACCCGTGTCAGCAGACCAGCCCGCCTCAAGGTGGACAGCATCAAGTTGCGCCTGTGGCTGTTTGGCCCGTTGACCAGGAAAATCATTTTGGTACGCTTCGCCAACGCCTTTGCCTTGATGTACAAGGCCGGTATCACGGTGCTGGAGTGCCTGCGCATCAGCGAAGGACTGACGACCAATCTGGCCATTCAGGAGGCTTTGCAGCAGGCGCGCGCCCTGGTTTCCGAGGGCCAGGAGATCAGCGGCAGCTTTGCCCAGGTGAAGCTGTTTCCGTCCCTGGTGCTGAGCATGTTGCAGGTGGGAGAGTCCACCGGCGGACTGGATCGCTCCATGAAGAATGTCAGCTATTTCTTCGACCGGGAGGTCAAGGAGACCATTGGCCGGATGGAGTCCCTGATCGAGCCGGTGTTGACCGTTCTTCTTGGCGGCATCATGGGCTGGGTGATTCTCTCGGTTCTGGGACCGATCTATGACCTGATCACAAAAATGTGACACTCCATGCCGCAACGCATCTTTTTTTGTATCACCAACCACAACCTGGTCGCCCATCCGTGGGAGAACGACATGTTCGGCGAGGCGACGATCTTTGACCAGGGTGGCGAGGATCTCGTGCGTTTTGCGGAGTATCTGAACACCATCGGGAACCGATTTTCCGCCTACATCCTGATCGATCTCACCGAGGAAGAACTCAAACTGGAGCGCATTCCCCGCCTCAACCCGTTCAACCGGACCCGGATGCTGGAAAACCGCTCCTCCCGACTGATGCGCAACACACCGTTTCGCTACGTCACCCTGCTGGGACGCGACCCGCGAGACAAGGAACAGGATTGTGTCCTGTTCTCCGGTTTGACCGACCCCGAAGAGACCGTCACCCCCTGGTTGGACCTGTTGTCCAAGCACCGGGTGGCTCTGGTCGGGGTGTGGTCGATTCCCCTTCTGACCACCCGGGTTTTTCGTGACGTGCTGGACCCTGAACACTCGGACGTGTTGCTGTTGAGCATCAATTCCGGTGGCCTGCGACAAACCTTCGTACGAAACGGACAGATCCTGATCAGTCGCTTGAGTCGTCTGCACACCGGAGAGGCCGAAGAGCTGTTTCCCTTTCTGCTCGGCGAAGTCTCCCGCATGCAGGGGTATCTGGCCAGCCAGCGACTGTATGTCTGGAGTTCGGCATTGCATGTCTATGTCCTGTGCAGCCCTGCCCTGCTCTCCACGATGCAGAGCGGCCCCAAAGAGGTTGGCAGCACCCATTTTCACCCGGTGGATGTGACCCGACTGGCCGCTCAGGTGGGTCTGAAGAACACCCTGACCACCGGAAAAATGGATCGCCTGTTCGGGCAGTGCATCATGCGCTGGTCCATTCCCAACCACTATGCCCGCACTGCCGACACGATCGTTTTCAGAACCCTCCGCCTGCGCAAGCAGATGCAGTGGGTTGCCGCGGGACTGTTTGCCATCAGTTTCACCATCTGCCTGATCTTTTTTCTGCAGGGGCGCTCCGTACAGGATCAACAACCTGAATTGTCGCGTCAGGCCGAGGAGATTCAACAGGCAACCAGGCAGACCCCCCATCAACACTCCTTCCAGGAAGGAAGCCGGATCATCAACGCGGTCAATCTGGCGGAAAGCCTGCAAGGACAGGCCGCGGACCCGCGTGCCACCTATGCGTTGATCGGTCAGCTTCTGATCAAAAACGACACCTTGCTGATCGACAACATGGAGTGGTCCGTCGAGGAAAACGCCCCGCACCCGGGAAACAACCCCCGTCCGCCGCAAACACCGCAGCCACCCAAGGTGAAACAGGGCACGGACCCGTTGCAGCTCGTCCAGTTGACCGGACGGGTGCACTCCTACACCACCCTCAGGGATGCCATGCGCACCATGGAACAGTTCATTCAGGAGCTGCGTGCCCTGCCGGATATCGTCGAAGTGCAACCCGTCCAGCTGCCCATGAACATGGGACAAAATGCCGTGATTCAGGGGGGAGACGCGCCCAGCGAAGAGAAGGCGGTCTTCAATTTGAAGGTTCTTGTGACCAACCCGAAGAGTCGCCATGAAAAACAGCCACATTGAATGGAAAATGCTGACAGGGAGCATGGTGCTGCTGCTGCTCTCCGTGCTGGTGGATATCGGAGTGATTCTGGCTGGATTGCAATACTCCTCCGATGCTGTCGACAACATGGACAAACTCAACAAGACCATCGCCACCCTGCAAGGACAAAAACGACGGCAGGAGGAACAGAACCAGCTCCTCGTCGTCATGAAACCGAAACATGAGGAGCTGCTCCGCCGGGGTGTCGTGGGCCAGGAGCCTCGCATGTCCTGGGTGGAGGCCATCAAGGAGGCTGAACAGGTACTCAGGCTGCCCTCCTCGATCCTTTTCAAATTGGAGCCGGCCCGGTTGATCTCCCCTCCACCTGTCCCGTTGGCTGGAAACGATCTGCAATTGTTCGCCAGTCACATGGAAATAACGCTTGGTTTGGCCCACGAAGGGGATCTGTTCGACTTTATCGCCTTTTTGGAAAAAAAAAATGTGGGACTTTTCCACTTTAAAAAGTGCAAACTGCAGGCAGTCACCAACGATGGACAAACGGGCCAGACACCCAGGATCGGTGTCAACCTTCAGGGAGTTTGCCATCTGGAGTGGTTCACCTTTCGGGAAGCGCACGGTAAAGCCAAATAAAACCAAATGAACCATCATTCGTACATGGCGTGGCTGCTGGCCGGGGTGTTTTCCGTCTGGCCGGGCATGACGGAATCGGCTGCCGGAGATGCCCTCCACTGGCCCTTCGCCGGTCGGCTGTTTACCACACCCAAGACACGAGACATGTTGAATAAATTGCGATCAGGTGAAACCAGGCCCCGCGACGGCGAAAAAGAGGGTATCACGTCCGACACGGGCGTCACCGTGCCCAGAGGCCCTCGCTATCTGACCTTCAGTGGTTCGGTGATCCATGGCACCGGCAAGGCTACGGTGTGGCTCAACGGCAGAAGCATCGAGGCTGCCAAAGGGTTTGTCGGAGAGAATTATCGCCTGGACCCCATGGCCGATCCCTCCCGAGGCATCAACATCGTACTGGTCGATCATGTCGGAAATTTTCTGCTCATACCGGGACAAACCCTGGATGCCGAAGAGAAAAAAATTCGTCCCAGCCATGAGATTCCGGAAACGGAACTCAGAACAGCGCAACGGGGGGGCATACCAGACCCGACGACAGATCCCAAACAGACCAAAACAGCACCAGAGAACATGCAACCCAATACCGAAAAAAAACCACTCCCCGGGTCACACGACCGGGAGACACCTCCCTCTGCGGAAAAACACTCCGTCGAGGCAAAAAAGGCACGAGATGCCAGCCAGTCAGGAGGATTGCAGGAGCTGCTCGAAACAGTGAAAGGGGTGGCCAATGCCCTGCACTAGACCCGTCGAACAGGGTGCAGCCCTGATCATTGTCCTGTCGGTGCTTGCCATGGCGGGACTCTCCTTTGCCCTGGATGCCCTGCTGATCAAGAGCACCCGCGTCCGGGATGATCAACGAGCTGCCAAGGCACTGGCCCTGGCCAAGGAGGCCCTGCTGGCCTACGCCGTTGCCCAGGACTGGGACAACAACAAGGGCCGCTTTCCCTGCCCCGATCTGGGTAACGTAAGCAACTACGACACCTCGGGCACCAGCGGCGCCTGTGGAGGAGATGGTCTGGTCTCCTTCGGGCTTCTGCCCTGGAAAAGTCTGGGGTTGCCCAATCTGCGGGATGGAGACAACGCCCCCATCCTCTACGCGGTCTCTGGTCGTTACAAGATGGGTTCCACCCTTGCCGTCACCGGCTATCCGACCAGCGATCTGTTGACCTTCAACAACATCACCAATAACAATACCCATGACTATGTGGCCATCGTCTTCGCCCCGGGAGAGCGCCTGCCCACCCAGACCCGGGTCTTGACGGACACCGCAGCCAACCAGCGTTCTCAATTCCTGGAAAAGCGCTACGTTCCGGCGGTGAATACCGATTTCGAAGCAGCCCAGATCAATCGCAGCGCGGGCTACAACGATCGGGTGATCGGTATCACCCACAATGAACTGATCGCAGCCACCATGTAATTCCAATTCCAGATCAAGATGGATGCGAGGCGACAACGCGTGAGCGACGAGACAATACGTGTTGGGTACGGCGAGGAGTGAGTGAGGCAGTCAACGAAGCAGACGCTTGA
>JADGCJ010000210.1 GCA_015229045.1 Magnetococcales bacterium
TATTTCAAAATAAACGCGGTTTAAGGTCCGATTTTTCAAGCATGCCAATTTCAAAGGAACATCATCGTATGACATGGACGGGACTGTCGCTTGCCTGGCGTTTGTTGCGATCCAACCCGCAGGATGGTTGGCTGTTTGTTGGCAGCGTCATGTTGGGGGTGTGGATCCTGGTCGGTGTGGCATTATCTGGGGGAGTGCTTCATGCTCAGTTGGAGACCGAGACCCGTGCCATGCTGGCCGCAGACATTCGCGTGGAGGGGGCATCTCCCCTGGATGACTGGGCCGCAATACACCTGCAACGTCCTGGCCGCCTGGTTGAAAAAAGCCTGGAGTTCAGTGCCATGGCACGCCCGGCAACGACAACCACCAGCCAAATTGTAGAAATCAAGGCCGTTACCGCTAACTATCCTTTGCGCGGAGAGGTCAACCTGGTTGGGGGTGGCTCGCTCGCTGCGGCGTTGGCAAACGGCGGTGCCGTGGTGGAAACCCATACGCTCGAACAGCTCCATCTCCGGTTGGGAGATGACTTGATGATTGGCGACGAACGCTTCGTTATTCGGGCCGTCCTGGAACAGGAACCGGATCGCGTCATGCGTATCTTTTCTTTGGGGCCGAGAGTTTTCATTGGTCTGGATCGCGTACCGGCAACAAATCTGGTTCGTTCAGGCAGCCGGGTGCAATACGTCTATTCGGTGCGATTGGCCCCTGGCGAGACTCTCCAAAAGGTGGCCATGGATCTGGAAACCCAGGTGGGTGAGGGGGGGCTGCATATCCTGACACCGGGAAAGAAACAACCTGGAGGGAGCCGTTTACTGGTTCGGTTCACCATTTTTACCGGGTTGGTGACCGTGATGGCGCTGCTTGTGGGGGGGCTTGCCGTCGCCGGGAGCGTCGCTACCTACATGCGGGAACGGGTCAAGATGGTTGCCGTTCTGAAGTGTCTTGGCGCAGATAATTATCTGATAATGAATATATTTTTCTGGCAAGTTGTCATCATGGCTGGCCTGGGAGGCGTTGTCGGCATGCTGCTGGGCTTGGGCACGCCCTGGTTGTTGTTGTTTTTTTTCAGTGAGAGCGTGGCTGCCGTTATTGCTTACCATCCGAATCTCTTTTTATTGATTTTGGGACTCTCTTTGGGGATCATCATCAGCTTGTTGTTTGCTTTGGGCCCCTTGTGGGAGATCCGGCAGTTTTCTTCAGGATTGTTGTTTCGCACCTCTGGATGGGACGAGGCGGAGGAGGGGAAGATACATTTTGGCTGGCCGGTTTTTCTGGCGGGGCTGCCTTTGACAGCCATGGCGGTCTACGTAGCGGGAGAAGCGAGATTCGCCTTGGGTTTTTTGGCCATTTCCGTGCTGGCTCTGGGCGGACTTCGTTTTTTGGTTTGGGGCAGCTTGCGAATGCTGGAGACTTGGCATCCGCGACGTCTTGATTGGACCCTGGCCATTCGGACCTTGTTGCGTCCGGAAAGTGGATCCTTCACCTCTGTGATGGCCCTGAGTTTGGGGGTCTCCCTGGTGACGACCATCTTGTTGGTACAGGAGAATCTGGATGGACAGATTCAGACCCAGTTGCCCAAGAGGGTTCCATCTCTCTTTTTTGTCGATATCCAACCTGATCAGAAAGAGGCTTTTGAGAAATTAGCTCTAACGGCGACACCTAACACGGACGCTTTGCGAATCACGCCGGTTGTGCGAGGACGCCTGGTCAGCGTGCGCAAGGCAGGTGCAGCGGGAGATGTAAAATCAGGTTCGTCAGCCAACGCCTGGCGTTTTTCCCGGGAGTATGTCCTGACCTGGTCGGCGACTCTGCCACCCCACAATCCGATGACGGAAGGGGAGTGGTGGAGAATTCCGGATGACCATGGCATCAGTGTGGAGGCAGGCATGGCCCGCGACCTGGACCTCCGGCTGGGCGATCTCCTTGCTTTTGACATTCAGGGCATTGTCGTTGAAGCTCCGGTACGCAGTATTCGACAGGTTACCTGGTCGGATATGGGGCTGAATTTTTTTGTCATTTTCTCTCCATCCGTACTGCGGGATCTACCCGGAACCTGGCTCGGCTCTTTGGCCATTCCGCCGGAACATGAAGAGTCGATGTATCTGGCAACGGTCAGGGATTTTCCCAATGTGACGGTCATTCGGTCACGCGAAATCATGAAATCCATGCGAGGCCTTTTGGAGAAACTCGCCCATGCCGTGACTGCATTAGGAGGATTGGCGGTGATTTCTGGTCTTATGGTATTGTGGACCACCGTTTTGGCAACACGGAAACGACGCGCCAGGGAGGGAGCTGTCTGTCGTCTTTTGGGAGCCACGGATGGTGAAGTCATCCACCTGGCCAGGCTGGAATTTGCTTTGATGGGAGGCGTCGTGGCGACAATTTCCCTGATCGTTTCCCAAGCCATGAGTGGGGCGGTCATGTTTTTTCTGCTCCAGGATCCGTGGTATGGATTTCCGAGTACTGCTTTGTTTGTCTGGTGTTCGACGATCGGTTTGATCACTCTGATCGGTTGGATGGCCACACGTTTCGAACTGTCTCGGCCTCTGATGACGCACCTGTTTCGGGTCAGTTGACTACGAAACGCAATATGACCTTGACCGTTTTTGGTTCTTTGGAGGTTGGTCCTTTGGGTTTCATCGGGGAGTCGCCTCGAACTTCTACAAGGGGGGATATTCATGGAGAGCGACATTCAACTGTTCAACCGGGTCAACCTTTTCAATGGCTTGACAAATTCCGAGCTGAAGATGGTGATTGAACGATGTGCCCATTCGAGGCACTTCTCTGCAGAACAGGTTATTTTTCAGGAGGGGGCAATAGGTGACGAGGTCTATTGCCTGCCTCGGGGTCGGGTTCGGGTGGAACTGGATGTAGGTAATCTGGCGGCTCCGCGCACTTTGGCTACGGTGATTGGGCCGGATATTTTTGGCGAGGTGGCTTTTTTGGATGGTTCACCGCGCAGTGCTTCGACCATTGCGCAGGAAGAGCTGACCCTGTATGTGATCGAGAAAGAGAAAATATTAGCGCTAATGAACGAGATGCCCATTCTGGGCTATCGTATCATGGGTAATTTTTCCCGGATCCTTGCAGAAAGGGTGCGTCGCAGCAATCAGGTCTTGATCAACGAACTCCGCAAGCTGCACGACATTCAGTCATCGGCTTTACCTCTGGCAGCTCGCAAATACAACGATGTCTCGCATGGATATACCACGCAAGTCTGGGTTTAATGTAACTGCCCAGGAGCAGGGCAATCGCATTTGAAACTGACACACCCGAGGCCATGATCGCTTTTTGGCATCGGGGTCCAGGGGGCTGGCGACCGGACAGGTCCAGGACAGAGTCCTGGTGGAGTTCGGGGCGAAGCCCTGACAAAGGCTTTCATGTCCAGGCCTTTCTTGAGGGGGTGCCTGGGCAGTTACGGTTTAATTCCAATTCCAGATCAAGCCTCTGCTTCGTTAACTGCCTCACTCACTCCTCGCCGTACCCAACACGTACTGTCTCGTCGTTCACTCGTTGTCGCCTCGCATCCATCTTGATCTGGAATTGGACTCAACGACCACCAGCTAAAAGCTGGTGGGTTGAAAGATCGGCGGACTGAACCGCCGACTGAAAGAGAAGGCTGCTGAAAGCAGGTGGTTTTCACCACGGGGCAAGCGCCCTTCGGGCGGGCTGAAGCCCCCTCGTGGAAAATGAAGAGACGACAGTGGCACTTTTTCAGCCAACCTGCAATCGCGCAAACAGGATTTGCCCAGGGTTGTTTGGACGGCGCAGGGTCAGAGTCAACTCGGTATCGGGATCGTGATTGTTGACCAATTGCGACAGGGTTTGCGGCGTAACGGGGTGGTTGTCCAGAGTCAGTAGGAAATCACCCGCTCGAACGCCTGCCACATGAGCCGGACTGTCTGGTTCTACGCCGACGATCAACACCCCTTCTGCTCGCGGCACAGGATCCGCAACCAGGCCCAACCAGGGGCGGCGTTGGTTTTTCTTGCCCGTTAGGCCTGTCTCGGCAGCCTGCAGGGATTTGGAAAAAACGGCTGCCAGCACATAGACATGTTCACCAGGGCCAATCTCGACATGCAGGTTTTTTACCTGCCCGTATCCGGCCAGAGTGACGTTGTGATGGCTTTGTGGCAGGTTGGCTGCTTCACCCGGAGTGACTCCCATGGGAATCCCATTTAATTGCCAATGAACACCGGGAGGTTCCGTTGCCACTGTCAATCCTCCAGCAGTGCGGTTTTTTTCGACCGGCAACAGAAAGACAAACCCTTCGCGCGATCGGACACGAATGGCCATGTGATCATGCAAATTGCGCAAAGGGATACGCAACCTGCCGGATTCCAGATCTGCCTGGGTTGGTAACAAGGAGCATGCACCGGGCTCAATGTTCCGGGTGGGTTCCTGGATCGTTTGAATGGCAGGACTCTTTTCTGGGTCTCTGGTCTTTTGGTTGTCGTCAGGGGTGATCCGGGAGGTCTGGATGTTGTGCGATGTATCGGGACCATCTTGAGATTCGGCGTTGACCGCCTGTGTTTCCGTACGCACGGAGCCAAGTGCCCGCTTGACGGCCATTTCGGCCAGATTGGCCAGAGAGATACGCTTCGTGATATCCTCTTTCGTTTGTCGTTTGTGGCGGGCCTCTCCAGCTTGTTTTGTATCCATGGACCGATCCTGGACAATACCTTTGTCCATGTCTTGGATCGATTTTCGGGAGTTGAGCCACTCCGTATCAAACAACAAAATACCCATGATTTCCATGAATCACCCCCCATTCCATATCCATATCGTTTCTCCGACAATCGTCTCCTGGTCAGGCTATGCCTACTTTGAGATACGTCATTCCTTCACGGTCAAAAAGGGTCATAGAGTTGAAAATTCATGGAGACTTCGTCCTGAATCTGTCGAAATTACAGCCCTTTCTCCTGAATTACCAGCCTGCTTTTTCAGGGATTCCGACAAGTACATATTTCAAGGCAGGCGTGATTCGGGTCGAGTCCGTGCCGGGATGCATCGTTTTTTTTTTAAACTACTGGTAACCATTCAACACCCGGCAACGAATCGGGGTCCAGGGGGCTGGCTCCCTGGCAGGTCCAGGACAG
>JADGCJ010000211.1 GCA_015229045.1 Magnetococcales bacterium
CGTCCGCCGGTCAGATGATGTAAAAGGATTCAAGGTGCTACCCCGTCGTTGGGTGGTTGAACGGACATTTGCTTGGCTCAATGTGAATCGTCGCCTGAGCAAGGATTACGAGCGACTCACGGAAACCAGTGAATCAATGATCTATGCCGCCATGATCCGCTTGATGGTAAAACGTTTGGCCAGATCATGAATGAATCACCAAACAGCCTCTGAGGAATTGGTGTTGATCTGGAACAGATGCCGGAATAGTTCCGTCTTCAGAATCTTGAACAGGAAACCATCATAAACGCGGTTACGGCGAGTCTTGAAGACCGTATACATGGGGCTGACGAGCCCCTGGGGATAGATGTCTTGATAGCCGATTGATCCCTCTTCGATATGGTTGGTGGCGTAGGTGAACTGGTATCGCGCCACAACCTTGTATCCGGAGATATCCTCGCTGTAGATGCGCTTGCCGAAATATTGGTCCGAGTCCACCAGTCCCGCGTGCTTAGTGCAGGAAAGAACGGGGAGTTCCTCCCCCTGGCCGTTGGTGGCGGAAACTTGGCTCGCCACATCCCCGATGTGAACCAGATCCCAATCGGCGGGAATGTTGATCCATTTCATCGAGCGGATGTCATCGCTCTTCACGAATTCAGGAAATCGCACCCGTCCGAACAACAACCGCTGCATCAGCCCCTGTTTGCGCTGGCGCTTGGCAGCAATCAGCTTCTCCAGCTTTTCGATGGCCTCGTCCCAGGTGGAGAGGATACGGGAAATCTTTCGCTGTTCGGGGAGTGGCGGAATCCATACTGGCATGCTCAGGAAAACGTCCTGAGATATATTCTTCATAGACGCTGATGTACCAGATGCGTTGTTTGAGAGTCGCGCACGGGTTCCAGGTGAGGATGTAACGTAATATAGCCAAATAGGATCAACGCCTTGCTTTGGGAATACAGCCCACAGGCGATCGGGCAAAAAAATGTTCGGATGGCTTTGATCTACATAGCCGCTTGCGCCGACCAGATCAGCGGTATTCATTCTACTTACGATAATCGTTCCAGCCGTCACCGGGCATTTTACTAAGTTACGCTCAGCAGGAATGACGGTCTTGTTCTCTCTTGGATTAAATTTACCGCTGTAAACACAGCTTGTCTTCAGGACGCCAATCTCGTCCGATTTAGCCGGCTCTTCAATTGAGTTCACGCTCTTGCCAGAGCGGATCTCCTTAACACAATCATTTAGATCTGAATGCCTCCACCCCTTAATCATCCTCACCCCCATTTTTCCATCCTTTGGTGGAATCGGCAATAGCCCCCACATCCCGATCAAAATCCGACTCAAACAGCCGGTCCTGAATGATGCGATACTTCTCGAATTCACTCTCGGCGTGATCCCTGGCTACCTGGGCGCTGATGCGGCCCGCATTCTGGAGGATCTCCCGGTCATCGAAGGCCAGGAACTGATCCAGCCGTTTGGCCCAGTCCTCCATGGTCATGGGAATCTTGCGCCGGGCGCGCTCCTCGGCCAAGTCCAGATAGGCGTTGACGATGCGGCCCAAGGATTCCAACTCCTCGGCGGTCAGGTAGTTCTTGGCCACCCCCACATCGGTCTTGAGAATCTTGCCCGCAGGGCTGGCGGCCCAACTGGTCAAGCCCATGTGGGCCTGGGTGCTGTCCGCCCGTTCCCGGATCAGCTCGGCGGCGGTATGGCCGTGGATGGCGTAGTGCAGTTTGTTCTGCACCTTGGCGAAAAACTCGCGGGTGGTGGGAGCATCCTGGTTGTAATCTACCGCTGTGGCATAGATGTCGGTGATCTTCTGGTAGAAGCGCCGCTCGCTCAGGCGGATCTCCCGGATCTCCGCCAGCAAACGTTCAAAATAATCCTCGCCCAGGAAGGAACCGTTCTCCATGCGCTTTCTGTCCAGCACATACCCCTTGATGGCAAACTCCCGCAGCACCTGGGTGGCCCATTGGCGGAACTGGGTGGCGCGCACCGAGTTGACCCGGTAGCCCACGGAGATGATGGCATCCAGATTATAGAACTGGGTCAGGTAGCTTTTGCCGTCCGCCGCAGTTGTCCGGAATTTCCGGATAACTGCCTCCTCGGCCAATTCACCACTGGCGAAAATGTTTTGCAGATGTTCGCTGATGGTACGCACATCCACACCGAACAGCTCGGCCATCAGCTTCTGGGTCAGCCAGATGGTGTTGTCCTCATAACGGACCTCGATGCCATCTTCCCCCGCCTGCCGGGTGAAGATGAGGAACTCCGCCGTGCTGTTGCGCACGGTGAGCCCCTTGAGAGAGTTCCCACTCACGGCATCAACTCCTTGAGATAACTGGCCATCCGTTGGCGCACCTCGGCCAGTTCCGTTTCCAGGTCGTCGATCTCCTGCTGCACCGCGGCCACGTCGATCTCTTCCTCCTCCTCGAAGGTATCCACATAACGAGGGATGTTCAGGTTGAAGTCGTTTTCGGCAATTTCCTCGAAAGGGGCGACATAGGCGTACTTGTCCACCCCCTTGCGCTTCCGATAGACAGCAACGATCTTGTCGAGTTGTTCCACGGACAAACTGTTCTGGTTCTTGCCATCCACGAATTCCCGGCTGGCGTCGATGAACAGCACGTCCCGCCGGGTTTCGTTGTGTCCGCCACGCTCCCGCGAACGGTCGAAGACCAAAATCGCTACCGGAATGCCGGTCGTGGAAAACAGATTGGCGGGCAGTCCTACCACGGCATCCAAGACATTCTCTTCGATGAACTGTCGCCGAATGCGCCCTTCGCCCCCTCCCCGGAACAGAACGCCATGGGGAACCACCACCGCTACTCGCCCGGAGCCGGGCTGCGCCGTCTCCACCATGTGGGTAATGAAGGCGTAATCACCTTTGCTGATGGGGGGCACACCACGCCAAAAGCGATTGTGTGGGTCGGATGTGGCATTTTCAGCCCCCCACTTATCTAGAGAAAAGGGCGGATTAGCCACAACCACGTTAAAGCGCATCAGCTTGTCATTCTCCAAGAGCAGAGGATGATTCAGCGTATCCCCCCACTCGATGCGGGCGGCGTCCTTGCCGTGCAGGAACATGTTCATTCTCGCCAGCGCCCAGGTGGCTCCGTTCACCTCCTGGCCGAAAAGCTGAAAATTGTTTCCACCCACCTGCTCGGCCACGTCGATGAGTAGCGACCCCGAACCGCAAGCCGGATCGCAGATGCGGTCCCCCGTCTCGGGCCCGGCCAGTCGCGCCACCAGTTTGGAAACCATCTTTGGGGTGTAGAACTCCCCAGCCTTCTTGCCCGCATCGGAAGCAAAACGCTCGATGAGATAGATATAGGCGTTGCCGATGATGTCCTCGGAAACCCGCGAGGGGGAGAGATCCAGTGTAGCAAAATCCTGCAACAGGTTTTTCAGCCGCCGGTTGCGGTCCCGGGTGCGTCCCAGGTTGGATTCACTGTTGAAATCAATGTTGCGGAACACCCCCTCCAGCTTGGCCTTGTTGGCCTCTTCAATCTGGTCCAGGACAATGTTGATTAACTCGCCGATATTGGCGGCATCCCGGCGCTCATAGAGTGCATCGAATCCAGCCTGGAAGCGGTCCACTTCCTTCTCGTTGCCGTCCTTGTCTTTTTCCTTGAGGACTACTTCGGGAAGACGGAACCGCTCCCGCTCCATCCGCCGCTGGACCCGGACTTCATCGCCGTATTGCTTCCGGTATTCAGCCAAGTGGTCCTTCCAGACGTCGGAAATGTATTTCACGAAGAGCATCACCAGGATGTAATCCTTGTACTGCCCGGCATCCACTACCCCCCGGAAGGTATCGCACGCCTTCCAAGCTGTGGCATTGACCTGCTCCTGGTACGTTTTGTCGTTGGCTTCGGCCATGTTCAATCCTTCAAAAAAAGCGGGACGGGCGCAAGGCCCGCCCCGGATGGAGGTTTAACCTTCGGGCGGATAGGGATCGTGGCCGTGGCTGTCCTTGCGCTGAATTTTACCATCCAGGCCGTGGATAACCAATTCGGATCCTTCCCTCCTACTTTGCTCACGTGCGGCCTTTTCCGCCTCCGCCTTGGTAGGATGGAGACTGGTAGGACGAGTCGCGCCACCTTTGAGATTAGCCCAGCCTTGCTGATGCGGCACCACATGTCGCGTAGTTGCAGGCTTGCTATTGTTGCTGCTTGATGTCATGTTACACCTCGTAATCGTATCCGATTGCACTTGGCTCGCCGGGGTGTTCCCGCACTCCGCGAGCCGCTTTTTTGCGCCACAACGCGCCCATTCCATTCCCGCCGCTCCCCTTATCTTGTCATCCGCATCAGCACCTCCCATGTATAGGTCCTTCGCTTGTTTCTGAGGTCTTCCAGAATCTCCTGCTCCCTTTCTGCCAATTTCGCCACTGCAGCGATGCGCTGTTGTTTTTCCAGGGAAGGAAGTGGGAGTTCCAAATCCTCCATTTGCGATTTGCTGATCAATCGAACCGTCGTGCCGGTAGCGCTCTGGGTCAATCGGGCCTGGGTTTTTGGGTGGTTCAGGAACCACCACAGATATTTAGGCGACAGCTTGTTCCGGTCGGTCCGGATGACCATCAATGGCGCGCTGGCAATTGTTTCACCCAATCCCGGAGGAACCAACGCAGCAGTATTGGAAAGGCCGCGTGCCTGCAGGAGAAGGTCATCTTCCTGGACGAGAAGGGATGGTTTCACAGCATCCAAACGCCATCTCTCCAGCAACTCCCCATCAATGCGCTGGCGGGAGTCGATGTCCTTCATCTGAATGACTCGGACGTTGCCCCTGGGGTCCGGGTCAAACCGGCTCCGAAAAGTGTACCCCATCCGGATGATCAGGCATGCGTTCTTCAAGCTGGTAGTCACGTTTGCAGTTCTCCGTTTCGTGCATTTTGACAAACTCTAGCAGAGCGAGTTTCATTCGGCAATAGTTTTTTTGCACGAATGTAAGAACTGCATGGCGTGCTTGTCGGGCTTGGATGTGATGAGGCAGCGGTGGACGTTTGGGCTTGCTAAATCAAGCCGCCTCTCGGTAGTAGGATCGCATGATCCCCCCGAGGGCCTCCTTGCTCCGGATCGACTCGGTCTCCTGGGGTTTGAAG
>JADGCJ010000212.1 GCA_015229045.1 Magnetococcales bacterium
TCCAGGACCGATCATTAAGTGCGGATACACGAACACAAGCACCGAAATAGCGATTATGTTTATTAACAAAATATATTTGACAAGACGCTTCATTTCCATTCCCAGAACAGAAAGACGCTGAAGATATGGCCTATGGCAAGAATGGAGAAAGCATATGAAATAGGAAAATGTACTATTCGCCACTTGACCATCAAATCGTACGTCACAGAGTCCCAATATAATGCCATTTCAATCTCGTTCTTGGCCATTCCGTCCACTTGATATTGCTTCCTCATTGATGACAAATGTCGACGAGAACGCTCCAACAAATACTGCCCCACAAGACCACTCACCACATTGACCACCATCGCCATCGTGGCCAACCAGGGAAGAATGGCATTAAAATGCACCCCGGAGTGGATCAAAATCATTAAGGCACCCAACCATGTGAAAAACTCATGCACTCTCAACAAAATCCGTGGACTTCCGGTATGAATGATCTTTCGTTTCCTCAGAGAGTACAGCAGAGACAACACGATAAGGAGCGTACCAGGAATACCCATGTAACGACCAACCCACACCAACCCAAAACGATGGAGAATAAAATCACCAAGGATCGTCGCGCCCATCAGCATGGCAAGCCTAGTCAAGAATGGGAATACTTCAATATAAATTATTGAGTTGATCATTGTTTACGCCACCAGAGTCAGATCACGTTTGGGTTTGGAAATGCAGAGCAAACAACTTCCCGGTTCTAGGGCAAACTCAGGCTCCTGGAAATATTTCACATCTCCTGCCTGGATAGAAGTCTGACAGGTCCCACAGCCCCCTGCTCGACATCCAGACGCTACCTCAATGCCATTTTGTTCAGAGAAGTCCAGCAATGAATTGGCATTTTCATCCCACTGTAAAATCTTTTTCGATTTGCTGAAAACGACTGTTATGCCACTGACTGCGGTTGATGGAGAGGTTCTTTCCGACAGAGATGCTGGTGATCGGGTTGGCTTAACCAAAGAAGCAGGACCGAACGCTTCAAAATGAATATGCTGCTCCGGCACCCCCCAGGCATCGAGAGCAGGGACGATGGATTCCAGCATCGCCTGTGGACCGCAGACATAGAATCGGTAGGGTTTCAACATCAGGGTCAAACGCAGCAATGCAATATCTAGATGGCCTAGATGTTGAAAATCTCTCCCTTGCACATCGTCAGGCTGAGGTCGACTGTAACACACATGCAGATGAAAATTTGGATGCTTTTTGGCCAATGACTCCAGATACTCCTTTCTTACTTGCTCATTTCCGTTACGCACACCATAAAAAAGCCATATTTCCTTCGATGAACTCTGCTCAAAATTTTCGTTCAGCATGCTCAACATTGGAGTAATACCTATCCCACCAGCAATCATAACAACTGGAGAATCACCATTTCCCAAGAAAAATTGTCCACTAGGTGCTTTTACCAATAATTTTGTACCTTCATGTACGGCATCATGCACATAATTGGATGCCACTCCCGATATTACGCCACTGGAAGCAATCGGAGGGAGAACCCTTTTGATGGAAACGCGGTAATAACCTAGTCCCGGACGATCAGATAGTGAATAACAACGAATGACACGCTTGGTTTGTCCAGTGAACTGATCCGCAATGTCAAACTGAAACGTGAGAAATTGCCCAGGTCTGAAAGTTGGCAATGTTTTCCCGTCGGTTGGTACCAAGTACAATGAACAAACGCTGCAACTGACATCCTCAAACACCTTCCGTTGCACACAAAATTCCCGAAACCCGTCCCATCCAACCGCCTGGACGATCTGGTCATTCCGCTGCTGATCCATATGGTCAACAGGATCATCAGGCGCTTTAATCTCAAACCCGGCCAAGCGGTGTCTCAGTTCCTGGTACACCAGCCAATGCCGATAAAACGCCATTCCTCCGAAACAGGTGACTTGCAGGAAAAACCATAAGACAACGTAATAAAACAGCTCCAGCGCAGTCATAAACTCTCCATTTACGAACATCGCTTATCCGGCGGAAATAAAGATTTTCTAAATATTTCCAGTCAATGAGCAACTGGTTTCCACCCAGGATGCTCAAAATAACGGCCATAAATGTTCAGAGCCTGGATGATCCTGATGACTCCGGATAAATGGCTTGCTTTGGTCTCCATGGCATTGGCCCCAGCAATTATTTCAGCAAGCACCCCATGTAGTTGGGCATCGGCTTTTGGAGGCAATTTGCAATTTTCGACCATATCCTCTATGTGGCCACCAGTCCGCATAGATACAGCAACAACCACACATCCCGAGCGGTGCGTTCATGGCACCATCACAAGACGGAATCCCAAGTCGTTACGTTGGCTTCTTGGGGTACCGTTGTTGCGATTGGCGACGCGCATGGCAGCCAAATTGCTGTCCCAACCACCGCCCCGTGCGACCCGATTGGAGCCCCCTATAGGGCCAGAAGGATCGGATTCATGCGAACCGACATAATACTTGCTGTCATAACAATCCTGTACCCACTCCCAAACATTTCCAGCCATATCGTACAACCCCCAGGCATTCGGCTGCCTCTGGCCAACGGGATGGGTCTGGTTCCCTGAATTTGTACCGTACCATGCGTTTTGTTCAACTTCGCTTTCATTTTTTCCCCAATAAAATTGTGTGGTCGTGCCAGCACGAGCCGCATACTCCCACTCCGCTTCTGTCGGTAAGCGATAGACTTTCGCCCCCTCCTTTTTGTTTAAAATATAAATGAATTGCTGCACATCGTACCAATTTACGTTTTCTACAGGCTGAGATGCACTTTTGAATTCACTCGGATTGCTCCCCATTACTGCTTCCCACTGGGCCTGCGTTATTTCTTTTTTTCCAATATAAAAAGCTTTACTGATTGTCACCAGGTGCTGTGGAATTTCATCATCATGATCATCAACAGTCTGATCATGTGGCGTACCCATAATAAACGAACCAGATGGAATCATTACAAACTCTATTCCGAGACTATTAACATAATATTTGGCAGTAAACTGGACATCTGTTATGGGATAAATTTTTGACTCAGCATTATTCTTTATTACGCTAGAACCGTCATTTGCGTATCCGCGAGAAAACATGACAGCGAGAAAAAGAACAATTGTCAGTATGTGCGGAAATTTTCTCATAGATTTTCCTCTTCTTCTTTGGTAAGTAATTTGTTCGTTTGGCATCCTAGTGCGTGTTGACATTCCATAATTTTTGCCGGGGTCTGGGGGCCGTCACGGCCCCCAGTGGGTGTCCAGAGGGCAAGGCCCTCTGGTGGGGTACGGGGCGAAGCCCCGAAATGACTGGCGGGGCTTCGCCCCGTACCCCACCAGGAGGGTATAATCCCCTCCTGGACATCTCTGGCAGTTTTACCGACAACAACAGGCAGAATGTCAACACGCCCTGGCATTTAGACATAGATCAAATCGTTTGTTTTTGTCCCATTGTAAGATCTTCTCGCGCCGACAAGAAACCGTTTGATGGGAGTATCAAGAAACCGTTTGATGGGAGTATAAAGAGGCAATGTGAATTGAAACTGAAAAAAATGTGGTTTATGAATTTTTTTTCCAAAGCACATCGTTGCGTGATTCGCCAAAAGCGCTTTGTCTTGCCCCCGGTTATTCCTGACCAGCCATCTGGATGACCAGATAGCCTGTCATGTTTTTGCGAGTTGGGAAGCTCTTAAGGCACATTTGGAACATTGGATGCGGGAGGAGGCATACCGATAAAACTGGATGACCGGCATTCGGCCATGCTCGGCAAAATCCTGGTGTACCAGCGGGTTGATGGCCAGTTCTCGAAAAACCCGATAACTCGGAGGGGTATCGTTGGGCATAAGGGTGTGCGGATCGATGGAAAAGGGCATCGCCCGCTCCTTCGCTGGTATGCTGGAAGCATGAGGCACCTGCCGGGACTAGACGGTTGAAAAAAGCGACCAGATCCCTCTGCACATCCGGGTCGGCATTCTTTGGATGGTCAGGCTGGCCGAGGTGTGTCGACAGAAAATTGTTACCTGACCTGTTTGCGCGTTCTGGCTCCGCAGCCAGATCACGACCTCCTCAGTGATTTCCAGCAGTCCCACGCCTCGTGTCTGGACCATGATGGTCGTTTGGGATTGCCGTATTTTAAGTCGTCTTGTTGCAGGTTTCAGCCTGGGAGGTGCCCATGATGGCATCCAGCCAACCGTTCCTCGTTTGCTCCTCTCAGCGGGTTTCCCCACGTTCCGTTGAAGGCAATCTCCTCCAGGGGCTTGCGTTGTCTCAGTGCCGTCTCCCGCTCGCGCAAAGAGGTTTCCAGCCGATCCGGCGATCCAGGATAACCCAGCGCAAGTAGCGTGACCGGCTCGAAAATCGGCTCCAAGGTGTACAACGTACCTACCGCACTGGGATCATACCCGGCCATCTGATGGACCACCAATCCCATGGCCGTGGCCTGGGCAGTCAATTGCGCATTGGCTGCTCCAACGTCATGCCATGCCCAGCGGTTGGGTTTGCCGTTGTGATCGTGCAGTGTGCGGGCCAACGATACCAGAAGCACGGGCGCATGCTTGGCCCAATGCTGATTGACCTCCATCAGACAGCCCAGCAAACGGTTGAACGCCTCCTCATCCTCCTGGAAGGCAACTATATAACGCCATGGCTGGGTGTTGTAGCACGAAGCTGCCCATCGGGCCGCCTCCAGTAGCGTTTTGACCACATTCCGCTCCACGGGCCGGGTATCAAATGATCGCGGCGACCGGCGTAACCGAATCAGATCGTGGATGGCAGGATCGGTTGTTGTCACGTACCACTGGCCCAGGATGATTGAAAGTGGTATATTCCTTTCCAATAAGGCGTGGATCAGGCACAGCAATAGCGGGGCTGTTTGAAAACAACCCATTCAACTTATATAGTATCAATATATAAAGGCAATAAACATGACACGCGCCAATTCGGTTTTTTGCCGCAAACCCGCCTTTTCCGCCAGCATGCGAGCGGTCGGGGTCTTGATCGTTCTGAACGCACTGCTTTTTCTGGCGAAGGTTACAGTGGGCTTGGCCTACAACTCACTGGCGGTTCTTTCC
>JADGCJ010000213.1 GCA_015229045.1 Magnetococcales bacterium
TCCCAGTCTTTCAATAGTTTAAAAAAACTACGCATCTCGAAATGGATTTGGTTTACAAAAAATCAAAATTGAGTGACCAATAACGCCACCAGCTCCTCGGTCAACTGATTGGCTGCCTCAGTCGTGGCCTGGTCGCGTGCAGCCTGGCTGGCTGTGACCGTGCGCAACTCGTTATAGACAACCACTCCCTTGACCTGAGGATAACCAGGCTTGACAGCTGTACCATTCACCGTCAAATGAGGTTGTGCCCGCAGCATGATTTGATATTGATCGGCCAACCCGCTCCGATCTCCCAAATGCATGGACCGCTCTACAGCCTCCAAACGAACAACCAGCTCCCGCTGCTCACCACCGGCCGATTCCCCTGAAGAGGCAACACCCAAACGCTTCTCCAGATTCAGCCGCAATGCCCCAGCCAGCAAAGGGTCACTCTTCGCTCCCGGACCCTCTACACGAATCCGCGTATGACGCCATGCCGGTGTCAAATCGGGATTGGCTTCGGAAAAACGGTAACCGCACCCACTCAAGACACAAGCCAGCAGTATGCAAGGCAAAGTCAGACGAAAACACCCTGCCAAAGCCAAACCTGAAGAGCTCCGGGAACGTGGGGCACGACCAGATATTTTTTCAGGCACCATACCCGTATCAACAGGGGATGCTTTCATCATCCCACCACAATGTTGACCAACCGTCCTGGTACCACCACCGTTTTGCGCACACTCTTGCCAAGCAAAAACGGTGCAACCTGGGGATCGTGCAATGCCTTGATCTCCAGATCTTCCTGACTCATGTCCGGTGGGACACTCAAACGGGAACGCAGCTTGCCGTTGATTTGTACAACGATGGTGATTTCATCGCGAACCAACGCTGCCGGATCGGCCTCCGGCCAGAGCTGACTGCCGAGGTAGCCTTGGCAACCCAAATCCTGCCACAACTCCTCTGTCATATGGGGCACATAGGGGTTGAGCAGAACAACCGACACTTCAGCCAGCTCGCGCATGATGGCAGCCGCTTCGTCGGACCAGCTCTCTCCCAACGTCGCCAACACCTGCAAGCCTTCATTGACCAGTTCCATGACCGCTGCAATGCCAGTATTGAATTGAAACCGCTCAAGATCGGCCGTAACCCGCGCAATGGTCGAGTGCAGCTTGCCGCGCAGTTTGCGCAACACTTCATCCGTGGGCATGGTCGTTGCGGGCTTGACAGACGGGGTACGAACGGCAATCTCCTGCACCAGTCGCCACAACCGATTGAGAAACCGCCAGGCACCATCAACGCCGCTTTCATTCCACTCCAGATCGCGTTCCGGCGGGGCGGTAAAAAGCATGAAAAGTCGCGCCGTATCAGCCCCATAACCGGCGATCAAGTCGTTGGGATCAACGACGTTGTGCTTGCTTTTGGACATTTTTTCATTGCGGCCCACTTCGAGCGGGGCGCCACACTCAAGACACGCAGGACCACTGTCGTTTTGGACAACTTCAGCCGGGTAACGCCAGCCGTGTGTCGGACAGCGGAAGGTATCCTTGCGCACCATTCCCTGGGTCAGCAGGCGGGTGAAGGGTTCATCGCAGCTCACCCAGCCGATATCGCGCAGCGCCTTGTGGAAGAAGCGCGCGTAGAGCAGGTGCAACACGGCATGTTCGATGCCACCAATGTATTGGTCAACCGGCATCCATCGTTCAACGCGCGCACGATCGAGCGGAGCGGTGTGGCAATCCGGCGCGCAATAACGTAAATAATACCACGATGACTCCATGAAGGTGTCCATGGTATCGGTTTCCCGCTGGGCGGGAGCGCCGCAACGTGGGCAGGTGGTCGTTTTCCAGGCAGGGTGGCGCTCAAGCGGATTGCCGGGTTGTTTGAGGTCGACATCACGCGGCAGAGAGACCGGCAATTGGGCAATGGGCACCGGCACGACGTCACACCGGGGACAGTGGATCATGGGGATGGGATTGCCCCAATAACGCTGGCGAGAGATGCCCCAGTCGCGCAGGCGATAGTTGATTGTGGCGCGACCAATTCCTTGACTCTGAAACGCTTCAGCCACCTTTGCCTGGGCGATTTCGTTGTCCAGGCCATCGAAGGGGCCGGAGGCGACCAGAACGCCGGGGCCGGTGTAGGCCTCGGTCATGGTCGAGGCATCCAGAGTTTTATCGACGGGCTGTATCACCACACGGATGGGCAGGTCATGGGCGCGAGCGAATTCGAAATCGCGTTGATCGTGGGCCGGAACCGCCATGACCGCACCCGTGCCATAGCTCATGAGGACAAAATTGGCGATAAAAATGGGCACCAGCTCCCCGGTAAAGGGGTGAATGGCACGCAGACCCGTATCGAAGCCTTTCTTTTCAAGGCGTTCGAGTGCTTCTTCGCTGGTTCCGGTTTGCTGGCAGGTGCGGATGAAGGCCATGGCGTCGGGGCTGTTGGCAGCGATACGAGTGGCCAGAGGGTGTTCGGCGGCGATGGAACAGAAGGTAACGCCCATGATGGTATCAGGGCGTGTGGTATAGACCGGAAGTGTTGCCGTGTCGCCTTCGATCTTGAAGGAGAACTCGACGCCATGGCTTTTACCGATCCAGTTGGTCTGCATGGTGCGCACGGTTTCCGGCCAGCCGGGCAGGCGCTCGATGCCGTCGAGCAGCTCGTCAGCGTACTGGGTAATACGCAGAAACCATTGGGAGAGTTCCCGTCTTTGTACTTTTGCACCGCTGCGCCAGCCACGCCCATCGATCACCTGTTCGTTGGCGAGGACGGTTTGATCTTCCGGATCCCAGTTGACAAGGGATTTCTTTCGATAGACAAGGTTTTTTTCATAGAGTTGCAGAAACAACTCCTGTTCATGACGGGCATACTCGGGGTCGCAGGTGGCGAACTCACGTTCCCAGTCGTAGGAGAGGCCCATCGACTTGAGTTCGCGACGCATGGTGGCGATGTTGTCGTAGGTCCAGTCGGCAGGATGGATCCCTTTTTGGATGGCAGCATTTTCGGCCGGCATGCCGAAGGCGTCCCAACCCATGGGATGCAGGACATTTTTACCGCGCAGGCGCTGGTAGCGGGCGATCAGGTCGCCGATCGTGTAATTGCGCACATGGCCCATGTGAATCCGGCCCGACGGATAGGGAAACATGACCAGAACGTAAAATTTTTCCTGGTCGGAGGAGTCGTCGGTGCGAAAGATATGTTCCTGCTCCCAGATAGCTTGCCATTTTTTTTCAATGGCTTGTGGATTGAATTTTTTCTCCATGATGGTTCACGTTCCTTGCCGAGGGCCAGACAGCACCAACCACGCCGCCACGATGTGTCATCTTTCTACCATAAGTGGAGGGGCGGAGCAAAAAAGAGATTGATTAAGCTGGACCTCTGTCCCAGTCTTTCATGCGTCGTTTTTATGAAACGTTGATGGTGTTGGCAACCTTCTGGCGGCTCCCAGCATGGCCTGACTGCGCAGCTCTCCCATGATCTTGCCATAATCGGCCTCACTGAACACAGCCGATCCGGCCACGAAGACATCCGCTCCTGCTTCAGCCACGGCGGCGATATTGCTTGCCTTGATTCCCCCGTCGACCTGTAATTCGATGGCTCGACCGCTGGCATCGATCATCTGCCTGACGCGCCGAATCTTGCTCAAGGTCGTCGGTATGAACGATTGTCCGCCAAAACCAGGATTGACGCTCATGACAAGGATCATGTCAGCCAGAGGAATCACCTCCTCGATGGCACTGACAGAGGTCGCGGGGTTGATGGCCACGCCAACGCGACAACCCTGCTCACGAATCAGGTGAAGTGTTCGGTCCAAATGCAACGTCGCCTCGGCATGCACGGAGATGATGGTTGCTCCTGCTTTCGCAAATTCAATGACATAAGGATCAACGGGTGCGACCATCAAGTGCACATCCATGGGTTGTTTCACAACCCGTCGCAGTGAGGCCACGACAGGTGGGCCTAAAGTCAGATTGGGCACAAAATGTCCATCCATGACGTCGACATGAATGTAGTCGGCCGAAGCCGCCTCGACTGCCGCAATCTCCTCGCCCAATCGGGCGAAATCCGCCGATAAGATGGAGGGTGCAATCTTGATCATCGATACTCTCCTGCCAGCGCGCGGAGTCGCGAAACGCGCTCGTCGATGGGTGGATGGGTGGAAAAGAGGCCTGCTATCATGCTTCCGGAAAGTGGGTTGACAATAAAGAGTTGTGCTGTTGACGGGTGACTTTCGGCGCTTGCCATGGGGATGGCACGGTTGCCATGTTCGAGCTTTTCCAGGGCGCGCGCCAACCACAGGGGGTTGCCGCTCAATTGGGCACCGAAATCATCGGCGCCATACTCCCGCGAGCGTGAAATGGCCATTTGAATCAAGGTCGCAGCCAAGGGGGCCAGGATCATCATCAGGATACCGCCGACGATGCCGCCGCCGCCCTCTTCGCGTTCGTCGGAGCGTGATGGCCCCAAAAACATGGCCATATGGCCCAGCCAGGTGATGGCGGCACCGAATGTCGCGGCGATGGTCGAGATCAAGATGTCGCGGTTATGTACATGGCCCAATTCATGTGCCATGACGCCGGCCAACTCTTCCCGGGTCAGGATGCGCATGATGCCTGTTGTGGCGGCCACGGCGGCATGTTCGGGGTCGCGTCCGGTGGCGAAGGCGTTGGGTGTGTCGTCGTCGATGACGTAGACAGCGGGCATGGGCAGGTTGGCGCGCCGTGCCAGCTCTTCCACAATTTCATAGAGTTCCGGGGCATCATCGGGACCGACGGCCTGGGCATTATGCATGGAGAGAACCATTTTGTCAGAGAACCAGTAGGCCCCGACGTTCATGACGGTTGCCATGAGCAGAGCCATGGTCATACCTTTCTGGCCGCCGATGGCGTGGCCTATCACCATGAAGAGGGCGGCCATTCCGGCCAGTAAGAGGGTTGTTTTCATGCTATTCATGGGCTGTAGCTCCGTGAGATGGTAGACGCGGTTTAAACCGAATCCATTTCGAGATACGTAGTTTTTTAAACTATTGAAAGACTGGGATGGAGGTCCAGGAGGAAGGGCTGTGCCCTTCCTCCT
>JADGCJ010000214.1 GCA_015229045.1 Magnetococcales bacterium
CATCCCTGGTAGATTTCCAGTATCCGGCGCTCAAAATCCATACCGGCTTCAATGGTGTCGGTCATTTCGTCCATGAGTCCATTGCGCACTGGATGGTCTACCACTTTCATGACACCAGCTCTACGGCTCCTATGCGCCGCTCGGAGATTGTCGAAGATAATCAGGTTCTTCGGAACAATGGCGGCAATATTGCGCCCTTTCTGCTGAGACTGAAGAATGATCAATTTCACCGGTCCCATTATCAGGAGATTGTCAATGCCACTCGGCTGGTGATCCCTTTTTTTGATGATTTCCGTCTGGACGTTCTCACGTATGGCGAGGCCGAAAAAGTCAAACTCAGTTGGCAGCAAAAAGGTTCCGATTTCCCGATGCAACCCTATCATCTCTCTGATGGTTCCATCCGGTTCATCTGTCTTGCTACGGCGCTTCTGCAACCTTCTCCACCTTCAGTCATTGTGATTGATGAGCCGGAATTAGGCTTGCACCCTGAGGCCATTGCCATCTTGGCGGAATTGATTCATGCCGCAGCCAAAAGGACGCAAATCCTGGTGGCGACACAATCGCCTTCTCTCCTCAATGAATTTGCCATTGAAGACATTGTGGTGGTGAACCGCAAGGAAGGACAATCCACCTTTGCAAGGTTAAACCATGCTGACTATAAAGAATGGCTGGAAGAGTACTCTGTCGGAGCGTTATGGACCAAGAATGTGATCGATGGGGGAACCAGCCATGAGTGATTTTGCTGAAGTCATTGTGCTGGTGGAAGGTCTGACCGAGCATCGATTCGTCAAACAACTTCTTGCACCCTATATGGCAGACCGCTGCGTGTATTTGACACCAATCATTCTGGATAAACCCGGTGAAAAAGGTGGTGATGTAAAGTTTGCACGGGCCATAAATGACATTGAGAAGCATCTCAAACAACGGCGGGACACTTGGCTTACCCTTTTTGTCGATTACTACGGCATACGTAGCGATTGGCCGGGATATAATGATTCGAAGAGCCAAACGGATCACACCAGAAAAGCTGAAATCATGAATCAGGCCACCGCTGAAAAAGTGAAACAGCTCTTTCCTGAGCAAAATTCGGCAGGTCGTTTCATCCCCTACGTTTCCATGCACGAGACTGAAGCGTTGTATTTCAGTGATCCCGCATGCCTTGCTGAAAAATTAGGTGTTACTCAACGGCATGTTGACGCGATTCTTGCGGAATGTAAGGAGCCAGAAAAGATTAACGACCATAGCACAACAGCACCTTCAAAAAGGCTGGAGGCACTTTCTGATCGTTTCAAAAAAACTTCTACCGGCCTGGTGATCGCCACGGAAATCGGCATTTCCAAAATGCGCTTCGCCTGCCCGCTGTTTGATGCCTGGCTGACAAAACTGGAATCACTTGTTGGGAGCAAAGATGGCGAAGCGTAAAACCAGAGGGAAAACGCCGCATTCATTCAGGAACAAACTACTGCTCAATCAGTGGCTGGTGAGCCTGTTCGGCATTGATCCGCTCACCGAGCATGAAGTAAACGGCAAAGTGGTTCGCCCCTTTCACAAATTGGCCGACCCCATCCGTGATCCGCGCCTGGAAGGGTTGGACAAGGATCATCTGCATTTCTTCTTTCACCATCTCGGCGATAGCCCGCTGTTCAGCCATGCCGATCCAATGGCTGATTACCCGGGTTTTCGCATCAGTCGCGATATGCTTCTGACCTACGAGCAGAACATCGTCCGCCATACCCGGGCGATCAACGCAAAGCGTCACCGACCGGTGGTGTGGAAATATTACCAGTGGCTCACCCTGTTATTCGTCGAGATCTACCTGGACCGCTTTTTTGGCAATCGTGAAGGGATGCTCGCCGATCTCAACGCATTCGTTGAGCGCTTCAACCGCCACTGGGACGATTACGCCGATGTGCCACCCTACAACGAAGACGATCTGAACAAGCTCTGTCTGCAGAATGCCACCGGCAGCGGCAAGACGCTGCTGATGCACATCAATCTATTACAATACCGCCATTACGCTGCAAAGCATGGGAAGGATAAAAACCTCTCCCGTGTCATCCTGCTGACGCCCAACGAGCGTTTGTCCGAGCAGCACATTGCCGAGTTCCGTGAAAGCGATATTTTGGCAGGTCGCTATCTGCAATCCCGTGGCGGCCAGTACAGTTTTGCCCATGACCTTGATGTGCTGGAGATGACCAAGCTGGCCGATCAAGCGGGACCGAACACCATCGCCACGCGCAGTCTTGGCGATCAGAACCTGCTTCTGGTGGACGAGGGTCATCGCGGCATGAGCGGCAAAGAGGAAGGGGTTTGGTTCACCCGGCGATCCGAACTCTGTGCCAAGGGGTTCACCTTTGAGTATTCTGCAACCTTTGAACAGGCTGTTCAGGCGTCAGGCAATGCCGACTTTGAGAACAGCTACGCCAAGACGATCATTTTTGATTACTCATACCGATGGTTCTATGAAGACGGCTTCGGCAAGGATTACCAAATCCTGAACCTGCCCGAATCCTTCGAGGAGACCCAATCCATCTACATGACCGCATGCCTGCTGAAGTTTTATCAGCAGCTCCGTATCTACGAGGAGAAGACGAATGATTTCGAGCCGTTCAATCTGGAGAAACCGCTGTGGGTCTTTGTCGGCAGTACGGTTTCTTCCGGCAAGATGAGCAAGGATGAACAAATCGTGGCCACGGACGTGGCACGCATCATCCAGTTCATCGCCGATTTCCTCGACAACCAGCAGGCGGCGATGCAGCGCATGCACGAGATCCTCACCGGCAAAGGCCAGGATACCGGTCTGCTGGACAAGGATGGGAACGACATTTTTGCCGGGGCATTCACTTATCTGGCCCGGGCCATGAATGGCGGCGAAACCGTTGAGACGCTTTACCGGGATGTCCTCTCCAGGCTGTTCAACCATGCCGCAGGCGGTCATTTATCGCTGGATCGCATCAAGGGTGAATCGGGTGAAGTGGCCTTGCGTGTCGGCACAAGTGAGACGCCCTTCGGTCTGATCAACGTCGGTAATGCCAAAAGTCTGTGCGATCACGTGGCGGAGGTGGCGGTACGGAGCGGCACCCGTATCACCGTTGCGGACAGCGACTTCACCGAGGCCATGTTCGCCTCGGTGAAGGATTCCACATCACCCGTCAACCTGCTCATCGGCTCCAAAAAATTCGTTGAAGGATGGGACTGCTGGCGCGTCAGCACCATGGGCTTGATGCATGTCGGGCGCTCGGAGGGATCCCAGATCATTCAACTCTTCGGGCGTGGTATTCGTTTGAAGGGTTATGCGTGGAGCCTGAAGCGCAGTGGCCATTCCCATGCGCCGGTCCGGCCGACTTTCATTGAAGAACTGGAAACCCTGAACGTGTTCGGCATCAAAGCCGACTTCATGGAGAAGTTCCGCGACTTCCTCAAAGAGGAAGGGCTTCCCGGCAACGAACGCCGCAAAATCATGATCATCCCGCTGAATGTCACCTTTGATTTCGGCAAAAAACTTAAAATCCTGCGACTGAAGCGGAAGGCATCGGATGGCAAGGAGTACGACTTTAAAAAAGATGCACCTGTGCCCACTGTCGGGGATATCCCGGATTACATGACGCATCACACGGTCGTTGCCGACTGGTACCCGCGCATCCAGGCGATGCAGTCACGCGGTACATCTCTGGCGACCCGGAAGGACAAGGTATCATTACGTGAACAACATTTGGCGCTGCTGGATTACGACACGCTTTTTTTCGATCTGGAGCAGTTCAAACGCGAACGGAGCTGGTATAACTTTAATATTACCAAGGACGGCATCAAACGTTTACTGGAAAATCCGAATTGGTACACCCTCTACCTGCCAGAAACCCGCCTGAACCCGGCCACCTTTGACGGCGTGTTCTTGTTGCAGCAGGTGGCGTCTGAGCTTTTGAAGCGGTACTGTGATCACTACTATAATTATCGCAAACGGGAGTTCATCGAGCCGCGTCTGGAACTACGGGATCTGACTCCGGATGATGACAATATCCCGCAAGAGGAGTTCTACCAACTCATCGTGGACGGCGATGAGGAACAGGTCATCCAGGGAATCCAGCAGATCAAGAAGGATCTGGAGCAGAAGAAGGACGATCTGCTGAAAATCGGCGATCTGAACGCCTGCAATTTCGGCAAACACCTGTTCCAGCCGCTCTTTCATGTCCGGCGCGGAGGAAAAATTACCATCCTTCCCGTCGCCCTCAATGAAAGCGAGTATCAATTCGTCACCGATCTGAAAACCTGGTGCGACAGCCACACATCGGCTCTGGAAAAGGATGGAATGGAACTCTTTGTGCTCAGGAACATGAGCAGGGGCAAAGGTGTGGGTTTCTTCGAGGCGGGCAACTTCCACCCCGATTTCATTCTGTGGATGCTCGTTGGTGGGAAACAGTATGTCACCTTCATCGAGCCGCACGGCCTTTTGCACGAAGGCCCCGCCAGCGAGAAGGTTTTGTTCCACAAGCGGATCAAGGATGTCGAGCAGCGCCTGCAAGACCCAACCGTAATTCTCAACAGCTTCATCCTTTCCTGGACGCGGCACCCACAACTGAACTGGGACAACACCCGGGACGATCTTGAGGAGATGCATGTGCTGTTCATGACGGATGACCGGGATGGATATATCGACAAGCTGTTTTCCAGGCTGAGGGGGATGGTGAAATGATCATTCCAGATCGACGAACGGAGCGCGCAGGATGGACTGGGTCCAGGCACATTGAGCCAAGAGGAACACAAAAAGGGGAACGACGCGGAGAACGAAATGGTGTGGCCAAAACATTGACACAACCATTGCAGCATCGCTTTGGTCTCTCGCCCGAATGGGCCAGCGAACACATCGCCAAGGTGAATCCGGATGAACTGGAGACGTGGCGTTTACAGGTATTGGAAGCTCCAACATTGGAAGAGGTATTCGTTCATTGAGTTTCATGGATCA
>JADGCJ010000215.1 GCA_015229045.1 Magnetococcales bacterium
GGACATGAAACCAATCCGGCCTTTCCGTGTCCAGTCAAACTGGGAGCCAAGACATACCGCAACGAATGCCATCGGATTTGCGACCCAGCTCACGGCAGATGATGGTGGGCAGAGATCGAACGATTCATCATGAAGAGTTTTGACAGGAGTTCCCAGGATGGACGAACCCGTGACAGGAACTATTTTAGTTGTTGATGATACTGAGGAACATTTGCTGTTTCTTGCAAAAATTCTTCAGGCCAAAGGCTACACGGTTTGTTTGGCCTCCTCGGCCCATGCAGCTCTGCTCTCCTGCCGATCCATGTCACCTGATCTGGTACTGTTGGATGTCAAACTTCCGGATATGAACGGATTTGATGTCTGTCGCCAAATAAAGGCCATGCATCCTGCCGATAAATTTCCTGTGATTTTCATGAGCGGTTTGACCGACACTGCCTACAAGGTCAAGGGGTTCAAAGTCGGTGGCGTGGATTTTATTAACAAACCGTTCATGGTGGAAGAGGTTCTGGTACGGGTTGAAACCCATCTGGCATTGAGTAGATCGCTTCTGGATACGGAAGAGAGAAATGCCGACCTGGAACAGGAAATCGAAAATTGCAGGCAGCATGAGAAGAGGGCGCTCAATCATAAGGAGGTCTTTATCGAAGCCATACTGGACAATATCCAGGATGGGATCGTAGCCTGCGATGAGCAGGGCGTGCTTTCCCACTTCAATCTGGCAAGCCGCAAATTTCATGGTGCGGAGGCAAACTATCTTCCTCCAGAACAGTGGGCTGATCACTACAATCTTTACTTCGCCGATGGTGTTACACCCATGCGGAAAGAGGATGTTCCCTTGTTTCAGGCCTTTTCCGGCAAGGTGATACGCAACAGGGAGATGGTGATCGCTCCTCGCTCTGGTGTCAAACGTGCTCTTCTGGCCACCGGTCAGGCCATGTACGACTCTTCGGGACGAAAACTGGGTGCCGTGATTTCCATGCATGACATCACTGAAAAGAGACAAACAGAGGATGAACTTAAACTTCAGGTGGAGTGTGTAAACCGCATCCAAAGCCTGTTTATTGAAGATTCCGGTCCAAACAAGGTTTTTGACGAACTTCTCATGGAGATTCTGAGACTGACCGGCAGTAGCTGTGGCTTTATCTCCAGCGCCAAGCCGGGTAAACAGGGCAGTATCCAAATGCAAAATTTGGCCACCATCAGCACGATTAGGGATGAAACCATTCAGAGGTGTGTCTCCGTTGATCTCTCGACAGGTATTCTTTCTGGCAAGATGCATGATAGATTGGTTAGCGTCGTTCTTGGGGGTCAGTCGATCATCCTGAACGATCCGACAAAGGAACCATCTTGGCATGATCTGTTCAATGGCTATCCACCGGTTCATGCACTACTGGGGGTTCCTGTCAAACGTCGGGAAAAAGTGGTGGGTGTGTTGGGGATAGCCAACCGCCCCAACGGTTACGATCCGGTTCTGATCGAGTATCTTGGACCAGTACTTGCTGCCTGCGCGCAACTTATAGAGGGATTCCAAAGCCGCAGAGTAAGAATAATTGCTGAAAAATTACTACAGAGGGCCAATGCCGCGCTAATTCGGGAGATCAAGGAGCGGGAACAGGCACAGGCCGAGTTGCAACAAAAGCGTGACAAACTGGCCCGTTCCGAGGCACACTTCCGTACCCTGTTCGAATCTTCCTATGATGCGGTGATGTTGCTGGATGAGAAAGGGTTTTTCGACTGTAACGCAGCCACCCTGACTCTGTTTGGTTGCGCCTCACGGGAGGAGTTTTGCCGCTTGCATCCAGCCGATATCTCCCCTCCTGTACAACCACAAGGGGAAGATTCACTCAATTTGGCCAATCAACGTATTGCTGCAGCCATCGCTTGTGGTTCCAATCACTTCGATTGGATACACCGGCGAACCGATGGACACGATTTTCCAGCCGAAGTGCTTCTAAGTACCGTGGTTCTGGATGGCAGGGCGGTCATATTGGCAGTAGTGCGTGACATCACAGAACGCAAGGAAGCGGAAGCAAATATTCTGCTCGCGAAACAGGAGGCAGAAGCAGCCAACCAAGCCAAGGCAGCTTTTTTGGCCACCATGAGTCATGAAATTCGCACGCCCATGAATGGCTTGTTGGGAATGGCCGACCTGATTCTGGGAACGCTTTTGACGGAACAACAACGCCATTATGCCCAGACCATCCATCGTTCAGGGCGCACCTTGTTGCGCATCATCAATGACATTTTGGATCTCTCCAAGATCCAGGCAGGTCAGATGCTTCTGGAATTGTTGCGGTTTGAGCTGGATGAGGTCATTCATGATGTCGTTAATATTTTTACAGAACGCATAACAAGAAAAGGTTTGTCCCTTCGGTGTCTGATAGCTGAGCGTACCCCAGTCCACCTCCTGGGAGATCCCCACCGACTCAGCCAAATCCTTTTCAACCTGATGGGTAATGCCATCAAGTTTACCGAGGAGGGCAGCGTTGGGGTGTCGGTGGAGGTGATGGAGGAGCGAGAGGCGGATGTCACGCTTTGTTTCAGGGTGACCGACACAGGTATCGGTATTGCTCCAGAGTATCAGCAGCATATGTTCTTCTCTTTTTCACAGGAAACCCCAGCGATTTCGCGTAAGTTTGGCGGAACCGGGTTGGGGTTGGCCATTGCCCAAAAGCTGGTACGCATGATGGAAGGTGAATTGGGGGTGGAGAGTGTGCAAGGAGAGGGCTCCACCTTCTGGTTTACCGCCCGCTTTGGCAAGCAACAGCCAGGGGATCGACGGGAGATTGCGTTGTGGCAAGCCATCCAACAACTACCAACTCCAGACAATATTCATTTTTCAGGACGAATCCTTCTGGTTGAGGATAACCAAGTCAACCAGGAGGTGGCTATCGCAACCTTGGAACTGTTCGGTTGTCATGTGACGGTGGCCGACAACGGACAACGCGCCTTGACGTTGTTGCGCATGACGATCCCCCCTTTCGATGTCATCCTGATGGATTGCGAAATGCCCATCCTGGATGGTTTTGAGGCAACCAAGCGTCTGCGTCAATGGGAAAGCGAGACGGGACGTTCTCGCATACCCGTTGTCGCCCTGACTGCCCATGTCTTGGAGCAAAGCCGACAACAGTGCAAAGATGCAGGCATGGACGACTATCTGCGCAAACCATTCAGTCAGGCGGATTTGGGCACCACCCTGTGTCGATGGCTGCCGAAAGTACAGGATAACCCAAAGAAACAGGAGAAAACGGTCGTATTATCCTCTTGCCAAATTCTGGAGGTGAACCTGACCGCACCACGAGCACTCCCCGACGATCCGGGTGGCGTAACCTCCGAACCACCCTTCACACCCTTATTGGATCCGGTAGCCTTGGAACATGTTCTCGACCTCGTTCGGAATGGCAACAAGGCTCTCCTGGACAAGATGGTTGGCAGTTACTTGACTAGAACACCAGAGTTATTGGCCGAACTGGAACAGGCTTTGGATCAATATAACCCGGAAAGAGTGAGGATCGCTGCCCACACGCTAAAATCCTCCAGCCTTACCATGGGGGCCGCACGTTTGGCCGAACTGGGTCAATCCATGGAGACTGACCACGCAGATCTGGCACAAGTTCGGCAGCTTGCTCAGTCGAGCGGCTATCTCTTCGACGAAACCAAACAGGCATTGATCGCGTTTGGTCGATCTCAACAGGCGGGAGAGTTCCATGTATGAACTGGTCGAAGAGTTGGCAAACCCATTGATCTTGATCGTTGATGATGAACTTATGCAACGGTTGCCCATGCGGGAGGCATTGGAGCAGGACGGCTGTCGCGTGGTGGAGGCAGAGAATGGGGAGCAGGCATGGGAGATCATACAGAAGGAGCGTCCCGATATGGTGATCTCTGATGTGGTGATGCCTGGCATGGATGGGTTTTCCCTTTGTCGGACCATTCGCCAACAGAATGGGCTGGAATATTTGCCCGTTGTGCTGGCCACCAGTCTGGATGACCTGATCTCCATTGATCGAGCCTATCAGTTTGGTGCCACCGATTTCATAACCAAGCCCATTCATTGGGGTCTGTTAGGTCACCGGGTGCGCTATCTCCTGCGCAGTGCCCGCACTGCCCAGGCACTGTCAGATCGAGAGTTGGAGTTGTTACGTACCAGACTGGAGATCATTCGCCGTCTGGGCCAAGCGGCAGAATATCGGGACAACGAAACTGGCTTACATATCCAGCGTATGAGCCATTACTCCGCCTTGTTGGGAGAGGCATGCGGGCTTTCTCTTAGCGACCAGGAACTGCTCCTGGCCGCCGCCCCAATGCACGATGTTGGAAAAATAGGTATCCCAGATAGCATTCTTCTTAAACCGGGGAGGTTGACCGAAGTTGAGTTTGTTACCATGAGGCAGCACACCCTGTTGGGTGGAAAACTCCTGGACAGAGAGCCCTCCCTTCTATTGCAAACCGCCCATATGATTGCGCTCACTCACCACGAACGGTGGGATGGCAATGGGTACCCCTATGGCATAAAAGGAGAAGGGATACCGTTGATGGGGCGTATCTGCAGCCTAGCCGATGTTTTTGACGCACTCACTTCCAAACGGCCCTACAAAGAGCCTTGGAGTGTTGAATCGTCGGTGGAGGAAATCCAAAATTGCACCGGAACCGCGTTTGACCCACAATTGGTGCGTGTGTTCATGGAAATATTGCCAAAAATATTGGCAATCAAGGATAATTTTACAGAATCTAGCGCGCAGAACCATATTTAGGGTCTCCTCAAAAAGCCCCTACCGCAATTGCTCTTCTACCGTGAGATGGACCCGACTCAACGGTGATTTTTGTTACCAGAGCGGTCCATTTGCCCACCAGAGTCAATACGTGGACAAATACGGTGTTGAAACGAG
>JADGCJ010000216.1 GCA_015229045.1 Magnetococcales bacterium
TTTGAAATAGACGGCGCAGAACCGTTCGACTTCTTCGGGCAGATAAATACCGGAGGCATCCAACTCGCCCTTGATTTCATACATCCTGGCTGGATCAACTTCTTCGCCCATTTCCGCGCCTTCATAGTAGGTTTTGAAGGCTTCGCGGATCTCATCCCGGTCATTGACAAAATCGAGAACGAAGGTGTCTTCTTTGAGCGGGTGGATACGGTTGAGACGGGAAAGGGTCTGAACAACCTGAATGCCTGCCAATCGCCTATCCACGTACATGGTGTGGAGAAGCGGTTGATCAAACCCGGTCTGATATTTTTCGGCCACTAGCAACACTTGATATTCCTGGGTCGCGAAGATATCAGGCAACTCTTTTTCACGCACACCGAGGTTCATACCCTCTTCGGTGTAGGTTACATCCCGGATTTTGTCATCGATCACGGTTCCAGAAAAGGCAACCAGGGATTTGATCGGGTAACCTTTCTGTTGAATGTAGCGGTCAAAATTCTGCTTATAGCGAACCGCCTCCAGCCTTGAACCGGTCACCACCATGGCCTTGGCCCGGCCACCGATCTTGTGTTGGGATGCCGCGTGGAAGTGTTCCACCATCACCTCGGTCTTTTGGGCGATGTTGTGGGGATGGAGTTTGAGGAAACGAGCCAAGGCGCGGGCCGCCTTTTTGCGTTCAACGTTGGGATCCTCCTCGATGGCTTTGAGCAGGCGGAAGTAGGTGTCATAGGTGGTGTAGTGCTTCAGGACATCCAGGATGAATCCCTCCTCAATGGCTTGTCGCATGGTATAGCGATGGGAGGCCCGACCATTATTGCCAAATACGGCCATGGTCTTATGCTTGGGTGTGGCGGTGAAAGCAAAAAAGCTGATGTTGGTCTGTCTCCCACGCTTGGCCATGCTACGGAACAGTTCCTCAAAATCCTCCCGCCCTTCCTCGGCAGCGCGCTCTTTGGCCTCCTGGCGCAGACGTTCCCCGCCAAGAACCTCCTTCAAATCGGTAGCCGTTTCTCCTCCCTGGGAGCTGTGCGCCTCATCAATAATAACTGCGCAACGGCGGACAGGAAGAACACCATGGCCGACCGTTCCCCGTTCTTCGGCTAGCTTGATCAATTGCTTGGTCACAAAAGGGAACTTCTGCAAGGTGGTGATGACGATGGGGACGGCGTTTTCCAGGGCTTCCGCCAGTTGACGTGAACTTTCATCAATCTTCTGGACAACACCATGGCGATGCTCAAATTGATAGATGGTATCCTGAAGCTGTTGATCCAGAACAATCCGGTCTGTCACCACGATAACGGTATCAAAAACCCGTTCGTTCGCATTGTTGTGGAGAGATGCCAAGCGATGCGTCAGCCATCCAATGGTGTTGCTCTTACCGCTGCCCGCCGAGTGCTCGACGAGGTAATTGTGTCCCACGCCGTCGTTGCGCGCCGAGGACTCCAGAAAGCGCACCGCCTCCAACTGATGAAATCGAGGGAAGATCATGGTTTCCTTTTTGACCTTCCGCCCTTTGTCATCACGCTTTTCATCCTGTTGCAGGTGAATGAAACGGGCAAGGATGTCGAGTAGACTCCCTTTTTGCAAAACTTCCTCCCACAGGTAGGCAGTTCGGTATCCCCTTCCCATTGGGTCAACCGGATTGCCTGCGCCACCATCGCAGCCCTTGTTGAAGGGCAGGAAATAAGTGGATGGCCCAGCCAAGCGGGTAGTCATGAACACCGATTCGGTATCCACCGCGAAATGGACCAGTGTGCGCCGTTTGAACTCGAAGATGGGCTCTCGGGGATCCCGGTCCTTGCGGTATTGGCGGATGGCATGTTCGACCGTCTGGCCGGTAAGCGGGTTTTTCAGTTCGATGGTAACCAGGGGAATGCCGTTGACGCTGATGACGACATCCAGAGAGTGTTCCGTTCGGGTGGAAAAGTGGAGTTGGCGGGTGATACCGATTCGATTGGCAGCATAATGGGCTTCGAGTTCTGGATTGAGTCCGTGGGCCGCCTTGAAATAGGCCACGCGCAATGTGCGCCCATAGCATTTGAATCCATGGCGCAGGGTGGCGAGTGAACCATTGGTATTCATCCATTTGGTCAGATCAATGAGGATCTGTTCGCTCGTCTTCTCTCCATGCAACGACTCCAGTGCCGCCCATGCCTTGGGTTGGGTTTCCCGGATAAAGTCCAGCACGGTTTCCGGGAACAGGGCCAACTCCTGGTCGAAGCCGTCGGAGGTCAGTGAGAGGTATCCGTTATTGAGCAAATGTGCTTCGATGACGGTTTCAAAAGCGGCTTCGCAGGTACGCTTCATCAGCATCCCCTCCCTTTCCGAGAACCGAGGGACATGCATGGCCACGTAGAAAAGATTCGATGATATATCATGTAGAATCACTCTCAGCAGCAACACGAACCTTGCTCAGAACACGGGCACGAATTTCAGCGTAGATGTCGATTCCAATCGCATCCTCGACCTCAAGAGTTATCGCAAGCGCGTATGGCACGGTGCCAGCGAGTACCTCTGCGTCCTCACGACAACTGACGTGGATAACGATCTCGTCGCCATCCACAAAGGCCGCAGCCTTCTCACCTTCGAATACCTCGTGCTGGACTGTTCCTCGCTGGACGGTTTGCCAAGCCGTAATGCTTCTTTCGAGGTGTTTGTTGCTGCCAACCGACAGCTTTGACTTTGGAGCCGTAAACCAAAGGTGAGCCCGGCGCCATCGATGGTTCAGCGGATGAATGGGCGTCATCCACGTCAGAGTAACCACCAGACTACGCCTGCCGCGTTTACCACTGAGCGATGGCGGCAGGGGAAATCGATGCTCAGCACCGGCATCGACGACAAGTTTTCCCCCGGCAAGCACGGTGACGCGAGTTGCTGTGCATTCGCGCACCGCATCCAGGTCAACCCGACCGTAACCTAAAAGTCGCGTGAGTTGCTCTGGAAGCTTATTGCCGTTGTCGGGAGTCTGAAAGAGCGTTTGATAAGCGATGCCAGCCTCTCCCCAACGCGCTCCGTGTACGAGCAGTGTCTTGAGCCATACCGCCTCAGGAATCTGGTCCAAAATGTGGCCGCCCTCCATCTCTCGGAGTTCATCCAGCATTGGGGCGAGAAAGGCAGCGGCTCTTGACATGATGGCCGTTGCGTTGCTTGTCCCACGAGTCGGCACCGTTGCCGTCACATCTCCAGGCGTCGGTCCTGGTGTAGCCACCAGTTGGCCAGGAGCGTAGACCACACGGGGCAAGGAGAGTTCCGTCACTGTGCCCAATAATGGCCGCTCAAACGCCACGCGTCCCCCAGAGGCAAGAACATCAGGCTTGACTGATCGCTTGTACCCTTGACCCTGGGCGTTGATAGGACTCGGGAACCCAGGTTTCGCAGGGTCAATCCAATTCGGGCGTACCGTGGCCGGATCATGGTCCTCATGAACGGCACCAACCGTGAGAACGTTCATTCCCTCCGCTGGGGAGAGCAAGTGCCGGAGCCTTGTCTCGGCTGCAATTGCTTTCGTGATATGCTCGTGAATCTCTTCCGTGCTCGCGGTAGCGAATGCGGACCACGGTTTCCCTAGCCTGACAGGGCTTCCGTGATTCCCCGCGCTTACCAGAAAAAGAACGCCATACTTCCATGACAGCCAGTCCAGCAGTTTGGCCAAGGGACTCATCGTTCCCTCGAAGGGACGGTCGTCGATACCGATGGAAAGATTGATGATCGCCACATCAGGGGCACTCGGTGGTTCCGAGCCATCACCCTCGAACATCCGACGCACGGCGCGATGAATGAGATCGACGATCAGCACCCTTTCGGAAACCCGCTCTTCTGGAGGCATATTAACCCATTCCGGCTGCGAGAACGGTTGCATGATCGGGCGAACATAGAGCGGTTGTGGGATGGGTTCGCCCGGCGCGTGAAGATCGCCCCAGATGATAAGCGACGCCATCGCGGTGCCGTGCAGACGGAAACGCGATTCATAGTTGGCACTGAAGTTATCCGGGTCATCAATCGAGAGCCGTCCCGCGAGTGCTCGATGGGACTGCAAGGGCAAGCCGTCCAGGAGGGCTACGACCGGCTGACTTGCGGGATCAGGTGGGGGCGCGTCCAAGAGTTTCGCCAACGGGGAAACCTGATCAACCGTAACCCGTCCAGCCATCTGGCCCGAGGCCCGGAAAAATTGGATCTGCTCGGCCTGCACGAGTGCCACCGTGTTTCGGCGGTCTGCATCGAGCAAGGCTTGGACGGCGGTAATCGGAAGGCGAACCGCGAGCGCGTGGTAATGAATCTCACGGATCACGGCCTCGGAAACCACCTCACCGCCAAGCTCAAGGACACGTGCTCGAACCTGGGCGGCAGCGGTGAGACGTTGCTGCTCGTCGGAACGGAACCACAGTTCGATTTCGCAAGGGATCTTCTCGCGTTCCCAGTCCAGGCGCTTTTGCCAATCCTCCAGCACGCCGGTTTCGTCGAGCCGGTCGCACACAGACCAGGGGCGGATGTCGCGCAGAAGGGCGAAAACATTCCGCCATTTCGTGATGCCGCGTTCGAACCTTTCGTTACGTTGCCAAGTGTTCCAAAGATTGAGAAGCTGCCGAAACGCCTGCTGGTTGGCAAACATCAGGTAGACACGGCCACGATATCCCTCCCAGGTATCCCCCTTCTTGACGAAGAAATCGTCATCGGGCGGAATGTCCTCCTCGTCGTACTCGGCCATGAATTCAAAGCCTTCGATCTTCGACACAGCCTTAAAGAAATCCTCCACCGTGCCTGCCGTTTCGAGCACGAGAACTTGTTCGGGCATAAGGCCTGCGGCAG
>JADGCJ010000217.1 GCA_015229045.1 Magnetococcales bacterium
ACACACCCACCACCCCCTCACTCACTTTCCAATAAACAGGTCATCCTCATAATTGATGACGACCCGGTTTCTGTAGATGTTATCAGAGCGAACCTTGTAAAAAATTACGATGTGAAAGTTGCGGTAACGGGTGTTGCAGGCCTTAAGGCTGCTTCACGTGGTGCTGTTGACCTGATATTATTGGATGTCGTGATGCCAGGCCTCAATGGTTTTGAAGTGTGTGTTCGGTTAAAAGAGGATAGGCGTACGCTTGGCATACCTATCATATTTCTCACCTCTCGGGATGATGTTCAAGATCAGGTCCGAGGTTTCGACCTTGGGGCTGCGGATTATATTCGCAAGCCCATTCAGCCGGAAACGCTCCAGGCCAGAGTTCGGACTCACCTGGAGTTGAGGCTTCACCAGTGCAACCTTGAAGGGCTTGTCCGTGAACGCACCCGCCTTCTGGAGGAGGCCAAACAGAGCCTTGTCATGGCCCAGAAGATCGCCAACTTGGGTAACTGGGATTGGAATATTGAAAAAAATACTTTGTCGTGGTCTGAGCAAATCTATCGGATCTTCGACGTAGAGCCAAATGCGTTTGAAGCAACCTATGAGGCTTTCTTGAGATTTGTGCATCCGGATGACCGCGATAAGGTGGAAGAAGCGGTGCAGAAATCTTTGGATCATCTTGAAAATACTTACAAAATGAGGCACCGTATAGTCAGATCTGATGGAGTGCATCGTATTGTCGAGGAAGTAGGTCTGGTTATACGCAATTCGCAAGACGTTGCTGTTCGCATGGTCGGCGTTGTGCGCGATATCACGGAAATACAACAAGCTCAAGATGCCATGATCGCTCTCAGGGTGGCGGAACAGGCCTCCCAGGCCAAAAGTGAGTTTCTGGCTCGCATGAGCCATGAAGTCCGCACGCCGATGAATGGAGTGCTGGGTATGCTGCAATTGCTGGGAGAAACCGCGCTTGATTCGCGGCAGAGGCGTTATTGGGCTGTCGCCTTTGGGTCGGCGGAGCTTCAACTCTCCATCATCAACGATATTCTGGATTTTTCAAAGATCGAGGCTGGAAAATTGCACCTGGAAGAGGTTGCGTTCGACCTGCATCGGACCATGGAAGACCTGATGCTGATTCCGATGGAGCAGGCCGTTGGCAAAGGATTGGAATTGTCTCTTTTTATAGATCCGGCCACGCCGAAGATTTTGAAAGGCGATGTTACCCGCCTCAAACAGGCGCTTCTCAATTTACTTAGTAATTCTGTAAAATTTACCGAGTATGGAAGCGTCCATTTGAATGTGGAGGTTGATGCAGCCACAGAATTAGTGGATGGGGTTGTGTTGCTGTTCCTCGTGAGTGATACCGGTATTGGCGTGGATCCAGAAACTCAGGATCAATTGTTCAATCCCTATGTCCAGGCTGGTGCTGACATTACCAGACGTTTTGGCGGCACCGGTCTGGGTTTGAACATCGCCAAGCGGATCATTGAAACCATGGGGGGGAGTATCCGCTTGATCAGCAGGGTTGGCCAGGGATCCACCTTCGCGGTTTCCATTCCGTTTGATCGGGTGGGAGTGGACAACGGGATCGATCCTATCGAGGCAGAACTGGAAGGTTTTCCTGTTTTGGTCGTTGGCGGGAATGAAATTTATCGCAGGGCTCTGCTTCAATACCTCACGGTTTGGAAGACCAGATTTGATAGCGTGCGCGATGGTGACAGGGCCTGTGAGCGGATCAAGGTCGCGCTGGATAAACATGTACCGTACCGTGTTTTGATCGTGGACGAATGGGTTTCTTTTCGCGGGCGAGCGGGGTATGAGCGGCTGATCCAGCAAATGTTTGCCCTTTACGATGCTACCCCCGTCCGGATCATCCTAATGACTTCCAGTGTTTTCAGGGGAGATGGAGTAGCAAACTTCGATCCGCGTGTTTCTGTTTTGTTCAAGCCTGTATTCAAAAGAAATCTGTTACATGCGTTGGTGCCCGGGAAAAGCCGGGAGGCTTCCGGGAGCGATGTGGCGATTGATTCCGCGAGGAAGCAATTTTCCGGGCGTGTTCTTGTGGTTGACGATATTTATGTGAATCAGGAAGTGGCGCTGGGCATGTTGCGTCTATTCGGGGTGGAAGCGGAGGCAGTTGATAATGGTCGGGAGGCCCTGAGAAAGTCAGAAGAAGAGTTCTATGATCTGATATTTATGGACATTCAGTTGCCGGACATGGATGGACTGGAAGTCACCCGCCGCATACGCGCACGCGTATCTGAGCAAAAAGAAGGAAGACGCCCCATTATTGTTGCCATGACCGCCCAGGCCATGCCCGGTGATAGGCAAAAGAGTCTTGATGCGGGCATGGACGGCTATCTGGTTAAACCGCTCAAATGGCAGGATCTCGAGAAGACGTTGTTGCTTTGGCTGCCTGAGCAGCTTACAGAGGGTGACGGTGTCACAGGGCCTCGTATGCCTGCGTCGGATTCCGAATCGGTTCCACCGGAGCCTGTGTCGGTGATGGGGGAGTTGGATCCATCGGCGCAGGCGCACCTGCGCCAAATGTTGAAATCGGTTCCGGGGCGCTATGAAGAGGTGATGCGGCGCTATCTACAATCGAGTCTGGAGGCGCTTGGTGAAGTCGAGGCAGCGTTGGGGGTCGGAGAATTTGAGAGAATTTATCGCAATGCACATAAAGTCAAGTCTCAAAGCTACTCCATTGGGGCCAGTGCTTTTGGTGACCTTTTCCAAAAGATTGAGCAATTGGGTAGGGAGGGCAATTCGACTCATTTGGCAGAACTTATTGAGGATGCCAAAGGAGAGTTTTGCCGCGTAAAAATACTTGTTGAAAAGGAAATTTCGTAATCAGTTTAATTCACGAGGAGAACGGCCAATGAAAAAAATCTTGATCGTGGACGATGATCCCCATTTCTGTCTCGTCCTTGAGACACGGTTGATCGAGGCGGGTTATGAGACGCACGTGGCCGAAAACGGTCAGAAAGGAGTTTCTCTCGTGCGGACTTGGCATCCCGATCTGGTGATCATGGACCTCGACATGCCAGTCATGGATGGCGTGAGGGCTATCAAGGAAATCAAGAGGGGGGGATATTCGGGCAAGATTGTCGTAATGACCGGTAACCCGGGAGGCGGGAACGTCGTAAAGGCACACCTGGCCGGAGCCAGGCATATCATCGCTAAACCGTATCAAGGCTCGCCGGTGGAACTGGTAGAATCGATTCTCAATTCTACCGTTGAATAGGCCGTCTGGAGTCAATGAAGTGAATGTGAACATTTTATACAGGCCTGTTTGAGACATGAAAAAAAAGATTCTGCTAATTGAGGATGATTGGCATTTCCGGATGTTGTTTGAAACGGCGCTGCTGGAGGCGGGGCACGAAATCCGCTGCGCCGAGAACGGCAAGGCCGGAATTGGCATTGCCAGCTCTTGGCTGCCGGATCTGGTAGTGATGGATCTGGAAATGCCAGTCATGGATGGCATCCCCACCATCTATGTACTGCGGGAGAAAGGGTACGGCGGACACATTGCGGTCCTCTCCGGCAATTTGTCCGATGAAAACCGGGTCAAGGCCAGGGAGGCGGGTGCTTCCCACTTTTTTTCCAAACCGTTTTCCGACTCTCCCCAGCGTATGGTGGAGATGGTTTTTGAACAGACGGCAGTAGGCGGAAAGAATTTGCCTCCGGCATCGATGGCCGCAATTTCTGGTTCTGGAACTCCTCCTGGTGAGCCTGTGGCGCTACTTGCGGGGGCTGTGCTTGAAACAAGGGAGCAGACCAATGATCATCGAGTTCACAACCAGTACCGTCCTGTTCAAGGCCCAGTTAGTGGATCTCCGAAGAGACGCTCTCCCAGGGCCTCAAGGAGAAGTGGTGCGAAAGCGATCGTGACCATGGTGGCGTTGGGTGGGATGGCTTTTGCTTTGTGGTTTTTTGCTCGACAATCAGAACTTTTCCGGTTCAAGGAACACCAGTCTTTCGGCAATGAATCAGAATCTGTCGCTCCTTCACAAAAACATAATGAGCATGCAAATTCAAACGATAACGACGCCGTAAAATCTGTCAAAACCGGATTGACAAAAAAGCGCCTGGATGTGTTTTATGAATCTGGTGCCAATAAATACTACTGCGATATTTATCTTGAGAAACGCAGTTGCAACAGCGCTCAAATTTCTTTGAATCCACTTGAAAATGGGTTTGACTCAACAGAAAATGGTCGTCTGCTTTACAGACAACACTGCGAGCGCTGCCATGGAACTACCGGGCAGGGCAATGGTGTGGATGCCATCAATCTTTCGGTTCAACCAGGGCGGTTGTCATTTGCCGGTCACTATGTTCTCGAGAAAGATGCCTATCTCTTCTGGACGATTGCTGAAGGTGGTGTTCCGATCGGTTCGCCGATGCCTGCTTTCAAGTCTGAATTGTCCGAAAAGAACATCTGGAGTCTTGTGTTGCTCGTTGAATCCTTTCATTAGGTTAATATAATTTGAAATCCCCTTGGGACGCGGCCCCCATGACAGCCCGCAGGAACCAGGGCCAACCAGACCGGATGATGTCTGCCGGATTTCACTCCTGCTTGAATTGTTTGGAGCTGGCGCGGGGAATCGAACCCCGAACCTACGGATTACAAATCCGTTTATCTATCGTATGACCCTTTAAAAATCAATCACCTACGTCACCGTTCCCCGTTGCAAACGTGACCAGAAGTGACCAGAAGCGATCGCCGTGACCAGGAGTTGGTCACGTTCTGGTCACGGCCGTTTTTCAAAGAGGGATACGAACATCAGTCCGGATCTCACAGAA
>JADGCJ010000218.1 GCA_015229045.1 Magnetococcales bacterium
AAATGGAGCCCGAAGACACACGGGCCTCGACATTAAATTCTGAAGACGAGTGTCTCATTTTCATTGACACATTCCGCCGTAATGATTGCTTTTCCCAAAAAGCAACCGCCCTGGACCCGTATGCTTGCTTTTTCCAAAAAAAAGGGGGAGACACTTGCGTCTCCCCCCATCAAAACAAACGATAACCGGTTTTTACATCACCACCTCAGCCCGCCCAACCAACGCCGGCTTTTTCAACTCGTCTGGAACGTTTTCACCAATCTTCTCGATCATAGGCTTGGTCATGAGATTGTAAAACAACTCCACCCGAACGGTCTTGACACCTGCCGCCGGAACAGAATAACTCAAAGTCCGCTTTTCACCCGGCTTCAAACGAGTATCCGCACCGATCTTGGTGGCCTGAGGCGGCATGACCGGATGACCTTCATTGTTGAGCAATTTAAGGATCATAAAAGCTTGAGGATCTTCCTTGTCAGGATTTTCCTTAAAATTAGTCCAAACCACCTCTCCCTTGTCATTGAACGCCGAGACCTTAAGCACCATGTTGCGGAAAGGCGCACTGCTCGGCATGGAGTGCAACAGAGTATTCTTAAGGGTAACCGTCGTATCAATTTTGCCACCAACGTCCCGCGCGGATACGGTGACCGCTACAGACTTGCGAACTTTTTCGGGATCATGCCCACCCAGAATTTCATGACTGGCAAACCCGTTGAGCACCGGCATATGACAGGATTGACAAGTCGGCGCCACCACGTCACGAGTCTCCTTAACCTCCTTGCCCTTAACCTTGACCTCCTTGACCTCCTTACCCAACAACAGATCACCAATGGTACATACCGGCACCTTCTGCGGATTGATCATGGTCTGATGACAACCAAGACAAATATCGGAACTCTTGAACAATGCAGGATTGGCGCGATGGGGAAAAGCATTGACCTTGGGATCGGCACCACCACCAGGCGCCTTAACCGGTTGCTTGCCACTGAAAGCCCCTTCCGGCCCGACAAGCTGATCCTTGGAATAATCATAAGCGGAAGCACCAAGAGTCGGCTTTCCGTCCTCTCCCTGAACTCCCTTGAAGAGAGTCATGGTGTGACAGGCCACACAATTGACCCCCTCGGCATACATGGGCTTGGCATCGAGCTTGGTGGTCTTGTCACGAGCCGCAATCGGAGCATGACACTGCAAACAAACAGGGAAGGATTTGGTGACTTTATGAGTCACTCCCTCTTCGGAAGGATCTCCAGCCTCCATGCGATACACGGCACCATGAATGGGATCGGTCAAAGCCGTGCTTTTGGCATGCATGGAACCTTGCCATTGCAAATAAATCTCCTGATGACACTCCCCACAATTGGCCGACGGGACATGCTTGAGAGGTGGCCGCTCACTCTCGGCAGGAGGCGTATCCGTGGCCCAAAGCGGCGTGACGACCAACATCATGACCATCCATACCAAGGCCATTCCCAATTTTCCCAACACGGCCATTGCGAGAACCTCCAGATCGAAAAGTGACAAATCCAGCTTTTTCATGCCATGATGACGAAGTGTCACGCAGACCACCACGCCACAAAAAAACGAAATGCCAGAATAAGGAGATATCACGAAGTGCGCAAGATCGCACAAGCATTCTTAAGCGTGATTTTACTCTACAGCCCTTCTTGGCTGCTTGCGGAAGTTCTCCAATCCGGCCCGGTCAACAAAGGGGAGTGTACGGGATGTCACGCCTGGAGAAATCCGGAAACGACCCGACGAACGCTCTCGCCACCACACGAACGGCTCCGCCTGCAACATGGACAAGAACGCCTCTGGTGCCTGGATTGTCATCGCGCAGAACAACCCGGAGAGTTGCGAACCCGCTCCGGAGAGAAATGGCCCTTTGCCGAAAGCTGGCGACTGTGCGCCGACTGCCATGGTCCACGCACCCGCGAATGGCAATACGGCATACACGGCAAACGTGTGGGATCATGGCAAGGGGAACGCACCATGCAGCGTTGTACGGTGTGCCACGATCCACACACCCCCGCCTGGAAAATCACACCAATGACACCACCTCCGCAACGCCCCAACAGGAACGTGCCATGAAAAATGATCCATCTCCCATCGATCCCATGCGCCGCAAACTGCTGAGCGCAGGCATGGCCGCAGCCACTCTGAGCGCCGCACCGCTGCTGGCAGTCACCGAACCGGAAGGAAAAATCGACGATACCTTGCAAACTCTGCTGCAAAAACATTTCAAACGAATGAATCACGACGAAATCCAAGCGGCTCTATCCCGGATCGAACGCCGCGCCCAACGGGAATATGGCCAAAAGATTCACTGTCGAGCCACACCGGCCCCCGAAGATGTCCGCTTCGGCTTCGCACTCAATCTCTCCCGCTGCAAAGGCTCCCGACAATGCGTCACCGCCTGCATCCAGGAGAACAATACCCACCGCGAACCCAACAGCGGCAACATTCGGGTACTGGCCATGCCGCGCGGCACCCAGGATCTCACCCGTGGCGATCCCTACTATCCGGAAACCCCACCACCCGGACCGGAAACCTGGTTTCTGCCCATACAATGCCAACAGTGCGAAAACCCGCCCTGCGTACGCGCCTGCCCGGTGGAAGCCACCTGGCAGGAACCAGATGGCATCGTGGTCATCGATTACGACTGGTGCATCGGCTGCCGCTACTGCATGGCCGCCTGCCCCTACTGGGCGCGCCGCTTCAACTGGAATACGCCCCAACTGTCGGATCAAACCATCAACCCGCACACCGACTATCTGGGCAATCGTCCGCGCACTGTCGGCGTGATGGAAAAATGTACCTTCTGCCTGCAACGCACCCGACACGGACAACTGCCCGCCTGCCTGGAAGCCTGTCCCACGGGAGCGCGAATTTTCGGCAATCTGCTCGATCCGAAAGGAGAAATCCGCTACCTCCTGGAAAATCGTACCGTCTTCCGACTCAAGGAGGATCAGGCCACCGAACCCAAATTCTGGTATTTCACCGATGTCTGAACCCACACGCTCCAATCCCGACCGCCCATCATCCCCCCATCTCCTGTTGCACATCCTGCTTGCGCTGATCGTGGCTCAAGGCGTGGAAGCCTATACCCAACAATGGCAACAGGGATTGCGCGTCACCGGCCTGACCGATCAGGTCTCCTGGGGATTCTACCTCGGCCAGTTCACCTTTCTGGTGGGCGTGGCCGCTTCGGCGGTGATTCTGGTGATTCCCGCCTGGTGGCTCGGCTGGAAAACCATACGCCCCTACACCGCGCTCGGCGAATGCCTCAGCATCACCGCTGTCCTCATGGCCCTGACGTTCACACTGGTCGATCTGGGCCAACCGCTGCGCCTCTGGCACGCGCTGCCGCTGCTGGGAACCCTGAACTTTCCCCAATCGATCATGGCCTGGGATCTGATGGTGCTGCTGACCTACCTGCTGATCAACAGCCTTCTCGTCACCCTGCAACTCCGACATCCCCACGCCTCCCACGATCGCCTGCTGCCCTGGTTCGTGCTGGCCACACTGCTCGGCCTCTCCATTCACACGGTCACCGCCTTTCTGTACGCCGGATTGCCGGCACGTCCCCTGTGGAACAGCGCTCTGCTCGCACCCCGATTCATCGCATCGGCCTTCGCTTCGGGAGCAGCCCTGTTGCTGCTGCTCACCGGTCTGTCGCAACGCCAAGCAACCGACTCACCCCAAACCCCGCCGACCATTACCCGCCTGCTGGTCGGCGTGATGACCCTCTCGCTGCTGCTGCAACTGTTCTTCCTGGCCTCGGAATGGTTCGTCCACACGACCCGCCATCCCGGAAACACACACGATCCATGGCTCGCAAGCGCGCTGTCCGCACAGACGCTCTGCGCCTTGACGCTGCTGATTCCCTCCTGGCGTCGCCATCCGGTCACACTGCGACTCACGGCGCTCACGATTTTTCTGGCCATCCTGACGGAAAAAGGTTTCGGCGTGGTGGCGTCGGGCTTTCAACCGACGCCGCTGGGCGAATGGACCGCCTATGCACCGACCATCGTGGAACTTCGCATTGGTCTGGCCATCTGGGCAGCCGGAGCGGGCCTGTTCATCGGACTGCGTGCTTTGCTGCTCCGGACGCAAAGGATCGAACCGCAAGAGTAAACAAACAAGAGAAATAACTTAGTTTTTTTTCTGACCGATGCGCGGCTCGGTACCGGTCAGAAGGCGTCGGATGTTGGCCCGGTGACGCCAAAAGACCAACAAAGTGATGGCCCCATGCACCACCGGAGCCAACGGCGGCGCCGGCAACCAACCCAAAGAAAGCGGACCAACCACAAAAGCGGTGAGCGCAGACAACGACGAAATGCGCACCAGTTTGGCCATGCCGAGCCAAGTGACGGCCATCAGCAGACCAGACAGAGGAGTCCAGGCAAGCAAAGCGCCCAGAGCCACGGCCACCCCTTTTCCGCCCCTGAAGCGCAAATAGACCGGATACAGATGACCCAGAAAGGCACTCAGCACCGCCGCAGCCGCGACCACAGAATCGGAACCGAACAGCCAGGCCGCACTGCCGGCGACCAAAGCGCCCTTGCCGATATCGAGGAACAGCGCCACGGCGCCCGCCCTGCGTCCAGCGACCCGCAGCACATTGGTGGCGCCGATGTTGCCACTGCCCTGCGTGCGAATGTCTCCCGCGCCGACCATGCGCCCGACGATCAAACCAAAAGGAATGGCTCCGATCAGATAAGCCAACAATAAAA
>JADGCJ010000219.1 GCA_015229045.1 Magnetococcales bacterium
CCTCCAGAGCCACACGGACCGCCCATTCCAGATCCGCATCCGGAATCGGGAGATCGGCTGAAGGATAGAGCAGTTTCAGCAGTCCGCTGACCGTTTTGTTGACCGCATTGGTGTCACGACCACTCAGGGCACCTCCAAAAGAGAGGCGGTTTTGCATGGCCGGGACACGACTCTGGTTGCGCAGTTGGCTGAAGCATTCCGCCAGAAAATCGCTGACCATGCCAAAATGGTTGGTCAGCAACTCGCGGCCAATCTTCGGTACATCCCAGCCGGGCAGGAAGGCATGAATGCGATCCATGAAGGCGGTGTCGTCCCGCATTTCCGGGGGCAGTGGAGCGAAAAGATGGCCGATGCGCTGTTGATGTTCCACATCCACCTCAAAGTTGCCCACCAGCACCAGACTGCCGTCTGCTCGAATGCTCTCTTTGCCCCGACTGAACTCCCCGGACTCCATGTAACCCTTCATGATGTTGACGCCATCTTTCTGGTCAAAGGAGATGCCGGAGATTTCGTCAAAACAGACCACATCATATTGGCAGACCAATCCGCGCTGGCCACTGGCGTTGTTGACAAACATGCGTGCCACGGTGGCCTTGCCGCCCGAAATCAGATGGGCATAGGGTGAAACTTGCTGAAACAAATGACTTTTGCCGGTACCCCGTGGTCCCAGTTCCACCAGGTTATAGTTGCGCTCCACAAAAGGAACCATCCGCAGCAACAAGGCATCCTTGCTCCGCTCCGACAATGACGCAGGTTCGATACCCACACTTCGCAGGAGCAGCGTTTTCCAGTCTGTCGTGGAGAATGTCCGTCTCGCCTCGGCCAACTGTTCCAATACCTCCCGTTTGGACAACTGGATGGCGCGCAGGCTCTCAACGCCAAAGGGACGACCGTTTTTTTCCTGGGCAATATGCGCATCATACGTCAAGGTGATTTCGGCATAAAAACCGCCGGTCAACATGCGCTCGTGCTCGGCCACCAATTCCGGGCTGATGCGCACATCGCTGAGGCGCAACGATGGCAAAGTTGCCAGATAGGCGTCGCTCTTGGCATCCAGGCGCACACTGATCAGGTCGATGATTTTTACCTCGCCATTTTCCCGCGCACGGGCCTTGAACAACTCCTCTTGGCCCGCCTTGACTGTCTTTGAGGCCAATTGTCGCTGGACAATTTCCAACCCTTCGTCAATCTCTTCCTGATCGATGCTGGCGCAGTAGCGACCGAGCAAAAATTCAACCACATAGGTGGGAACCGGAAACTGGCGACTGAAGGTGCGTACCAGATCCTTGCGTACCAGGTAACCATCCAAAAGGGAGGCGGCCAGTCGATCGACAGTATCCAGTTCCATCATCTTTTTTCTCCGCCGCCGATCAGCGTGGGTTGTTGGGCCATGAGTTGCCGGGTGTCATCCAGAATCACGATGGTTGCCTCGCTCCCTTCCAATCCGTCGTCTTCCACCACCACGGAACTCTCTCCCTTTTCTGGCGCAAACGGTCGGATGCTTTTGACCACACTGGTGTTCGGATTGCCTGGGTGGGTACGTATGTCCAGGGCAAGCCCGGTGGATTTCCCTGCGATGGTCACTTTGCAACGCATCCCCTTCCAGTGAACGGAGACCAGGGAAAGGGAGGTACTGGTCTCATTTGAGCCCGTTGCTGTCACGGTCAGATCCAGCGTCAGGCATTCCTGCAGACTGAGTCCCCCATGGGCATATTCCATGCCCGCACGGTAGCAACAGACGCCGTCGGCCAGGGCAACCGAAAGATGGGGATTCCATGACCAGGGCATGAGAAGGGGGGCACCCGTCCTGGCGCCTGGTTTAAGGACGGCACAGCGCCCCCAACGGGTTTCCGACAGGGAGGCGGCCAGCTCTCGTTTTGGCAACCCTCCCGGCAGCAACAACCATCCATGATCCGTCCGTATCTGGATGCGTCGCCACCCGGCTTTGAGCAATTGGGTGCTTCGATGGGCGATCTCGTCCAGCAAGGCATCCAGGTGCTGAGCCAGCTTCCAGCCACGCTCATGCCCCTCATGATCCACATTGCCAAAGGTGCACCACGCCCGACCCATGGGATTTCCCGTGCCCGATGCGTCGAGTATTTGCCAACCTTCTGTTTCCAGCAGCTTGCGCAGGGCATATCCTCCTTTGAGCGACTGGTTGGTTTTTGCGACACACGGTTCAAACTCTCCCTGATCTTCCTGGACAGCCAAGAGGTGACGCACGGGCGTCACGGCTGGCTTGCCGGTGGCGGTCACACTGGGCAAGGCAGACCAGCGAGGATGCTCTGCCACGGAATAACCGTCTTCGGCCAGTTTTTGCGCCAAACGTCGTGCCGTATCCAAGCGCAGCCCGTCCACGAACAGAATGCAGTCACCTGGAAGGCTGGGCGGCGGTTCCTTGCCCAGATCCAGATCGGGATAGCCCGATGCCTGCACCTCCTGTTGCAGATGGCGAGCGGCATCCTCAAGCCAGGGAAAATACAGGGCACGCAGGATCCCGCGCACTGCAGTCAATGTCTCCTCTGTTCGAACGTTGGACAAGGCACGCAGTGCAGCGTCATCGGCTTGCCATCCCAGGTTGCGGTAAGAGGCGGCCATCTCTTCCACTGTTCCAGAGGCCAGAGAGGTTTTGCTCGCCTCGGCCAAGGCAAGCAGATGGGACAGGGCAAGAGCCAACGGGGATTCTCCCAGTTCAGCCCAGACCCAGGCCCGCCGTCCTCCATGCCGTGTTTCGAGTTCCTGGAGACGCTGTCGGATCTTGTGCGGGGTCCATGTCTCAAGTGGCAGGAGATCACCCCGCAGGGAACGTTCTTCCTGGTCGTTGTGTTGTGGCCAACCGCTCAAGTCGGCAAAGAGCAGCCTCGGCGTGGTGGTCTTGCGGATCAGTGCGGGAATATGCGGATACCGTTTTGGAGCCTCGCAAAAGCGGTCCCATACTGCGCGCCACGCCCCCTCGTGGGCTGCCAAGCGTGCGGCCCCGCCCAACGGGCCATCGTTGTCCGGGTCAAATCCCAGGCGCAGCTTGCAGACTGCGACAAACCCGCTCCAGGTGTTCTTGTCCCGCTCTTCCCGAAACGACTCGCCCCGATCGAGCCATTGCAGGATGTCGCGGATGGGATCATCCCCAGCCAGCAGGGTGTTGAAAAACGCATGATCCAGTCGTCGGCCAGTAAGCGGCTGGATCTCTTCGTCCAGCAGACGATAGAGGGCCATTTGCATAGCGTTGCCGCAGCCCTGATCCATGGCTACATCCAGACCCAGTCCACCCCGATCCGCTTTGAGAAAAGCCCGAATGGTCCAGTCTTTGCCGTTGACCTGAGACCAGATGGTGCCCCGGTATTGCAACTCTGCCAGGGGTTTGATGACCTCCGGGCACTCTTCCACGGCCCGCAGATCCTGTCGTCCGAAGCCTGGGAGGTAAAGAACAGGAATGGTGGCATTGGGCAGGGGTGGATTGATTCCTTTGCCAGCCATGGCACACCGCAGCCAAATGGCCGGACCGGTGCGCTTGTCCGGTTCGTAGGGTCCCAGGACCAGCAATTCGGGCATCTCCGTCAGCAGGCGGGGTATGATCGGCTCCCATTGCCGATCCTTGTCCGGCCACAGGATGCAGTCCGGTGGCACGGTGGCCTCCGGGTTATGGGTTGCAGCGGAACGGATCGCCTGGATCAGTCGATCAATGATCCGCATCTCTTCCTCCGACAAAAATATCCATCAAGCGCATATCAATCGGCCTCTCACAATAAGCCCTGGCGGTGTGCCTCAGACCAGACAAAGGGGGACTTTTTTCTGAAATGATCCGCCGTGAACTCATGCTGAATGTATTCCTGAAAATGTCGAATACGCATTTTTTGGTGTATCGGATCATTCATCCCCAACCTGTTGATGGTATTTGTCACTTGGTCTTGGTCTGCCGGGGAAAGATCTGGGTTGGGAAAGATGCGTCCGCTTATTGCTAGATCCAAATGAAACCAACCGCGTTGCAATGTGAAGGGATCCAATACGTCATCGAAATTGTTTTTACTGCGGTTCATTTCCAGACAAGCCAACCGGTAGTTGCTCCATTCGTAAGCCAACCCTGCCAACCGGGATTTGGCGACAAAGTGATCCACCGATGCCGCACCTGTGCTGCGTTCAAAATAGACAGCCAGATAGGCGCAGGTGCCTTGGTAGGAGGTGTACAGGTCGTCCAGACACTTTCGCCAGTAGGGGTTGATTTCTGTCCCCTTTGGCAGAGGTTGGTCCAACTCCAGGCTTTTATTACTCAAATAAGCCAAGCCCTTTTGCCGTACATCAGAATCAAACCGTGCTGGTTCAAGTTGAGGGGAGACGGGAATCATGGCAGCAATCCCCTTTTCTCCAGGATGTATCGCCAGCGAATCCAGAATGGATCGGTGTCGCCCAGCACCGAGTGTAATTTTTGTTCGATCGTTCTTACTTGATCGGTGTCTACCTCAGCATTATTCATGAGTATAGATGCCTCTTCCAAAACCTGTTCGGCTTCCAGGGAACCACCACTTTTCAGATCAAAGGCTTCACTGGTGAGCCAATTGGTGGCATCTCCCCTGCGGATGAAGGGTTGCTCCGTCAGTTGTACCTGTGGGGGGTGATCGTTGTCGGAAACCAGGTCAATATCAAACCATTTGTCAATCCTGGGATCAAAAATGGGCTCCATTGACGCAAGAATCAGGGGGGAGTGGGTTGCAACAATGAATTGTACCTGG
>JADGCJ010000021.1 GCA_015229045.1 Magnetococcales bacterium
CGATGCCAAAAAGCGATCATGGCCTCGGGTGTGCCAGTTTCAAATGCGCTTGCCCTACTCCTGCTCCCATGACTCATTCCAAAGAGGTGCGAATGCGAGTATAATGTTACACTTTCACGGTCAGTCACTTTGTCACTTTGCAAGGCGCGGGTGGGCACGCTGGTCAGCACCGTGGCAGAATCCCTGGAGGGCATCGGGGCCGGATATGGGCAGCTGGATCAGACGAATCGCGGCTATCGTGGCACCCTATGGGGTGGGTTTGCTGCTGGGGATGGCACTCACCCTGGTGTTGTTTCGCTACCTTACGGATCCCGAAGGCAACACCCTCTCCAGCGCCTGGGAATGGCCACCTGCCGGAATGGGCAATTTTTCTTTCCATACGCCTCAGACAGACTCCTTTCATCTCGGTTCATCCTTGTACGCCGACCTGCTGCCCGTTCCTGCATCGGCCATGGATCCTCCCCATGCACCTCTTGACCATACCCCAGCATCCTCCGCAACGCCAAGGAAGATCAAAGAGACAACGGAACCACAAACGCCCTCCCGTTCAACATCCAGGCCATCCCATCAGCTCCTCGCGCCAAAAACATCGGCCATCGGCCAGGCCGTCACGCCGCCTGCCCAGGAGAGTATCCAGGATGACGACACCCCGTTGCCAACCATCACCATCCCGAAATGCGGTCGCCCTCCCCTGCGTACCGATCCGGCAACCACGGATCGCTTCTTTGCCTGCAAATGGCGGGCGGGTTGCCTGGAACGCCTGCTGCAAACCCGCCAGATGATCCAGCAGGGCAAGGACAACTGCACCCGTTCCGGCAACAGCCACGCCTGCCGATCCTACTATGTCTCATTGGCCAGCCAATATCAAATCGGCATGTGCGACAAACCACCCTGAACGCTCCACGTCCATCCTGATCCCCAGTACCATCGATTGACCTGGCAAGTTGTCAGGACGTATAGTCCTCCCAGCTAGGGTGGGGACAACTTGAAAACAGGATGGAGTCTGCGCCATGAAATCCAGATTTGTTATGCTCTTCTCTTTTGGAGTGATTCTACTGGGCAGTGTTGCCCATGCCGATCCGGACCATATCATGCGAATCGGTCAGTGCATGAAAAATTACCCTGATCTCAAACTGACTCCCGAGACCGTCAGCAATCTGTGCGGCTGTGCCGACAGCATGATGTGGGTCAGTCAATGCGAGAAAGATAATGCGGCTGCCCAGGTTTCGCCTGAAATTGTCAAAAAATATTGCGCCTGCATGAATGACCAGATGGATGAGGATGAGACCAAAACCATCACCCAGTGGGAAAAAACCCACCTTCTGGAAGCCGCCCAATGCAATAAAGAGGCGGGGTGGAACAGGTAACCACCCTGGGAGCTGATTCCAATTCCAGATCGGGATGGATGCGAGGCGACGACGAGTGAGCGACGAGACAGGACGTGCCTCCGATCAACAGTCGCTGTGCAACTTTCACGGTAAGATCAACGACAGACCTGGCGGAGATGACACATGCGGGTGCTGCTTGCGGAACCGCGCGGATTTTGCGCTGGCGTGGATCGGGCCATCGCCATCGTGCAGCGTGCCCTGGAAAAATTTGGCCCGCCCATCCATGTCCGCCACGAGATCGTCCACAATCGCTGGGTCGTCGAGAGCCTGCGTCGCAAGGGGGCGGTTTTTGTCCAGGATTTACACGAGGTTCCTGATGGCAGCACGGTGATCTATTCGGCGCACGGTGTGGCCAAGGCGGTCCAGGCCGAAGGATCGCGACGCAATCTCCAGGTGCTCGATGCCACCTGCCCCCTGGTGGCCAAGGTGCATCGGGAAGCCGAGCGGCTGGAACACAACGGCAGCATGGTGATCCTCATCGGTCACCCGGGTCACCCGGAGGTCGAAGGCACCATGGGACAACTCCCCCCCGGTAAAATGCACCTCGTCTCGCGCGAGGGGGATATCGCCCGCCTGCCCGACGCCAACGGGGTGCCTGTCGGCTACATCACACAGACCACCCTCTCGCTCGACGAGACCCGTGACATGGTGTCCACCCTGAAAGAGCGTTTCCCGGAAATCCAGGGACCGGCCCGCGAAGACATCTGCTACGCCACACAAAATCGCCAGAACGCCGTCAAATCACTGGCCGAGCGGTGCGATCGAATCCTGGTGCTGGGCGCCCCGAACAGCAGCAACTCCAACCGTCTGCGCGAAGTGGCCGAACGGGCGGGGGTCCAGGCCCACCTGATCGAGTCGGCCAGTGACATCCAGGAGACATGGCTGGAAGGGGTGCGGGTTCTTGGCATCACGGCGGGTGCCTCCGCTCCGGAAATTCTGGTCAACGAACTGCTGACCTTCCTCGATCAACGTGTGGAAGGCGTGGAGATCCTCTCGGTGGAAAAAGAGAACCTCGCCTTCGCCCTGCCAAGAATTCTCCAGGAGTGAGGGGATGCTGCAGCAAAAATACGCAGCCCTGCTGGAGCATATCGCCTCTCTGGAAAGCGTTCTGCTCGCCTACTCGGGCGGGGTGGACAGCACCTTCCTCTTGAGGGCGACCATGGATGCCGGTGTACGTTATCTGGCCGTGACCGCCCTCTCGCCCACCATGCCGACCCATGATCTGGAAATGGCCAACGCCGTGGTCACCACCCTGGGTGCCCACCACATCCACATCCATGCCAGGCAAATGGCGGATGAAAAGTTTGTACGCAATCATGAGGATCGTTGCTATCACTGCAAGAATGACCTGTTTGACCTGCTCGTCGACCATGCCCGGAAAGAGGGCTACCGACATGTCCTGGATGGCAGCACCGTCGATGATCTGGCCGATTATCGACCTGGTTTCGCCGCCAGGGAAAAACATGGCGTCCTCTCTCCCCTGATCGTCGCACAATTGACCAAGGAGGAGATTCGCCGCCTCTCCCGAGAAAAAAATCTGCCCACCTGGGATAAACCGTCATCCCCTTGTCTGTCATCCAGATTTCCCTACGGCGAGCGGATTGACGAACAGGCCCTGCGCCTGGTGGAAGCCGCCGAAAACCGACTCCGGCAGCATGGATTCACCCACCTGCGCGTCCGCAAACAGGGCGATACGGCCCGTATCGAGATCCCCACCGCCGAGCTGCCCCGCCTGCTGGAAAACGCTCTGCGCGAAACGGTGGTAAACGACCTCAGAGGGCTGGGTTTTTTGTTCGTCACCCTGGATCTGGAGGGGTTGCAGAGCGGCAAATTAAACCGCCGCTTGATCACCATTCGCCCGGCGGAACACCCCTCATGACCCAGGCAACACCCCCGCAACACCCCCTGCGCGAGGTGCTGGAAGCCGTGGCCCGGGGAGAGATCACCGTCGAAGCGGCCCTGGCGCGACTGTCCCCCCCACCCTTCGATCCGGTCACCGTCGATCATCAGGTGGTCGCCCGCCTCGACAGGCAGCGCAAAGAGCGCCAGGGGTTCCCGGAAGTGATCTTTGCCCGGGGGAAAAAAACCGCCCACCTGGAACAATCCATCGCCCAGGCCCTCACCCACGGTGACGATCTCCTGGTCACCCGCGTGGATCGGAAGCGCGGCAACAAACTGGCAGGAAGATTTGCCGGGGAGGGCTTGGTCCATCATCGTGCGTCGCGCTGTCTCTATCGGCAGGCTGCCTCTTCTCCCCCTGATGAGGGTCACGTGGTGGTGTTTTCCGCTGGCACCAGCGATATTCCCGTCGCCGAAGAGGCAGCCCTGACCGCCCGCATGCTCGGGGCGCGTGTCACCACCTACTACGACGCCGGTGTCGCCGGTCTGCATCGACTGCTTGCCGCCGAGGCACTGCTCAAGTCGGGCCGGGTCTATATCGTCGTCGCCGGAATGGAAGGGGCCATGCCCTCGGTGGTCGGGGGATTGGTCAGCAAGCCAGTGATCGCCGTTCCCACCTCCATCGGCTATGGGGCGTCATTCCACGGTCTGGCCGCCCTGCTCGGCATGTTGAACAGCTGTGCCGCCAACGTCACCGTCGTCAATATTGACAACGGCTTCGGAGCCGGTTATGTGGCAGGATTGATCAATCGCCTGGGAGACCCCTCCCGGCAGGCGTCAACCTGAAAAACCCAAAGCCCTGTTCAGTCTCCTGCAGGCCAGATGAGGGGTGCATCGAGAGAGCCAATGAACCGACGCAATTTTTTATCGCAACTGGTGCGCTGGTGCGGCATGGCCTACGGTATAACCCTCCTGCCGGGGTGTGCCACGAGCAGGGGTCTTTTCCCCCAGGGTGTACGTCAATTTGCAGGGGATGTCCGCTTTGACGACCAGCCCGTGCATAAGGGCGACATGCCACGTCGGGATGGACTCATCACCACCGGCCCCTCCAGCAGTCTGGTTCTGGTGCTGGGCGAGGATGCCCTGCTCATACGGGAAAACAGCACCATCCAACTCACCTCCCGCCCTGCGACCCAGCCGGAGATCGTTTCCGGAACGGATATCGACCGACAGCCGCTTATCACGCAGGCTCACCCGTTCGGGCGCAAGCCAGGCGGCTTTCAACTCATCTCCAGCGCCGAGGCCGGGCCGCAAGAGTCTGCCAGCGGCAGTCAGGGCGCCGGGACCAGGCCAGGGAAGCCCGACAGCGGTCAGCAAATCAGACCTGCTGCCTCCGTGACACCGGATGTGCATCGCATCATCGGTTTTACCCTGAAACGGGGAGCCGCCCTGTCCGTGTTCGCCGAGGGACCGCACCTCATCAAGACCCCTGTCGCCACAATCGGCATTCACGGCACCGGGCTTTACCTGGAGCATGCCGCCGATGCCAGTTACGTCTGCGTCTGTTATGGCCAGGTGACTCTCAACAGTATTCAGGATCCGAACGCGCGGGAATCCTTCACCACCCGGCATCATGAATCCCCACGCACAATCCACAAACCAGACAGCAACCATCCGGTCATCGAACAGGCGAAAATGCTCAACCACACCGACGACGAACTGGTCATGCTGGAGAACCTGGTGGGGCGCTCTCCACCCTTTGCCGATCCATCGAAAATCACGCAGAGTCGGCATCGGTATTGAAGATTATCACCAGCAGGGAGTCTCCTCATCAACCATCGACGGGATACCACAACGGACAAACCATGGACAAATCGACGCAGGCCACGCCCTTTCAGGATCTCCCCCGCACCGTGCTGGCCACGGGTTGCTCTTCGGGCATTGGCCGGGCCGTGGCGGTGGGACTGAAACAACGCGGACACCGGGTCTTTGCCACGGTACGCAATCCTGCGGACATCGACGCGCTCGAAGCGGAACACATCGAGGCGCACCATCTCGATCTGCGCGATGCCAGCTCCATGCAGGCCACCCTGGAGTGGCTCCTGACCCGCACCGGCGGCACCCTGGACGCCCTCTTCAACAACGGTGCCTACGCCCAGATCGGCGCCCTGGAAGATCTCCCCGTGACCGCCCTGCGCGAGCAGTTCGAGACCAACCTCTTCGGCACCCACGAGCTGACCCGGCAGGTCATACCCATCATGCGCCGTCAGGGGTTTGGGCGCATCATTCAAAACAGTTCGGTCCTCGGCCTGGTGGCGATGCCCTACCGGGGAGCCTATGTGGCCAGCAAATTTGCCCTGGAGGGGTTGACGCACACCCTGCGCCTGGAGTTGCAGGGCACGGGCATCCATGTCGCCTTGATTCAGCCTGGTCCCATTCAAAGCCGGATCCGGCACAACTCCCTGCCATACTTCGAGCGCTACATCGACACGGAAGCCTCACCCCATCGCGAGACCTACCAGGGGGTCGCCGAGCGGCTGCGCTCCGAGGGTCAGGTCAGCCGTTTTACCAGGCCACCCAAGGCGGTCCTGAAGCATGTCGCCCACGCCCTGGAGAGTCCGCGCCCCCGGGCCTGCTATCCGGTCACCCTGCCGACCCATCTTTTTGGCCTTCTGCTGCGCATTCTTCCTCGCCAAACTTTGGACCGGATCTTGCTTAAAGCAACTTGATTCCACCTCCAGATGGGGCCACATTGCCATGACGCAAGACGACCTGCTCGACAGCGACCACGACGACCTGCTTGACAACGATATGGAGCGCCTGCGGCTGATCCTGCGCAAGTTTGCCCGGGAGCGGGAGTGGGAGCCCTTCCACACCCCCAAGAATCTGGCCATCTCCCTGGGCATCGAGAGCGCCGAGGTGATGGAGCTGTTCCAGTGGCTGACCCCCGAAGAGAGCCGATCCCTCTCTGCGGCCAGACAGGCCGACCTGGCCGATGAAATCGGCGATGTCCTGATCTATCTGGTCATGCTGGCCGATAAATTTCAGATGGATCCCATCGCCGCAGCGCTGGCCAAGGTGGAGAAAAACCATGCCAAATACCCTGCCGCCAGGGTACGTGGCCAGGCCCGCAAATACAGCGAATACGGCAACAACAGCCTGAAAAATGGCTGCCACTTGCCTTGAACGCCCCTACATGGGGCAATGAACCTGATCCGTCAAACCCATGCGCCGGGCAACCTCCTGATAGGCCTCCTCCACGCCGCCAAGATCCCGGCGGAAGCGATCCTTGTCCAATTTTTTGCCCGTGCTCATGTCCCAAAGACGACAGGTATCCGGAGAGATTTCGTCGGCCAGAAGCAAAGGGTGATGTCCGGACGAAGGACGACCAAATTCAAGTTTGTAATCGACAAGGTGAATGTTGATCGAGGCAAAATAGGCCAGCAGAGCGTCATTGATGCGGTGGCTCATCTCGATGATGCTCTCCACCTCCTCGTCCTCGGCCCAGCCAAACACCTCGATATGGTCCAGAGTGATCAGCGGATCCCCCAGGGCATCCGATTTCAAATAAAACTCCACCACCGGCCTGGCCAGCACCTCCCCCTCTTCCCGACCCAGGCGCTTGGCCAACGAGCCGGCAGCCCGGTTGCGCACCACCACCTCCACGGGAACGATCTCCACCCGCTGCACCAGCTGATCGCGGGGACTCAGCTGTTTGATAAAATGGGTAGGAATGCCCACCGCACCCAGGATGCTGAACAACCGTGACGAGACCATGTTGTTGACCGCACCCTTGTCGGCGATGGTGCCGCGCTTTTCGCCATTGAAAGCGGTGGCGTCATCCTTGAAATATTGAATCACCTGGTAAGGGTCATCGGTGGCAAACAACACCTTGGCCTTGCCTTCGTAGAGTCGAGCGCGTTTTTCCATGCCATAGTCTCCGCCATCAGTGCCCGGAATCAGGTCTGGTTTCCGCGAGGCCGGGTCCCCGCCGTACCGGATGTATCGATTGGCAACGGCCGTTGGTCACGTTGACACGGACCAGACAGCCGCATAACGCCCCTGCCCCGTCAGCTGGTTGCAGCTTGCCCGGCAAACAGGTGGTAAACCTGGGCATGACACTGCCCACACGCATGCCGATGACCGAATCGTAACAGCCCGTCATGCCAAGATCACTCTGAAATCCGGTCCCCTGCGACAAAATGCGCTGATCTGCCGTCGGAACATGGGTATGGGTTCCCAGCACCGCCGAGACCCGGCCATCGAGGTGCCACGCCAGGGCCGCTTTTTCGGAAGTGGCCTCGGCATGGAAATCGACCAGAAGCACATCCACATCCCGCCCCAGACGCACCGAAGCCAGAAGCTTGTCGGCCGCCTGAAACGGGCAATCCACCGCCGCCATGAACACCCGCCCCAGCAGGTTGAGAATGCCAACCCGTACGCCCTGCGCGGTGTTGACCTGCACATAACCCTGTCCGGGCACCCCGGGGGGATAGTTGGCGGGACGCAGCAAGCGGTTGTGCGTCGTCAGATAGTCGTGAATCTCGTTATGGCGCCAGATGTGGTTTCCCGAGGTGATGACATCCACGCCGGCCTTGAAGATCTCTTCGGCCATCGGCGGGGTGATGCCGATGCCTGCCGCGGCGTTCTCCCCATTGGCCACCACAAAGTCAATGCCCAGGGATTGCCGCAACGACCCCAGACACTGCTGCAACACCCGCCGCCCCGGCTTGCCCACCACATCGCCGATCACCAGAACAGAGAAATCATCCTTCTTGGTCGTCGCCATGATTTTTTCAGAAAGCTTTCACAAGAGTTTCGGCCTTACGCAATCAACCTGTCGAGTTGGTGGCGCGCCACCTCGGCGTCATCGAAGGGGAGAACCCGATCAGCCATGATCTGGTTGGTTTCGTGCCCCTTACCCGCCAGCAGAACGGCATCACCGGCCGAGGCCAGACTGATGGCTCGCGCTATGGCCATGTCGCGGCCGGCAATCTCCAGGCAGGTGCGACCCTCAGCCATCCCGGCGGCCCCTTCGAGGATGCTCCGGCGAATGGCCGCCGGATCTTCATGGCGCGGATTGTCATCGGTGACGATGCTCACATCAGCCAGACGAGCGCTGATGCACCCCATCATGGCACGTTTAGTCCGGTCACGCTCGCCGCCGCAGCCAAAAACGGCAATCAGACGTCCCGGCGTGAGCTGCCGGGCCGTGATCAACAGGCGTTCCAGGGCATCCGGCGTATGGGCAAAATCGACGACAACGGCAAAAGGCTGCCCCCGATCAACAACCTGCATACGTCCCGCCGGAGGTGTGAAGTCGGCCAGACCAGCCCGGACCACCTCAAGAGGGATCCCCATCTGCGAGGCCAGGGCCGCCGCCGCCAGGGCATTGGCCACATTGAAATAACCGGCCACCGGCAGATGAATGGCCCCTGTACCGGCGGGGGTCACCATTTGGAAGCGGGTTCCCTGCCAGGTCATGGTCAGGGCCTCGGCCTGAAAATCTCCCCGGCCACCCCTGTCACTGGCAAAGGTTGAAAAGGGCATGCCCGACGCCTGGCACAGGCGCATCACAGCCGCCCCGCGCGGGTCATCGCCATTGATCACGCCGCGCAGGCTCTGGCCAGCCTGAAACAGGCGCGACTTGGCCGCAAAATAGGCCTCCTCGCTCCCATGGTAATCCAGATGGTCACGGGTCAGGTTCAGGAAAGCCCCTGCATCAAAGCGCAGGGAGGCCACACGCTGTTGGTCGAGGGCGTGCGAAGAGACCTCCATGACGGAGGTCGTGCAACCGGCTGTCTGCATCTCCTGGAGCAGGGATTGCAGGGTAAGCGGATCCGGCGTGGTCATGCTGCTGGTACGCTGCATGCCCGGCCAGCGATGGCCGGTGGTACCCATCACTCCCACCCGCTCCCCGGCACGGCTCAGGATCGCTTCCACCATGGCTGCCACGGTGGTCTTGCCATTGGTGCCCGTGATGCCGACATGGCGCATCCCCCGGGCCGGATGCCCCAAAAAAGCCGCCGCCAACCAGGACAGGGCCAGGCGTGGCTCGGCATGCACCAGCCGACACACCCGGTCGGCCACAGCGGGATCCGGGCGCCAGGTGCCATCATCAAGGATGGCCACGGCTCCCCGTTCCAGGGCCTGATCGATGAAGCGACGCCCATCGGAGTGTGTTCCCGACAGGGCGGCAAAGAGAGAACCGGGCGCAACCTGCCGGGAGTCCGCCGTCAAACCGACGGGCAGCGTGTCCGGCCCCAGACAGACCAGGCCGGGACACCCTTCCGCCAGGGTTTGACACCGCTGCCTGTATCTGTTGTGCAACGATGGCGTCGTGTTTCCCTGGTTCATTGCAGTTCCAGCCGCAGCCCTCCGTCGGGAAGGGCCACCTGCCGCACCACCTGCCCGGAACCCTGGATCTGCGGAATGACGCCCTTGCCGGCAACGATCTCCAAGGCCTGCCACAGACTCATGCCGATCAAACTCTCCGGTTCCGGTTGATCCTTGGGTCGGTCCGGATTGAAGACATGGCCGGCGATGGGCGGCATGGGAGCATTCTTGGGGATTTCCGGCAGAACGGCCAGCAGAGGAAGAACCTCCTGGGCAATCTCCTTGAAGACTGGTGCCGCCACAATGCCACCATAATACTGGCCGACAGGTTCATCCAAACCCACATAGATCAGCAGGCGCGGATGGTCGGCGGGAATGAAGCCGACAAAAGAGGAAAAATAGCGACCGGCAGCGTAACCGCCCGTCGGAGAGGCCTTTTGCGCTGTACCCGTCTTGCCGGCGGCCACATACCCCTCGACGGCGGCCTGGGGTGCCGTTCCCTCCTGACTGACCACATCCGCAAGAATCTTGCGCATGACCTGTGACGTCGCTTCGCTCAGCACCTGTGTCGGCGGGTTGCGCTTTTGCGGAACCAGACGGCCATTGACGATCCGGCCCGCCGCCAGATGGGGTTCATAAAGCTGGCCTCCGTTGACAATGGCTGCGGCAGCATTGGCCAACTGGATGGGAGTGGCACTGATGCCCTGACCAAAAGAGCGGTTGGCGAGTCCCACCCGCACGTAGTGCTTGATATCGGGAAAGCGCCCGCTCGCCTCGTAATCGAGTTCCACACCCGTCGGACGGGCAAAGCCAAAGCGATGCAGATAGGGTTCCTGGCGTTCATTGCCGAGCAGCAAACCAATCTTGGCTGCCCCGACGTTGGAGCTTTTCTGCAAAATCTGGCTGACCGTCAACACTTGACCTTTCCGGTGCGTATCGCGAATTCTTCGCCCCCCAACAACGATGCTGCCCCCTTCGACGTCGAAGGGACTGTCAGGGCGCACCACACCCTGGTCCAGGGCAGCGGAGACCGTAAAGATCTTGAAGGTGGAGCCCGGTTCGAAGGCATCCATGACCACCCGGTTACGCCGGTCCTTGGGTTCGCTCTCGGCCAGGTTGTTGGGATTGAAGCTGGGCTGGTTGACCATGGCCAGAATATCCCCATTGTCGGGATCCAGGACCACAACCACGCCGGATTTTGATTTGGTACGGGTCATCGCCTTGAGCAGGGCACGATAGGCAACATACTGGATCGTCGTATCGATGGTCAGGACCAGATCGGTCCCGGGGTGGGCCGGCTGCAAAACCTGCGCCTGCGGCATGGGACGCCCCAGACGATCCCGAACGATGAGACGCACCCCGGATTTGCCACGCAGGACGGTCTCAAAGGAGCGCTCCAGACCCTCCACGCCATGGCCATCGATATCGACAAAACCGACAAAGTGGGCCGTCAACTCCCCCAGCGGATAAAAACGCTGCAATTCGGGTACGAAAAAGAGTGCCGGTCCGTCGGGCTCCTCGTTGGTGCGCTCCGCCTTTTCCCGAAGCAACTTTTCCTCTGTGGCCTGGATTTTTTCAACGACATCCGGTGAGAGTCGGCGTTTCAGGATTGGATAGGATCCTGGACGTGCCTTGCTCAAACGTTTTTCCAGCACGTCGGTATCCATGTCCAGGAGGGGTGCCAGCCATTTGGCCATTTCGACCGAGTCGCTCATCCGGTCACGGTCCAGCGAGAGGGTCTTGACAGGCAGGCTGGTCGCCATCGTCCGACCATGACGATCAAGAATGCGGCCTCGTACACCCGGTATCGCCACCCTTTTTTTATACTGACTTTCAGCCTTTTCCCGCAGCGAGTCCCCCTGCAAAATAGTGAGATCCATGGCCCGGATCCCCAGAAGAGTGAAGCTCAGGAGAAAGACACCGACCACAAAGCGCATCCGGCTCTGAAAATGAGCCTCGCTGTCCCGTGGCACGAGGGGGTTGGGCAGACGCGACAAGATACCCTGCCGACCTCCAGATGCAGAGGGGGGACGCACAATGCGTTTGGGACGCACAGGAGACGGGCGCGGCGCACCCCCTCCTTTACGACCAAAGGAGAACGAAAACCCCGGTTTCCGAACGGCTGGTTGGGGGCGGGGAGCCGATGCATCTTTGGACTTGCCAATTTTCATGGGTCATCCTGGCGCCAGACCCGCCACTGGTCGGAGCGTGGCGGTTCCATGCCCAACTCCTTGCGTGCCCGACGTTCGATGGTGTTCAATCCAGTACGGTAGACCCATTCTACCTGCAGGGCCTGCTCTTCATCCAGGAGGCGCAGTCTCTCTTTTTGGGCGGCATCCAAACTGCGGTGGCCAGCCAGCATCCAGCTGCGCGAAGCGACCGTCGCCGCCGCCGTGATCACAAGCACGATCGTCAACACCACCGACAAAAGCCAATAAGGTCTCATGCGCCATCCATCCTTCCCGGCAATCGCTCCGCCACCCGCATCCGGGCGCTGCGGGCACGCGGATTCCTTTGCACCTCGGCGGGCGATGCTGTCCACGGTTTGCGGGCAATCAGGCGCAAGGTCGGTACCGGAACGACAGAGGCGACAGGCGGCGGCAACCTCGGGTCGCCAGCGACAGGGGGCCGGACACCCTGGCGAAAAGCCTCCTTGACCAGACGATCCTCCAGAGAGTGAAAGCTGATCGCCACCAGACGCCCGCCAGGCTTGAGGCAGGTGACCCCTGCGGCCAATCCGGAGCGCAGCTCACCCAGTTCATCGTTGACCGCGATACGCAAGGCCTGAAACGTCCTGGTCGCCGGATGGATCCCCCCACGTTTGCCGGGAACCACCCGTTCCAGGAGTTTCGCCAACTGGCGCGTCGTGGTCAATGGGGCTTGCAGACGCGCAGCGACAATGGCCCGCGCCACCCGGCGGGCATGGCGCTCATCCCCATGATGAAACACCAGGTCGGCCAGCTCCTCCTGACCAAGACGGTTGACAAGATCGGCCGCCGTGGGACCACCAACCGGATTCATGCGCATATCCAGGGGCCCGTCCGCCTGAAAAGAGAACCCGCGCTCCGGAACATCCAACTGCCGCGAAGAGACCCCCAGGTCGAAGAGAACCCCATCCACCCGCTCGATCCCCAACTGCCGCAAAGAATCCGCCAGCCTGCCGAACGTGCCGTGCAGAAGCGTCAAGCGTCCCTGCCAGGATTGTACGGCCCCGGCCCCGTGGGCAATGGCCTCCGGATCCCGATCCAGGGCGATCACCCGCCCGTGCGGCGCCGAGGCCACCAGCAGACCATGGCTGTGTCCACCCCCCCCGTAAGTGGCATCGACGAGGATGCTCCCACTCTGCGGGGCCAGGGCCTCAAGAACTTCCGAGGTCATGACCGGGGTATGATACCCCCCTGACTCCCCAGAGAGAGCCTGGGCAGGGCAACCCTCCATGGCCCCCTCCGAGGTGTGACGGCAGCTGCCGGTTCCTTCCTGCAACTATTCTCTCTCCAGACCGTTTGAGCGTGAACCATTCATACCCATTTGCATTCATCGCGACAACTTCGTTGGCTGCGTCGTCGGCTCCTCACCGTACCCAAACACGTACTGTCTCGTCGCCTCCTCCTTGCTGCCTCGTTCTCGCATCGACTGCAAATGGGTATCAACTCCCCGTCATGATATCGCCGATCACCCGTCGGGTTCATCGTTTTTTCTTTATCATAAGAAAATTTTACTTTCGCAAAGGATGTTTTTGGAGTACACAACCAGCCCTGGACCAGACGGGTCATGCAAAATTTGGGTTGTCTGTTCTGTATTATCTTAAATTGATTATAAAAACATATAATTTATAGATAATAAAAATTTTTAATTACCATTAAAAATTGCAATCGCTACACTGGCAGCAAGGGTGGCCGTGAGAGGGTTTCTTGAAAAACGCCCGGCGCCTGCTATCTGGTGGCTGAAATGAATCTGTTCGGGAGGTTCGCTCATGTCCTGGTTAGATTTCACGCCCAAAGATGAGATCCTGGTCAATTCCCTGCGGGTTCTTTACGTTGAGGACAATCTGGAGATTCGGGAAGAAATGACCGAGTTGCTGGTCGGCCATGTCAGTCAGGTCTATCCCTGCCAGAGTGCCCAGCAGGGACTGGAAACCTACCAGGAACAGCAACCCGACCTGATCATCACCGACATACGCATGGCTTTCATGGACGGCTTGAGCATGGTGCAGAAAATCCGTCAAATGGATGCGGATGTGCCGGTCATCGTCACCACCGCCTTCAGCAACGATGACTATTTCATCCGCTCCATCGACCTGGGCATCGACAGCTACCTTCTCAAACCCGTCTTGCCGGAAAAACTGACAGATGCCCTGTTGCGATGCGCAAAACGTCTCTGGAACAAGAGACAACGTGATGCCGCCGATGGTTACCTGAGCTTCGTCCTGGAGATCCATCCCAACTATCTCATGGTCCTGAACAGGGGACGTATCGAGTACCTGAACCAGACCTTCCTGAATTTTGCCCGGGTCGATACCCTGCAGGAGTTTCTCGAACGCTTCAAAAATCTCGATCCTTTCCTCGATCCCCACAGGGGCAACCAACCCAGGAACTGGGTGGCGCGACTGCAATATCTGGTCACCACGAACATTCCCATCGTTTTCATGCACCATCCAGACAATCCGGGCGGCACACGCCAGCCGTTCATCGTGTCGAGCAATCAGCTCCCCGAAGAGAACAGGATCGTCTTCACCTTCGCCGATATCACCAGCATTGAAAACCAGTTGCGTGATCTCAGGGTCAAGGCCTTTCAGGATCCCCTGACCGGAGTTTGCAATCGGGAGATGTTGGGCGACATCCTGCGCGCCGAGTTCAAGCGCGCCGAACGCCACAAAACTCCCCTGTGCCTGATCATGATCGACATCGATCACTTCAAACAGATCAACGACAGCTTCGGTCACCCTGCCGGAGACCTCGTTTTGCAACAAATGTCCGTGTTGGTAAAGGAGAACCTGCGCGGTTCGGACACCTTCGCACGCTGGGGTGGCGAGGAGTTCATCATCGTCACGCCCGACACCAACCAGGACGCGGCACTCAAACTGGCCGAAAAAATTCGCCTCATCATCTCCAGCCATATCTTTCCAAAGGTGGAACACATCACCGCGAGCTTTGGCGTGGCCGCTTTCCAGACAGGAGACACCCCGCTGCGCCTGGCTGAACGTGTCGATCAGGCCTTGTACGCCGCCAAACATGCAGGACGTAATTGTGTACGGGACTACCAAAGCAGCCTGACAGATGAAACAACGTAAAGTCACCCGCCATCAGCGCCAGGCTGCCTCAAAAAAAAATGTGAGTCTGGCCAGACTGGTGCAGCTGCGTTCGGCTGCTTTGTTGACCGCCTACGTCAAGATCGACGAGCGCCAGGAAGAGTTGAGCAAGGTTGCCTCCATCGTCTCCGCCTCCAGCGATCACATGTCCCTGCTCGACGCAAACTACACCTACCAGGTGGTCAACGACAGCTACCTGGAGTACTGGGGCAAAACCCGGGAGATGATCATCGGACACAGCGTCGCCGACCTGCTTGGTCGGGAGATATTCGACGAAAAGATCCGCCTGATGCTGGACGAGTGTCTGGCCGGTCGTTCCATCAACTATGAAGCATGGTTTGACTTCCCGACGCGGGGCCGTCGTTTCATGAACGTCTCCTACTACCCCTACCTCGACCGCAGGCGGGTGGTCTCCGGTGTCGTCGTCATCGCCAGGGATATGACCGAACTGAAGGCGATCTCGGACGCGTTGGAAGAGAGTGAACACCGTTTTCGCTGCCTTTTCGACGCCATGCCCGCAGGCGTGGCCGTCTATCGCCCCACCGAGGATGGGGAGGACTTCATTTTCCGTGACATGAACAAGTCAGGGCAGCGCATCTCCGAGGTCGATGTCACCGCCATCCGCAATCGCCCTTTGACCAAGGTCATGCCCGGGGTTGCCAGGATGGGACTGCTCCAGGTGTTCCAGGAGGTCAACAGGAGTGGCAGACCCCAATCCCACTCCCTGACGCTGTACCAGGATCAACGCACCAGCCACTGGGTGGAAAACTATGTCTATAAACTGCCCAACGGCGAGCTGGTCGCCATCTACGAAGACTGGACCGACAGAAAAAGACTGGAGGAGTCCGTCAAGAGTATGGCCAAGTTTCCCAACGAAAATCCCTACCCGGTTCTGCGTGTACTCCGGAATGGAACGTTGATTTTTACCAATGCCAGTGCCATACCCCTCCTCCAGGCATGGGGGTGCGGGATCGGGGAAAAGCTCCCCGAACCTCAGCTCACCAGGTTTCAATCGGTCATCGACTCGGGCAAAAACCGGATCATCGAGGAGTCTCTGGGGGAGCGCATCTATTCGCTCAATCTGGTTCCCTTTCCCGACTCCGGGTACATCAATCTTTACGCCATGGATATCACGCCTCTCAAAAAGGCCCTGGCCCAACTCGAAGAGCGAAATCAAATCATAGAAAACATCAATCTCCACCTGGAACAGCGTGTCCTGGAGGGGGTCCGGCAGCTGCGTGACAAGGATGCCATCCTCATCCATCAATCACGTCGGGCAGCCATGGGCGAGATGATCAACACCATTGCCCATCAGTGGCGGCAGCCTCTCAACACCCTCGTTCTGATCATAGCCAATATTGAAAGTGCCTGTCTGACCTGCATCACCCCTGAAAAAACCTCGAAAGAAAAAGTCCTGCAAGAGAAGGTGGTCAAGGCCTACAATATTATTCAGCAGATGTCTGAAACAATTGACGATTTCCGACGTTTCTTCCGCCCGGACAAGGTTCCTGTACCCTTCAACCTCAGCCAGACCGTCCAAGAGGCCATCCCGCTGTTCGATTGCGCGCTCTCCAGCCTTGGCATCGCCCTCGACCTGACGATAAAAGATCCCATGCTGCCACTCATGGGCTATCCCAACGAACTTTCCCAGACCTTGCTGATCCTTGTCTCCAACGCCAAAGACGCCATCCAGGAGAGCAAACAGCCCTCGGGAAGAATAGTCATCAACGTCACGCGCAGCGAGGAGCATGGTGTCATCACCGTGGACGACAATGGCGGCGGCATCCCCCCTTCTGTCGTCGACCATATTTTCGACCCCTATTTCACCACCAAAGACGACACCCATGGCACAGGCATCGGCCTGCACATCGCCAAGATGATCATCGAACAGAACATGCAGGGAAACCTGACAACCATGCCACTCCCTGGCGGCACTCGTTTTGAAATACGTCTGCCGCTGCATAACCTGTCCGAAGCAGACCTCAACCTTGTCAACCAGGGGGATCCGGATACACAGGGCCATCGCATTTAAACCGCGTCTACTTTGGAACACGTCGTTTCTCTTCTTCGGAAAAAAATGTTGGGGCAAAAGACTTTATTGGGGCTTCGCCCCAAACCCCACCAAAAGGAAGGGCACAGCCCTTCCTCCTGGACCTCCATCCCAGTCTTTCAAATCGTTGAAAAAATGACGCATCTCGGCATGAATTCGGTTCAGAAGAAGAGTCCGTCACTCTCGCGTCACTTGACGGCCGTCACGCTGAGCAAGGGTGCCCAGCCAGCCCCAAAATGACGTTGCCCCATCAAGTGGTTGCACAGGGTGTTCAGGCCATACCAGTGGAAATGATGGTCGACCTGCGCAAATCCGGCCGAGCGCAACAGCGCCAGCAAGGAGTGATGATCCATCCCGGCGGCATGAATTTCGGTCAGGTTGTAGAGTTTTTGCGTCAAACGGTCATCGGCCTTTTGGTAGTGGCGCTGGGCATTGTGGATGCGCCGATAAAGGTGCAGCGGCCAGGAAAACCGGCTGCTGAAGGCCAGGGCCATGTCGTGATCGGAGTGGAAGACGCCACCCGGTTTCAGGACGCGATACACCTCCCGCACCAGGGGCGCATGGTCCAACACATGGTGCAGGGCGGCAAAACAGACCACCACATCCAGAGACGCCTCCCGAAAAGGCAAGGCAGCAGCCTCTCCACAAACCACAGACCCCTCCACGCGGGCAAGGCGCACAATCTCCACCGCCAGATCCAAACCCGCCACAAAGCGAAAATGGGGCCGGGCGCAGCGCATGACCACACCGCTGCCGCAGCCCAGATCGAGCAGTCGGTCACCGGGGGCCAAATGGCGCAGGTTGGCGAGTTGCCTTCCCATCCAGGCAAGCACCGGCGGGGTGCGTCGACCATCGACCTGCTCATAAAGGGGAGCGGCCAGATTGTAGAAGCTCTTGTTGGCCTGCCGCACCTGCTCCGGGGTGACAAGATTCTGCTTCATGGCAAAAGATGGTGTTCCCGATACCAGGTCACCGCTGCCGCCACGCTCTCTTCCAGCGATTGGCGCGGCTGCCAGCCAAGTTCACGCTCCGCCTTGGCCGTCGAGAAATATTTATAGCGAAAAATCTCCCGCACGATGGAGGGGGTGAGCAGCTCGACAGCCTGCGGATCGTCGCGCCGCAGACGCGATGCCAGCCAGGCGGCAGCCAGCAAGGGACCATAAGCCAGAGCGGGTAACGTCCAGCGAGGAGGCGCAACGCCCAGGACATCGGCAATGCGGCGGGTCAACTCCCGATAGGTCAGGTTGCCACCACTCAAAATATAACTCTCACCGGCACGTCCGCGTTCGGCGATGGCCAGCAACCCCTCCACCAGGTCGCCCACCCCAATGTAACTGGTCCCGCCCGGCGGCACCGCCAGCATCCCCTTTTGCACGGTGCGCAGGATCGATCCCGAATTCATGCGCGCATCGCCCGGACCATACACCGTCGAAAAACGGGCGATGCGCACATCCAACCCCCGACGACCCCGTTCCAGGAGAAGATCCTCGGCCAATTTTTTGGTCAAAGCGTAAGGCTGGTTCGCACCCAGGGAGGCAGAGGCGGTCTCGTCCAGGAGTCGCTCGGGTGAGGAGCTGACCCCCAGCACGGCACAGGCGCTCAGATGGATAAAACATTTCACCCCCACCGCGCGGGCCGTATCGACCACGGCACGGGTCCCCTCCACGTTGACCTGGAAGGCCTGGGGAAAGGCAGCGGCGCGAAAGGTGATCGCTGCGGCGGCATGAAACACCCTCTCGCACCCGGCCATGGCCTGCCGATAGCTCTCCGGTTCCAGCAGCTCCCCCACCACCGCCTGCGCACCAGCCACCACCCTGGCCCGCTCCCGGGTCAACACACGCACCTCGTGCCCCTCCCGCAACAGACGCGCCACCAGATGACCGCCGACAAAGCCGCTCCCCCCGGTCACGAAGAGGGTCGCCATCAGGAAACCTTGCCATCGGTATCCGGGTAGCGGGAGACACGGCCCTGATCGTCATAGAAAGGCTGACCGTGGCGGGCCAGATACTCTTGATCTTCGGCAGCCAGGCAGAGCTGGCCGTAGGTGGCGAAACAGGGGTATTTCAAGGCCCGGTCGCGTATCACCGCCAGGGACTCCTCGAACAGGTTGCCCAGCGACTTGTGCAAAAAAGGGCAAGGCAGCACATCGCCAAAAGGGGTGATGTAGAGAATCTCCTTGACCGCTCCGCAGCCATGATGAATAAAATTGGCCTCGAAATCAGTACGTACCAGGGGATTCTGCGCCGTCAGTTCATCGAGAAGGGCACGATCTTCAGGGGCGAAGAAAATTTTGTCATGGTGGCGCCATTCACCCACGGGTGCAGCCAGGGCCAGAAATAAAATCACCTGCATCCCGGTCACCAGCTCGATCAAGGCCTGTAAATCGGGCGAGCGGAGACTCTCCGGCGTCACCACCGCCCCCACCGTGACGCGCAAGCCGACCTCCAGCGCGGTCCGAATGGTGTTCAGGGTCTTGTCAAACGTCCCCTTGACGCCGCGAAAGGCATCGTGGGTCGCCGGATCGGCACTGTCGAGGCTGATGGTCAGAATATCGACCCCGGCCCGTTGCAGCTCGAGGATCTTCTCCCGGTCGAGCAGGGCGCCATTGGTGGTGACGGAGATGACATTGCGCTCCGGGCGCACGGCCTGGATATAGGCCTGCAACTCGGGATAGAGGGTCGGTTCACCCCCCTGAAAGGAGAAATTGACCGCCCCCAGCGCCATGGCCTGGCGGGCGATCTCCCCATACTCCGCCGGGGTGACGCGCCGCCGCCCGCGACTGCCGGTTGGTTCCATCTTGCGCGGGCTGCGATTGTGCCCAGACGGCACCCCCCGGCGCATGTGGCCATCCTCCAGCGCCGTGGCAAAACAGTGGTCGCACTTGAGGTTGCAACTGTAGCCGATGGCAAAATCGACATAGCGCAAGGGGCGCCGTCCCAGAAGGAGGATCCCCAGGAAGGTCTTGATCAGCCGCAAGATCAGCCAAGGCTTGCCCATGCGGACGGCGTAACGGAAATTGAGCCAGTATTTTTTCACGGGAGGAAAATGCACTCTTACCCTGGGCGTCGCAGGCCATTCAGTTTTCAACGACACAGAGGAAAGGTGCCATACTTCCATCGGAGAGATTTCACCCTGTTTTTTACAGGGAGATGGAAGTATGGACCAGAATTGGTACTTTTCCCCTTCGCAAACCGCCAACTTCCGCTCGAAACAGTTGCAAAGATTCTGCGGATTCAGGTCAACAGAAGGGACATTTCTCAGTTTTCAACCCAAGGTTGCGGATTGACGTACACGCGCTCTCCCTGCCTTTCGAATTATTGGCACAAGAAGACGTAAACGCATCTATGCACAGGCGTTGGGCCTCGGCTTGAGAGAATTTAAAGCTGTCTGAGTATTTTAAAGAACAACCATCAACCTTGACAAGCCCTTTCGCTCCTTCAAGACTGCTGGTCCAATCCACCGACTGTCCAGAACTGCTGCTCCCCTGGGTTGTCGCAGCAGACGATCCAGAACTGCTGCTCCCCTGGGCTGTCGCAGCAGACGATCCAGAACTGCTGCTCCCCTGGGTTGTCGCAGCAGACGATCCAGAACTGCTGCTCCCCTGGGTTGTCGCAGTAGCCGCTTTGGCATTGGCTTCCGCTTGAGCATCGGCTTTCACGGCAGCAAAATACGCACCTTCAGAGAATTTCTTATTCAGGTGGCCTGTTGCCGCAGTCACCGTTCCAACTTTTTTTGGTGAACCCATCCTGGTAAGCATGGAATTGAAGCTTTCGTCCTCATTCCCGCCAACAGTCATACTTTTGCCAAAAATTTGCATGGTCCCAAAGTCCAGATTCGGGAATTGAACGTTGGAACCGTTTGTGTCGAGCGTCTTCGGATCCTTTTGCAAATTTGCAGGAATTTGCATACCATTATCCGGATTCGAGTCCTCGTCAACAGCTATGAGCAATCGCGCAATATTAGCCGAATAGAGGGTACGGGCAAGAGATTTATATTCTTCACTACCGTACAACGTGTTCAACGATGAACTCGAAAACAGACCCAGGGCAGCCTTGTCCATCTTGGCTTTGGTTTCATCATTTGCAATATCTTCTGGCGATACAAAACCGGACGGACTCAGTTTCGATGATGACCCGGATTTCAATGAGCCGATATAGATATCCCCAACAAAGAATTGTGCAACTCCACCTTCCAAATACGGAAAACTGCCCTGACTGTCAGTAACCCCTTGCGCGGAGATAGAGCCATCAGAGGCATATACCCGATACCCAAGCCCAGAGACGGGGCTGTCGTAGAAGATTGCCGTCGTCGCTGTACTGTTACCACTTGCACTTGCACTCCCACTGCCACTGCCGCCCCCACCACAACCGATCAGAGTGACAGCGATCGGCACAGCCAGGACTGCAAGACCCAGTAATCGTTTTGACATCATTTCCCCCCATTTCTAATTTCCTGTCAAACTACGGCCAAGACTGTCGGCAGTTTAGGCTATTTATCACTCCTGGTAAAGTCGGATTTTACAGAGCGTGGTGCTTTCCCCCCATCGTGAGAACTGAATAACTCTTGCAGGTGTCGCATGCCCCATTGACAGAGGAGCCAGACCAGTGCCATTTCAAGGGGCAGTTGACAGCAGGAGAACAGCGTCAGGGAGTGCGACAGCGACGTGGCCATACCCCCTTTTTCCTTTACCCCTCCAGCCTGGACGACGCTCTGGTCAGGAACGCGCAAGGTGATGGAGGATGCACTCCTGCTAGCCATGGATCAAACGGTGCGTCTGGCCGTCACCGGCCTGAGCCAGAGCGGCAAGACAGTCTTCATCACGACCCTGATCCATCAACTGTTGCAGGGGCACCGCAGCAAACGCCTCCCGCTGTTTGGCGTGGTCGAGAGCGGACGCTTCCAGGGAGCCAAGGTGATCCAGCAGCCCAATCTGGACATCTCCACCTTTGGTTATGACCGTTTCATTCTTGCCATGGGCGGATCGCCGCCCGCCTGGCCGCAGGCCACCGATGGTTTGAGCGAAATCCGTCTGGCCATGCGCTATCGTCCCAAAGGGGTCGTGCAAAAATATATCCAACCCCTGGCCACGCTCTATCTGGACATCATCGACTACCCCGGCGAATGGCTGCTCGATCTGCCCATGCTGGATCTCTCCTATGCCGCCTGGTCGACGGAGGTTTTTGCCCTGTGCGATCAGGAGCCGCGTCTGGCCCTGGCCCGCGAGTGGCGCAACGCCCTGGCCACCCTCAACCCCACCAGTCCGGCCGATGAAGAGGTGATCCGCCAGATCAGTGCGCTTTTCACCCGGTTTTTGCGCCGCTGCAAGGATCCCGACACCGGATTGCACTATCTCCAACCCGGACGCTTTCTCATTCCGGGTGATCTGCACAACACCCCGCTGTTGGCCTTTTGTCCCCTGCGCGAACCGACCAAAGGCTCCCACCTCTCCGGGTCGCTGTACGCGACCATGGAGCAACGCTATCTACTGTATCGGGATCGGGTGGTGCGCACGTTTTACAAGAAACATTTTTCCCGTTTTGACCGTCAGATCGTCCTCGTCGACCCCATGCGGGCGCTCAACAAGGGGTATGAGAGCTTTGCCGACATGGAAAAAACCCTGCAATCCATCCTGACCAGCTTCAACTATGGTCCGGGAGGTCTGTTGCATCGTCTGTTCAAACCCCGCATCGACAAGCTCCTTTTTGCTGCCTCCAAGGTGGATCATGTGGCGGCCAATCAGCATCACAACCTGGAGCGCCTCCTGGAACAACTGGTGGCCATTCCGACCAACAACGCCTTGTTTCATGGTGTATCGGTCAAGGCGATGACTCTGGCTTCGGTGCGCTGCACCCAGACTGTCGTGCAGGAGCATGAGGGGCGACGCCTCTCCTTCGTGCAGGGAATTCCCAAGGGTCGCGACGATGAAATCTTGTTGTTTCCGGGTGAAATTCCCGAGACCATCCCCGACCCTGCCGACTGGGATGCCGAACGGTTTCGCTTTCTCGAATTCGAGCCGCGTGGCCTGGGCGGAATCCGCGATGGCACCTTGCCGCATATCCGGTTGGACCAGGCCCTGGAGTTTTTGCTGGGAGATAAATTATGCTGAGACCAGGAAGTCGGCGCGCGCCGGTCGAAATCTCCCCGGCGGACCGTACACCACCAGCGGAGGAGGTGCCGCCCTCGCGACCCATCATCCTGGTTGCCCCTCCGCCGCAAGAGAGACCGACTGAAGATCCGGACGAGAGTGCCAACGCCGATCTCTCCCCGGGGAACAACCCCGACTTTGACAGCGGCAGCACGGCTCGCGTCTCAGACGAAGAGAACGACCCCGACGCAACGTGCAACACCACCTCGACCGCACCAGCCATGCCCGCCACCTTTGGTCTGTGGGAACGACTCGGCACCCTCTTTCTCGTGTTGATGGGATCCTTTCTCCTGCTGGTATTGGTGCAAAATCTGGTGCTGTTTCTGCGCAACGAGTATGCCATCCGTCCGCTTTCAGGGGGAATTTTTGCCTTTTTGGCCCTGGGAGGTCTGGGAGCGGCCATGGTCTGGCTGGGTCGGGAGTGGTATCGCCTCTCCCAACTGCGGGGGTTGCGTCAGTTGGCCGAGGAGGCCGCCCTGTTGGCTGCACAACGAGGGTTTTCTGGCAAGGCGCTGGCCCTGGCCCACCACATGGCGCCCCTCTACCGACACAATCCGGCAGCCATGGCCGGCTGGGAGCGCTTCCGCCACAGCATGGATGACACCCTGGAAGATCCACAGATTTTGCACCTCTTTTCGCAGCAAGTCCTGGCGCCGGTCGATGCCCAGGCCCATCAGGTGGTGGTGAGCCATGTCGCCAACACCACCCTGCTGACCGCCCTCAGTCCGCTGCCCCTGGTGGATGCCGTGGTTTTTCTCTGGAACACCACCCGCATGGTGCAAAAGGTCGCCCTGTGCTATGGCGTCCATCCCGGCACGGTCGGCAGTTGGATCCTGCTGCGAGACGGCTGTCAGGGATTGCTGGTGGCTGGAACCACCGATCTGCTGGCCAACCATGTCAGCAACATTCTTGGCGACTCCCTGGCCAGCCTGTTTCTCGCTCGCGCCGGGCAAGGGATGGCCAATGGTCTCTTCACCGCCCGCATCGGTCTGCAAGCCATGCGTCTGTGTCGTCCTCTCCCCTTCGCGGCGGATGAACTCCCCGGCATGGGGCGCCTGCGTAAAACGATGGCTGCCGCCCTGGCCCAGGCCTTTCAGGGCGTCCCGCAACAGGGGACACCCACAAAAGAGGTGCAACCAGGATAAAGCAAAGTTAAGCCGTGTCTATTTTGGAATACGGCGTTTTTTTGTGATCGAGAAAAAGGCAGGGGCAGGAAAGACTTTATTGGGGCTTCGCCCCAAACCCCACCAGGACTCCGTCCTGGACCTGCCAGGGAGCCAGCCCCCTGGACCCCGTTTTGAGCAGATTTTTCCGTTTTTGACCAACCTCCGAAAGGATCGATATTCATGAAAACCAAAGACAATCTTAAAGCCGCCTTTGCCGGTGAAAGCCAGGCCAACCGCAAATATCTGGCCTTTGCCAAAAAGGCCGAACAGGAAGGGTATGCCACCATCGCCAACCTGTTTCGCGCCGTCGCCGAAGCGGAAACCTTGCATGCCCACACCCACCTGCGCAACCTGGGCGGTATCAACGACACCCTCACCAACCTGAAAGAGGCGATGGCCGGAGAGGATTACGAAGTGACCGAGATGTATCCCGGCATGGTCGCCACCGCCGAAACCGAAGGTGAAAAAAAGGCCGCCCACGGCATGCGCCAGGCCATGGAAGTGGAAAAGGTTCACCGCGATCTCTACAAGCAGGCCATCGCCGCCCTGGAACAGGGCAAGGATCTCGATCACGACGTTTTGCACATTTGCGGCGTCTGTGGCCACACAGTATTTGGTTCGGCGCCCGACAAATGCCCGGTGTGCGGTGCCAAACAGAGCGCCTACACCAAAATTGCCTGAGACCTCCCCTCTCGCCGACATCAACGCCGGTGACGCAACGCCATCCATCGTTGCGTCACCAGACTCCTGTGACCACCCATGGCCAAAACCACCACCAAAACCACACTTGAAATCATGGACCAGGTTGCCAAGGCCAGACAGGCGCTCGACTATTTTGACCAACGTGCCCTGGATGATCGTGGCGTGTTGCGCTCCGCCATGGAGGTCCGCTCGCACCTGAACGCCGCCAGGGCACACATCACCCGGGCCAGCGAGAAGGCGGATGCCCTGAAATAGCTCACACAACGCATCCCACGTATCAACCCCTTTCAGTGTCAGAGAAAAACCCATGCACCAGACCAAAATTCTGCTGGATGAGTCCGAACTCCCCAGCCATTGGTATAACATCGTTGCGGACATGCCCAAGGCACCGGAAGCGGTGCTGGGTGCAGATGGCAAACCCATCGGACCCGATGCCCTGGCCGGTATTTTTCCCATGGCCCTCATCGAGCAGGAGGTATCGAGAGAGCGCTGGATCGCCATTCCGCCCGAGGTACGGGAGATCCTCAAGATGTGGCGTCCCTCTCCCCTGTTTCGCGCCCATCGGCTGGAAAAGGCTCTGGGAACACCTGCCCGCATTTATTACAAGTATGAAGGGGTCAGCCCCGCCGGATCACACAAACCCAACACCGCCATTCCCCAGGCCTATTACAACAAAAAGGCCGGCATCACCCGCCTGACCACGGAAACCGGCGCCGGTCAATGGGGCAGTTCCATTGCCTTTGCCGGGCAAATGTTTGGTTTGCAGGTGCGTGTTTACATGGTCAAGGTGAGCTATCAGCAAAAGCCGTTTCGCCGCTCCATGATGGAGACCTGGGGCGCCGAGGTGTTCGCCAGCCCCTCCACCATGACCAGCGCCGGCCAAAACGCCCTGGCCGCCGACCCTGACAACCCGGGTTCCCTGGGTCTGGCCATCTCCGAGGCGGTGGAGGAGGCCGCGAGCCGTCCGGATACCAACTATGCCCTCGGCTCGGTCTTGAACCACGTTCTCCTGCACCAGACGGTGATCGGTCTGGAGGCGAAAAAACAATTTGCCAAGGTGAATGACTATCCGGACGTGGTGATCGGCTGTTGTGGAGGAGGCTCCAACTTTGCCGGAACGGCCTTCCCCTTCTTTGCCGACAAGGCCGCCGGGCAGGAGATCCGTCTGCTGGGTGTCGAACCGGCCTCCTGCCCGACCCTGACCCGGGGCCACTACGCCTACGATTTCGGCGACAGTGCCGGTCTCACCCCCCTGACGAAAATGTACACCCTGGGCCACGACTTTGTTCCACCCGGCATTCACGCCGGTGGTCTGCGCTACCACGGCGAGTCGGCCCTGGTGTCGCAACTGGTCCATGAGGGATTGATCGAGGCACGCGCCGTCCAGCAACTGGCCACCTTCGAGGCTGGTGTCCTCTTCGCCCGCAGCGAGGGGATCATTCCCGCCCCGGAGTCGGCCCATGCCATCCGTGCCGCCATCGATGAGGCCCGGCAATGCAGCGAAACGGGTCAGGCCAAGGCCATCTTTTTCACCCTCTCGGGCCACGGCCACTTCGACATGACCGCTTATGACCAATACTTTGCCGGCAAACTGGTCGATTTTCACTATCCGGAAGAGGCCATTCGTGCGGCTCTTTCCCGTCTGCCGAAAGTCTAGCCTTCTGACCTGGCCTGTTTTTTCAGCAAGATCCCCTCCTTTTCCGCCCAGGCGGAGAGGAGGGAGAGGGAAATTTCAAAATCATACGCTTCCAGGGCGGCCTGAATGGACTTCAGCCTCTCCCGGCCTGACGCGCTCCGCACCAGGGGAAACAGTTTTTCGACAACCTGTTCCACGGCAGGATCAAAGGAGAGCAACAACCTGGTCGCCTGTTGAAACAGGGGTTCCAACACATCGGGTGGTGCGTCGCACCTCTCTTCGGATACCTTCCCGCAGTCGCAGGAGGGATCCGGAACGGGAGGGATGAGCGTCTTGATGGCCGTGACAATCTGGGCCAACTCACTGGCCGTCGAGGCCACCAGTTCGGCCAGCTCCGCCGCTTCAGGTTCGGTTCTGACCTGCTTTTCTATTCTCCCTGCCATGTTGGCCAGCCGCGTAGCCCCGATCATAGCGGCAACCCCCTTCAAGGTGTGGGCGGTCAGCTCCAGATCGGCCATGTTTCCCCTCTCCAGGTCGTGTTCCATCTGCTGACACGCCCCCCCCTGACTGCGGGCAAACCTGAGGAGCAAGGATCGGTAAAGGGATACATCACCACCGACATGGCTCAGGCCCCTGGCCATCTCAATGCCAGGCACCGGGAGAAGGGATGGCGTCCTGGCAGGGTCTCGATCGGCGTCTCCTGCAACGGGCCGCCCGGGAGACCCGGCAGAACTCTTTTTGACCCATCTGACCAGGGTGGCATACAGCTCTTCCGGCACGACCGGCTTGGCCACATGGTCGTTCATGCCCACTTGCAGACATCTTTCCCGATCCCCTGTCATGGCATTGGCCGTCATGGCGATGATGGGAAGCTCCTCGCGGCTCTTTGTGCGTCGAATCTCCCGGGTGGCGGCAAAACCATCCATGACCGGCATTTGCACATCCATGAGGATGACATCGAACGCTTCCCGCGTCGCCAGGGTCACCGCCTCTTGCCCGTCGTTGGCAATGCTCACCCGCACCTGCACCCGTTCGAGCAGCTCACGCGCCACCTGTTGGTTGATGTCATTGTCCTCCACCAGGAGCAGGGCAATATGGCTCAGTTGACGCACAAACGCCTCTCCTGCCCCCGTTTCATCACCAGGCAACGGAGCCGTCGGAAGAGCGTCCGAGGGGGTCAGACGCAGCCCCTGGCCGTTTCTGGCAAGACTCTGCGGCCATGACGCCATACCGGACCCTCTGGCAAACCAGGCGGTAAATATGAAACAACTGCCGCGTCCCGGTTCACTCTCGACGCTGATCCGGCCACGCATCATCTCCACCAGACGCTTGCAGATGGCCAGGCCCAGCCCGGTCCCGCCATATTTTCGCGTGGTGGAGGAGTCCCCCTGGGAAAACTCCTTGAACAGATTACCCCTCTGCTCCTGCGTCATGCCAATTCCGGTGTCACGCACGGAAAATTTCAACAACACCTGATCCCGGAGATCCTCGTCCACTTCGATCAGAACGGTGACCTCGCCCTTTCCCGTAAACTTGATGGCATTGCTGACCAGGTTGGTCATGATCTGTCTGAGACGGTGCGCATCCCCGACCAGGTGCGTGGGAACCTTCTGGTCAATTTTGATCGACAGTTCCAGACCCTTCTCCTGGCTGTTGACCCCGACGATGGCCACCAATCCGCTCATGACCTCATCCAGAGAAAACTCCAGGTTTTCCATGGCAAGCTTGCCGGCCTCGATCTTGGAAAAGTCGAGGATGTCGTTGATCAACTGCAACAAGGCGTGGGCACTGAGGGTGGCCTTGGTCAAATAATCTCTTTGCTTTTTGGTCAGATCCGTCAGCATGCACAGGTGGGTCAGACCGATCACGGCATTGAGCGGGGTACGAATTTCATGGCTCATGTTGGCCAAAAAATCCCCCTTGGCCCGGCTGGCCTGCCCGGCCTTGATGGCCAACTCTTCGGCCTGCTGCCTGGCCTGGATCAACTCGGTGGTGAAGGCCTTCTGCTCGGAGACATCCACCAACACCCCGATGATGGCAGGAGTCTCCTGGTTCTCCCTGTGAAATTTGGACAAAATGACATCGACGGCGTGGTCCTTCCGGCTCCCCGATGCCAGATCCATCTCCTGGTGGATCCGGCTCAACTCGGGATGGGCGAGAAAGTCAGTCAGCAGGGCTGCCAGATGGGGTGTCCCCCGGGCGCCGAACACCTCTTGCAAAAAGAGTCCCTCCAGCCCCTCCTCGCCAACGCCGGTAAATTTTCGGAAGGCATCGTTGGAAAAAATCAGGGATCCGCTGCCATAGATGAAGAAAATCGGCAACGGCACGGCATCGATCAATTGCCGCAGGAGTTTGCGCTCCTCCATGAAGGCCTTCTGCACCCGCTGCCGATCGGTAATGTCGCGAATCACCCCCACGGTGCCCACATACCGGCGCGAACGATAGGAGGTCTCGCTGCCCACATCGCCATAAATGCCGGTGCTGTTGACCTCGACGTGGACAGAGGGAGAATCGATACTCTTGATTTCCACAACGCCAGCGGCCTGACCCGATTTTGCGCGCAAGCGAATTTCCAAACCAACCGTCATGCGCACACCCGTGCGGCGTTCGTCGAACACTTTTTGCTCAGGATTGGCTGTTCCCGCGCCAATCTTTTCCAACACCTTGTCCAGGCTGGCATCCGTGACATCGGCGCTGTGGATGATCTCCGAAAAATGTTTGCCGATCAGGTCGGACTGGTGATAACCAAGCCGCTCGATGGACTTGTTCAGAAAAGTGAACCGTCCCTCCGCATCGATCTTGTAGACAATATCCGGAATGGTCTGCACCAGACTGCGAAAGCGCTCCTCGGAAGCGGACAGCTGCTCCATGCTGTCATTCAACCGCTCGTTGATCTCGTAGAGGCGACTGTTTTTCTCTTCCATGTCCCTGTTGAAGTTGCGCAAGGCCAAGTGGGTCTTCACCCGTGCCAGAACAATCGGAGCGCTGATCGGCTTGGTGATGTAATCCACCGCCCCCATCTGCAAGCCCGCCAATTCATCTTCGGGACTTGACCTGGCGGTAATGAAAATCACGGGTATGTCGCGCGTTATGATATTGCTCTTCAAGTGGCGGCATACTTCGTGACCATCCAGCGTCGGCATCATGATGTCGAGCAGAATCAGGTCCGGTTGCGGCTCCATGCTGGCCAAACGCAGCGCCAAAGAGCCATTGATGGCCGGACGCACCATGTAGTCGTGCATCAAGATGCCCTTGAGAATGTCCAGGTTCTCCGGAACATCATCGACAATCAGAATGGAGGGTTTTCCCAGTCCATCACTCATTGTCCGCCTCCAGATTCAAGCCCAGGGCCTCTGCGCACTGTGTCAACGTCTGTGCCGCACTTTCAAAATCGTACTGGGCAACCTGTTTTTCAATCCTGCCCAACCAATCGAGCATCTCCCAGGAGCTGGAAACATTGCGCAGTGTCAGCAGGGTGTTTTCGACATCGGCATCGAAAATGGCCAACTGTTGTGCAGCTTTGCGTAACAGATTGGCCTCCTCTTTTTTGTTCGCCGCCGTTACCGAGGGGAGCGCGGCAACCTGGGCCGCCTCTGGTACCTCTCTGGGCATGGCCCGATCAATATCTGCAAAAACCTTGTGCAGCTCCCGCGTCACGGCATCCTGGAGGGTATCCAGGGACGCCATCTCAGCCCCCTGTTTGATGGCTGATTCCAGATCTGCGGCAACTTTTTGCAACACCTCGGCACCCACGGTGGCCGCGACCCCCTTGAGGGTATGCGCAATCCTCTCCGCCGTGGCAAAATCCCCGGCCAGCAGGGCGGCACGTACAGATTGATCCGCCTCGCCTTGATTGACACGAAACCTGGCAAGGAGTCGGCGGTACCCCGCCAGGCTGCCGCCCATGCGTTGCAGGGCGACACGGGTATTGATGCCAGGAATCTCCAGTTGAGACGAGGGGGGGTGTTCTCCCGGGGGGGCCTCCTCCTCGTCTTGATCCACGCGAACAGGCAAGGGTTTGGGTGCAGCGGGTGAGACCCAGCGGGAGAGGGTGGCAAACATGGCATCGGGATCCACCGGCTTGGCAATATGGTCCTGCATGCCGGCGTCCAGACACAGCTCCCGGTCACCGGACATGGCGTTGGCGGTCATGGCAATGATGGGCAGTCTGGCAAAACGGTCGTTTTTGCGTATTTCGCGTGTTGCCGTCAAACCATCCATGACCGGCATGTGGACATCCATCAGGATGCCGTCCAGACTCTCCCTGGCGATCAGATCCAGGGCCTGCCTGCCATTTTCGGCCAGGATGACGGTGATATTGGCCTGTTCCAGCAACTCACGGGCAACCTGTTGATTGATTTCGTTATCCTCGACCAATAAAATTCGTGCGCCAGAGAGGAGGGCCATAAAGTTGCGTTCGCCGTCGTAGGCAATACCCACCCGTTTGGCGTCCGGCCTGGCGTGACCGAACGCATCCATGATCGACTCGAACAACACGCTTTGGCTGACAGGTTTGACCAGAAATCCATCCACCTGGGCTTCCTGGGTCGCCCGTTTGACCACACTCTCATCCCCGTAGGCGGTGGCCATGATGATGACCGGCAGGCGGCTCAAATCCAGTTCGTGGCGTATTTTGGCGGCAGCGGCGATGCCATCCACCTCCGGCATCATGTAATCCATGATCACCAGGTCAAAGGGGAGACCCGACATGTCCGCTTCCTGCACCACATTCATGGCTTCTCTGCCGTCCTGGGCCCTGGTCACCTTGAAGGTGAACGATTGCAAATAATCAGCGGTCACGTTACGGGCACTCTCATTATCATCCACGACCAGCACCTTCATGCCCCGCAGATCGGTCGACGGCATCAGGGTTTTTTCCACGACCCGGTTGGAAATACCCAGGCGCACATCGAAAATGAATCGCGACCCCTCTCCGGGAGTGCTTTCGACCCGGATCTCTCCCCCCATCATCTCGATCAAACGTTTTGAAATGGTCAAACCCAGTCCGGTACCCCCATATTTTCGCGTCACCGAGGTGTCCGCCTGGCTGAAGGCCTGGAACAATCCCTCCATCTGGGCCGGGGTCATGCCGATACCCGTGTCCCGGACCGTGAACCGGAGCCGCACAGAGGCCTCGGATCTGTCGAGAACCTCCGTCACAACGGCGACTTCGCCCGACTCGGTAAACTTGATGGCATTGTTGGTGAGGTTGATCAAAATCTGCCCCAGTCGCAAAGGATCGCCCACCAGGCTGGGTGGAATATCCGGGGTGGTGTTCACCAGAAATTCCAGATTTTTCTCCTGGGCCTTGATGGCAATCATGGTTGCCAGGCTTCCCAAAACCTCCTCCAGGGTAAAGTCGATGGCCTCCATGTCCAGACGGCCCGCCTCGATCTTGGAAAAATCGAGGATATCATTGATAATTCTCAACAATGAGGTGGCTGAACTGTGGACCTTGCGAATGTAATCCTTCTGCCGCACGGTCAGGCGGGTTTGCAGACAAAGATGGCTCAGACCGATGATGGCATTCATCGGGGTACGAATTTCATGGCTCATATTGGCAAGAAAATCGCTTTTTGCCCGCGCCGCCGCCTCTGCCCCCTCCTTGGCCTCGATCAAACTGGCCTCCAGCGCCTTCATGGCCGTCACATCGGTACGAATGGAGACATATTTGAAGGGCTTTTTTCTGTCATCCAGGAAAGGCACAATGGTGGCCCGTACCCAGTAGGCCTTGCCATCCCGATCCAGATTTTTGACCTCGCCATGCCAGGGCTGACCGTTGGCGATGCTCTTCCACAGGTTTCGATAAAACTCCTTGGAGTGTTCGCCCGACTTGACAAGGCGATGGTTGCGCCCGATCAGCTCTTCGCGCGTATAACCGCTGATGGCGACAAACTTGTCGTTGACATAGGTGATGTTGCCCCTGACATCGGTGGCCGAAACGATGGCATGCTCATCGAGAGCCAGCTTCTGAAATTCAAGTTCCCGCAGGGCCGCCGCCTCCGCCTGTGCGGACATGCGCCGCACAACGATGAACAGGGTGACCATCCAGGCCATGAAAAAACCCAGCACGATGCAGCAGAGCAAAACAACCATCCCCACAGGATGATCCTGAAATTTTTTCCAGGACCACCCCGCAGGCCTGACATGGACAACGATTTTCCACTCCTGGGCGTTTTTCGCAAATTTTGGTTTCAAGTCGTCCCGCAACGAAGAGGTCAGGGATTGAAAGAAAAACTGTCCCTGGTCGGTCGAAAACAGACCCATGCTCTGACTCTTCAAGTATTTCCACACCCTGGGAAAGTGTGTGGAAAAAGTCACCGACTTGTGAAACATGAACCCCCAGTCATCCTCGGCATGCGGAGAGAGCAGATAATACCCCTCCTGGTCGATGAGGTAGACACTCTGGTCAGACTCTTTGACAAGGCTGCGCAGGTGACCCAGAACGATGGCACCCAAAAAGTCAAGAACAATGATGCCACGCTTCCTGTCTGTGCCATCAAAAACCGGAGCGGCAAAACGAATGACCGGCCTGTAAGGCTCCTCGATCCGCCCTTGTTCCACGCTCAGATCAAAACGGGAAACATAAAATTCACCCTTGGAAAGAGAGAAAGCCCCCTTGAAATAGTTCGTGTCCGATACATTGTGCAGTTGCGCATCGGGAACGACGGTCTGGGCATCGGGCGCCATGCTGATCCGCATGTTTTCCATGCCCTGATCATCGATGAAACGAATCCGCTGGTAAACCCGACGCTCCCGTGCCATGAACTCGAACTGATGCACCAAACGCTCCCTGGCTTCATGGCTCCCCTTGCGCAAAAACTCAGCCATGCGTCCACTGTCAACCAGTAAATTCAGATCGAAAAGGATGGTCTCGAAATCGTGGCCGGCATCCTTGACGACCCGGTCCATGGTCAGCTCTTTGGCAAACTTGCCGGATATTTGTTCCGTCACATCGTGGATATAGGTAACGATCCAGGCAGTTCCCAGAACCAAACCCAGGACAATGGCCAATACCTTGAAAAAAACAGCTCTCTCCTCCTTGTGAAAGACGCAGCGCAAAAGCTGCACCCTTTTTTCAAACTCAGACTTTCCATCACCCAGGTTGGCAGCCAAAAGGGTGGAGACAATGAGGACAAAGAAAATGATGGCCACCCCCATACCCACAACGACCGGGTCAATGACCACATCGGCCTGGGTGTAACAAGAGGGTCCAGGAAAAAATCCCGTTGCCGCCATGGCCGTATAGTGCATCCCGGAGATGGCCATGGCCATGATCAGGGGACTGATCTGACGACCCAGTCTGGAGTCCGGATTCCAGCCCAGAACAAGGGACAACTGCCGGGCATGAATGGCCAAAACCGCCAGCCCCACCGCCACAACGATGGAAACCACGAACAAAACAGGATCGAACAACATTTGCGCGTCCAGGTGCATGGCCATCATGCCGGAATAGTGCATGACACCAATGCCTGCCCCGCCGATCGTGCCCCCCATCCACAAGCGCAAGGATCCTGTCTGACTGCGCCCTGCCAGATGGAGCATCCAGGCCGCAGACAGAATGGCCGGCAGGGCAGAAAAAAGCGTCAGATCGAGGTTGAACTGGACGGCGATGGGGAGCTTGAACGCGAGCATGCCAATGAAGTGCATGGCAAAAACACCGCTCCCCAGGGCCAGGGCAGCAAAAGCCAGCCAGAAACCCCTGCGCGTCACACCCTCCTGGCGCAAATATTGGGTGACGGCCAACCCGGAAAAAGCACCCAAATAAGCAGCGAGCAAAGACAAAATCACCAACGCCGGATCGTAGCCCCCCGAAAGAGCCAAGGTTTTGTCAACACCTGCCTCGATAAATTTCGGCATCATTGCGCTGTCATCTCCCAAAGTATTTCAGAATATATGGATTATTCAGAATCAATCAAAAACGTTGGACGACAACTCCTCGGGGCCATTCTATACGACAACCCCGTCTTTTTCCCCTGGAAATACGCAAACAACCTCCCCTGCCCTGTCACGGCTTCATGTATTCCCTGGTCCCCATAAATGGACTGTGGCTTGCAATCAATTTATGGGTATACTTCGGGAGGGGGTTGTTTGAAAGAGTATGGATACAAAGACGGGAGTCGACATGGCCGAGGCACCATCCCCTGACTGGAACCACCCCATCTCCCTTGGTGACAACATTTGGTGGGTAGGCACCCCGTTGCGGGAAGACTCTTTTCAATGCCATACCTACCTGATCGATCATGGTGATGACTCCATTCTGATCGATCCGGGTTCCATGATCACCTTCAGCGAAATGATACGCAAAGTGACGGAGATCATGCCTCTTTCCCGGATACGCTGGATCATTTGCCAGCACCAGGATCCCGACATCACCGCCTGTCTGCCAGCCCTCGACCGCCTGATCACCCGACCCGATGCCGCCATCCTGACCCATTGGCGCGCCATTGCGCTGCTCAAACACTATGATGTCAAACTCCCCTTCCAGTGCATCGAAAAAATCGGCTGGCAGCTGAACAACCGGGGGCGCGCTGTCACTTTCGTCTTTACACCCTATCTGCATTTTCCCGGGGCCTTTTGCACCTTCGATCAACAGAGCGGTATTCTCTTTTCCAGCGATTTGTTCGGCGGCTTCACTGACGAATGGCAACTGTTCGCCAAGGATGAATCCTACTTCCATGCCATGCGCCCGTTTCACGAGCATTACATGCCATCGCAGACCATTCTGTTCGATGGCCTGACCAAACTGTCGCCGCTGCCCATCCGCATGATCGCTCCCCAGCATGGATCGATCATTCCACACCATCTGGTCCGCTTCATGATTGACCATTTGAAAGAGCTGGATTGCGGTCTCTTTTCGCTGGCACAAAGCAATACGGACATCATACGCCTGTCCAAACTCAACCTCCTTCTGCGCCAATTCTTCAAAGACCTCGTTTTTGCCAAAGAGTTCCGTTCCATCCTGGAAGCCCTGGCCCATCTGGCCGGGCAAATGCTCCCCCTGGAGCGATTGGATATCCATTGGATCCTGGACAGCCACAGATTTCTGCTCTGGTCACCTGAATATCACTATCGCCGCCGTGTCGAATCCCCACCCAAAGAGGTCGAGGCGCTTTTTTACGAAGAGGAGAGTGCGGTTGACTGGTCCGTGCGCGGTTTTTATCTCTGCATTCTCGAACAGGGTGGGCAACCAGCCCTGGTCCTCCATCTGCGCGATGCCGAGAGCGGCAAGGTGCGCGGATTGGCCGTCTTTCGCCTGAACGGAGCGGTTGTCCTCTCACCGGAGGAGGGGCAGATCGTCAATCGCATGGGCGAGGCCTTGAGCGTGGCCAGCATGCGCGAAATCATGCACTACGAGCTGGAAGAGGAGCGCCAACGCTACTACGAAAAATCCATCCGCGATCCCCTCACCCACCTCTACACGCGCTTCTATCTGCGCGAGGCGGCCCATCGACTGTTCGAGGTGCAAGATCGCGACCCGAACACCACCCTGGCTGTCGCCATGTTCGATCTGGATCACTTCAAGAGCGTCAACGACACCTATGGCCATGGCGCGGGTGATGATGTCCTGCGCGCCATGGGTGGCATCCTGCTCGAAGAGACACGCACCGCCGATATCCCCGTGCGTCTGGGCGGCGAGGAGTTTGTGCTGCTCCTGGTCGGGGCCAAAATGAAGGAGGCCTTTGAAGTGACCGACCGCATCCGGATGACGGTCGAAAAACTGACGCTCCCCGGGGTGTTGGCGGAACGCAAATTCACCGTCAGCGCCGGAGTGGCGTCGCGCATCCCCAAGGAGAGCCTGGAAGCGGTCCTCGAAAGGGCCGATGCCGCCCTCTATCGTGCCAAACGCTCGGGTCGCAACCAGGTACTCATCGCCGACCCGGAAGCACCCCCGCCCTGATCCCCCGGCCCTGGCCGTTCATACCAAATTTTGAGATGCGCAGTTTTTTAACTGTTGAAAGACTGGGATGGTCCAGGAAGGGCTGTGCCCTTCCTGGTAATGGTATGGTCCGCCCCGCTCCTAAACGGCATCAGATGTGCCACGGC
>JADGCJ010000220.1 GCA_015229045.1 Magnetococcales bacterium
TGTCCGGTCGCCAGCCCCCTGGACCCCGATTCGTTGCCGGGTGCTGAATAGTTACCGATTATTTTTTATTCCGGGGAACCGATCTGCATGGGGCACATTTGCTGGAACGGACAGGAAATTGCCTATTTGTTGCGACGATCGAAGCGGCGGCAGCGCTTGACCGTGGCCATCACCCACAAGGGGGAGGTGGAGCTGCGTCTGCCTGGACACATGGCTGTTACCACCGCCGAGGCTTTCCTCGCCGAACAGGGAGCCTGGATCATGGCGCAACTCGATGCAGTCAACCATCGCCGCCGCCAACGTTCACACCTTCTGGACGGGGCCATGCTACCCCTTCTGGATCGACGCTTGCGGTTGTGTTTGCGCCGCATCCATCCGGCCCGGGTGCGTCAGGTGGGCGGCGAAATCTGGGCACCCCTGGCCCTGTCTGCCGATCCAGAGCAGCTCGAAGCAGCCCTGGAACAGTGGTATCGCCAGCGTGCCCGCCACCATCTGCTGCCACGTCTTGCGCACTGGGCCGCGATCCTGAATCTCCAGGTTGCCAGCGTCAGCATTCGCGGACCACGCACCCGCTGGGGCAGCTGTTCCGCCCAAGGAAGGGTGAACCTCAACTGGCGGCTCATGTGGTTGCCGGAAAAGGTGGTGGATTATGTCCTGATTCATGAATTGTGTCATCGTCAGCACATGAACCACTCTCCCGCTTTCTGGTCACTGGTGGAGCAATACATCCCCGACTGGCGCCTGCGACGGCATCAATTGCGACAGGTCGCCCCCCTTTGGTAGTCGGAATTCAGCCGCCTGCGCTGCCTTTGGCTGCATGCAATCGACCCGTTGAATATTGACGTCTCATTCCAATTCCAGATCAAAATGGATGCGAGGCGACAACGCATGAGCGACGGGACAGTACGTGTTGGTGTTGGGTACGGCGAGAAGCGAGTGAGGCAGTCAACGAAGCAGACGCTTGATCCGGGATTGGTATCAGGTTTGATCAGGCCTGCCAACAAGAATGGACAGCGGCCACGTGACCATCCGTGGCAGCTCCGTCTGGCCCCAGCAACTGCGCAAGGGGGACTCCAGCAGGTCGACGGGATCGTAACCCTTCACCTTCATAAAACGGGACGTGGCCGACCAACTCCGAAAGTATCCCAGCAACTGCGTCAGGCTCCAGTGTACACGCATGGCAAAGGGGGGCGTGGCGACGGGGTGAAACGGAAAGGGGAGTTCACGATAGCCGTTTTCGACGTGGCGTCGTTCCGGAAGCCAAAAAGGTCCAACCTCGTCGTGATAGAAGCGTTGGACAAGGGTATTGACCGTGCTGCCTTCGACTTCCAGTGTGCCATAACTCCAGGCTGCAATGACTCCTGTCTGCCGCAAAATGCGTTTGGCTTCCTGGTAAAACGGGTCAAGCTCGAACCAATGCAGGGCCTGAGCCACAACGATGAGATCGACGGAGTGGCGGCCAAGCCCGCTGTTTTCGGCAGAGGCAACGCTATACTCGACACGGGGGTGTGCCACGGCCTGGGCAATTTGCGCCTCGCTGGGATCCGTTGCCATGACACGCTTGAAAAGCCTGCCCAATTCCACGGACGCCTGGCCATTGCCGGCGCCACAATCCCAGGCCAGATCGCGCATTGCGCACTGTCCGGCAAGCCAATCGAACAGGGACGGGGGATAGACTGGGCGGTTGAGGGCATAATGCCCGGCAACAGTCGCAAAATGATCTTTGAAAACCATGATTTTCTATTTTCCAAGACGTCAGGACGCATGCAAAAAAACGTATGCCGAAAAGGTTCGCAAGCGCCGACTTTCACCCCTTGAACAAAAAGCCCGATCTGATCCTGGCTTTTTGGGCAATGCCATGGGATGGCAACCAATCCGGCTGTACAGCCTGCACCAGATTGTCAACCAATCGTGTCACGGCATCCTCGGCGACGTAGACGGCGCTCTGTCTTTGCCAGTACCCCGATCCCGTCAAGGCCTGACTGTCGTGCCACAGGACCAGACCATCGCGGGCACGGATCAACTGGACATCAAGCCCCACGGTCGGTTTTTCCTGCAAACCGTGCTGATAGGAGAATTCCGGCACACTGCCAAGCATCACCGCATCCACACCCAGCAACTCGGCAAAATTGCGCGCCAAAGAAATGTCATCGAGTCGGTCGAGGTCAACCTTGCTCTCTACCAGAATGCGTCGTGTCTCGCCCTCATCCTGGATCCGAAACACCTTGCGGTTGGTCAATTCACTGGCCACCAGCTGAGAGACAGAGTGACCGACACCAGGATTGTTGCTGAAGTTCTCAAACGGGAGCACGGCCAGGGAAAAATTATACTCCCTGGGCAAACTGGCGTCGACATCACCCTGGTGATGCCCCAGAAACGAACACCCGGCCAGCAACCCAAGAACCATCAGAAAAGAGACGTAGCGGCGTGCTTTGGGAAACTCGTTCGAGCGATACTTTCTTTGACGTCGGTTGATCCTGTTGGCATTGACTCGGCTTGGCATAAGAAACCCTTCACCATTGACCTGCGAGAATGATGAGTATTGTAATAATAATCAAAAAATCAATAAATCCTATGACATCAGTCAGCGCAAAGCCGCTCAGGAAAAACCCCCTCCTTTGTCATTGCCTCGACGTGCGGTGCCAACCTCCTGATCAAGCTCTTCCGGTCGCCAAGCAATCCCCCATGAAAAGACAGAAAACCTTTGGGAAAAACATCCTCCTCGACCGGGACAGGATCACCTCTCCGAGTCAAAAAAAGCAAGATGCAAGCCAGAAAAACCACTCCCCTGCCAGCAACGGGAAATCCCCGGGCATGCAAGCGTCATCTTGTGGAAATACAATGGAAAAAAACAGGACATATTCTCTTCTGGCTACGAAAAGAGGATACAGTCATGTCGCAAACCCGGTGACAACACGATGACAGATTGGTGACAAAAGGAGACTGACGATTCAGGGATTGATTTCAGGTGCCCATGGCCGGAATGAATGTCAAGCCGGAGAGCCGGGACGCCAGTGCATCCACTCCCGGGCGTGCAGATGCTGACCCCGGAGATGAACACTGTCACGAGAGACCAGATACAGAAAAACCGGCACAATATCGGCGGGAGAGGGAAGTCGGGTGGCATCCTCGCCCGGATAGGCACGGGCACGCATGGCGGTTGCGGTGGGACCGGGATCGACGGCGTTGATGCGCACCGTCGACTGCGCCAACTCCTCACCCCAGGTTTCGGTCAGATTGACCAGGGCAGCCTTGGAGGCTGCATAAGCACCCCAATAGGCCCGCCCTTGATGCCCCACACCCGAGGTGACATTGATCACGGCGGCGGCGGGAGCCTGGCGCAACAAGGGCAAAAGCTCCCGAATCAGGAAAAAGGGGGCCGTGACATTGACGCGGAAAACGGTCTCCCACAGGGGAGGCTCGTAGGCGGCCAGCGGAGTCATGGCTCCCAGTTGCGCCGCACCATTGACCAGAACGTCCAAACGACCAAATCGGGTATGGACTTCCCGAACCAGATCCGCCACCCGATGCAGCTCCTTTTCCAGGTCCAGCGGGACGATGACGGCTTGGTTTCCCCGCTGGAGAATGCGATCATAGGTCTCTTCCAGAGTTTTCCGGGTGCGCCCGAGGAGCAGAACAATGGCTCCCTCCGCTGCATAAGCCTCGGCCACTGCCTGACCAATTCCGGACCCGGCGCCGGTTACCAAAGCGATACGTTGATCGAGCAGCATGACATCTCTCCCTGGCATAGAGGCATTCCGGCCCATGGTGTTTTTGATGGGGCCAACGGCATCGGGCAAATCTGCACTGGCCATGCACCTGGCCAGACAATTTCCCCTGGAGATCGTAAACGCCGATTCGGTCCAGGTCTACCGGGGAATGAATATTGGTACAGCCAAGCCCTCGGCGGACGAGCAAAAAAAGATTCCCCACCACCTGCTGGATCTGGTCATGCCCGACGTGCTTTTTTCTGTGGGGCAGTACAGGCGGCAGGCCCTGGCCGTGATCGATGCCTGCCATGATCGCCAGCGAATTCCGCTCTTTGTCGGTGGCAGTGGTCTTTATTTTCGGGCTGTGGAACGGGGTCTGGCTCCGGTGCCGGAGGTGGCGGATCAGATTGTTCGCCAGTGGCGGGAGAGGGGCGAACGGGAGGGGTGGGCCAGCCTGCACACCCGTCTGGCACAGGTGGATCCGCTTCTGGCCAGTCGACTTTCGGTCGGCGATGCGCAACGCATCGTGCGCGGACTGGCCGTGTGGGAGGGTACAGGGCATCCGCTCACCTACTGGCAGCAACAACCCCACGTCCCCATTGCTGCCCCCGTCTTGAAATTGGCCGTCGCCTGGCCGCGCGATGCGTTGTATGCTCGCATCGAACAGCGTTTCGACCTCATGTTGCAGCAGGGGTTTTTGCAGGAGGTGGCCTCTTTGCGACGCCAGGGGTTTGACCGGAACCTGCCCGCCATGAAGGCCGTAGGTTATCGGCAGCTGTTGCGTCATCTTGACGGTGAGATCTCTCTCGCATCAGCCGTGGAACTGGGCAAGCAGGAGAGTCGGCGTTATGCCAAGCGACAATTGACCTGGCTGCGGCGCGAGCCGGGTCTTGTCTGGTTGTCGGCCGGACCGGAGATGCTGATCATGGCTGAACAACAGGTTGAGGTTTATTGCAAAGGTGGAGGTTGAGAGAGGGAGGGAGGGAGGGAGGGAGG
>JADGCJ010000221.1 GCA_015229045.1 Magnetococcales bacterium
CCACCAGGACTCTGTCCTGGACCTGTCCGGTCGCCAGCCCCCTGGACCCCGATTCTCGGTGCGTTCAAACCCTGTCGCATCATTGAACGGATCGTGGAGAAAAACGTCTTTGTTCTCCTGATTGTCGATGGCCGCCAGGACATGCAATCGCTGTTGCTGCGGCGACTCATGAAAGTGTGCCTCCCCTTCTACCTCTGACGGCAAAAAAGGGACAGGTCAAAAATGGTCCTGTTCTCACGCCGCTCGATTGCCGTACCATACACCCGGTTTTATGAACAGGCAGGGTGTCGCCGGGTTTTGACAGAGGATGCAGGATATGCCCTCATTGACGAGATAAGGAGCCGGGGAGAGATGAAAATGCAGCGGTCGATGCCGGGTATCGTTCTGTTGTCCATGGTGGTTCTGTCGGGCTGCTCGGAAAAGATGTGGGGCAGCCGCAACAAGGTGGATGATTACGGGAGTGTCATGGGCTCGGGACAGTCCCAGATCGAGAAGGACGGAAAGCGGGAGGGACAATGGGGCTCCATGCGCGATGCCGGTGAACCGGGTCTTCTGTCCATAGGTGGTGGTGAAGGCATCTTTGGTGGTGGGTCCAAGACCAGCGAAGAGGATGTACGGGCCGGGAAACTGTTCGGTGGCGCCCTCTCCGTGGTGATGGATCTGCCGGTGATCGTTGCCAGTCGGGAAGGGGGATTCATCTCCACCGACTGGAAAGTGGATCCCACCGATCCTGGCGCCCGTTACCGCCTCAACATACGCGTGTCTGGTGTCAAACCCTACGGGGCCGTGGATGTACGGGTCATGAAACAGACCCTGGCCAACGGCATGTGGACCGACCGGCAGGCCGATGTCGCCCTGAGCCGCCAGATTGAAAAGGCGATTCGCAAACAGGCCGAAGTGGATGTCGGCGCCAATACCGCCACGGCACGTTGACGACGACCCATCACAATTTGGGCGGCGCGATGGGCAGTGGCAAGGTCAGGTTGATGAAATCGCTGCGTATGGGGGGGTCCAGGGGTACGAGGCTGATCTTGTTCCAATCCATGAAGACCACGTTGTTGCCGGTCATTTTGGCGCGATCCAGGATCTCCTGAGTCAAGGGCCCGGTGGAGTTGGGCAGACAGACACCATACCCCCGTTCGGTAGCGACGATGGTGAACAAGGGAACGGCCTGGGTCATTCTGGCCAGCTCCACGTCCTTGAGGTACCCTTGTTCGACCAGACCATCCGGTGCGCCGGTGATGATCGATGGATAACGCCCCTTGGCGCGGTGGTGGCGCAGACAGGCGTCCGAAATAATGTAAAACAATCCGAGCAGCAAGGTTGCCTGGTCGCTGGGCAGAACCTGTGCCTTGGCCTGCTCGCGGATCCGGCGCAGCCTGACCAGAATCCAGAGAATGACAGACAAAAACACCAGACTGGAGAGAAACAGAATCATATGCGTATCCACGGTTGTTGCAATCGTTGCAAAACTCAAGAGAGGGCCTGACCACCCTGCGACGATACACAATTTGTCGCCGAAATTAAAAAAATATTTGCAACTGGCGGAAAAGCTCTTCAGGATGAACAGAGGTGGGAATTTCCCTGACAACCATGAACAGGAGGTTGAAGAAAAATGGCTGACAAAACTCTTGATGCCAAAGGATTGAACTGCCCTCTACCTATTCTGCGGGCCAAAAAAGCCCTGAAAGATATGAAAGCAGGCCAAGTTTTGGCTATTGAAGCAACGGATCCTGGGTCCGCCAAGGATTTCGAGTCCTTTTGCAGCCAGACTGGCAACAAAATGGTCAAGGCCTCCGAAGCGGGTGGTGTCTACCACTACGAAATCGAGAAGTGTTGAGGAGACCGGGAATGGCCGAGACGAAAAGACTGGCAATCATCGCCACCAAAGGAACCCTGGATTTTGCCTATCCCCCGCTCATTCTGGCCACCACGGCAGCTGCCCTGGACTATGAGGTCTATATCTTCTGGACCTTCTATGGTCTGCAGGTGCTGAAAAAAAATCGGAATCTGAAAATATCTCCCCTGGGAAATCCGGCCATGCCCATGCCGGTGGATATGCCCCTGCTGGTGCAAATTCTGCCCGGCATGGAGGCCATGGCTACCACCATGATGAAACAAAAGATGAAGGGCAAAGGGGTGGCCTCCATCGACGAACTGCTGGAAATGGCCATCGAGTCGGATGTCAAGATGATCGCCTGCCAGATGACGGTCGATCTGTTCGACTTCAAGCACGAAGAGTTGATCGATGGCCTGGAATTCGCCGGGGCGGCACGCTTTTTTGAAATTGCCCAGGGCGCCGATATCACCCTGTTCATTTGAGCGGGAAGCCATCGAACAGGAAGTCTTTCGTGCATCGTGGTAAAGACCCGGTCGTTGACCGGGTCTTTCCGTTTGGCGTGAAGTGGCCGGGACTGAAAGAGTGAAGGGTCAATCTGGGTGGATGACTTGCAGGGTTTCATCGGGGAGGATCCATGCGTGGAGCAGGCAGCGGGTTGATGTCCAACTATGGGCGTTATCCAGTCGCATTCGTGCGGGGGCGCGGATGTCGGGTATGGGACGACCAGGATCGCCCCTATCTGGACTTTTTGAGTGGCATCGGGGTTAACATTCTCGGCCACTCGCCACCCCGGGTGGTGGCGGCAGTCCAGGAGCAGGCGGAACGCCTGATCCACACCTCGAACCTCTACCGTGTGCCCCAGCAGGAGATGTTGGCGGATCGTCTGGTCGCAGGCTGTTTTGCCGATCGTGCATTTTTTTGCAACAGTGGCGCGGAAGCCAACGAGGCAGCCATCAAACTGGTCCGGAAGTACATGAAGGATCATGGACAGCCCGGACGGTTCGAGATCATCACGGCGACGGAAGGGTTTCACGGGCGAACCCTGGCAACCCTGACGGCCTCGGCTCAGGACAAGGTACAACGTGGCTACGATCCTCTGCCGCCAGGGTTTCGCTACGCCCCTTATGATGATCTGCCCGGCATGGAGCGACTGATCAGCTCCTACACGGCGGGCATCATGGTGGAGGCAATCCAGGGAGAGGCGGGGGTGCGCATTCCCGGTCCGAACTACCTGGACGGGTTGCGGCAGCTTGCCGATCGCCATGGCATCCTGTTGGTCATAGACGAAGTGCAGTCAGGAGCCGGTCGGACCGGACGCCTGTGGTGCCACCAGTGGAGTTCAATGACACCGGACATCATGACGGCCTCCAAGGGACTGGCTTCCGGGTTGCCGTTGGGGGTTTGTCTGGCCACCGAACGGGTGGCGGCCACGTTCTCTCCCGGGACGCATGGTTCCACGTCCGGGGGCAATCCGTTGGTGTGCGCCGCTGCCCTTGCCACCCTGGATGAACTGGAAGGAGAGAGCGGGGTGGTTTCCCAGGTCGTTGGAAAAGGGGAGTATCTCCTGGAACGTCTGCAGGGGTTGCAAAAAAGCCATCGCATGGTCAAGGATGTACGGGGACGTGGCCTGATGGTTGCCATCGAACTCAACGCCTCGGCGGAGGATGTGGCGTCGATCTCCCTTTCCCGGGGATTGCTTGTCAATTGCGTACAAGGGACGACCTTGCGCCTCCTGCCGCCCCTGGTGGTGAGCAAAGAAGAGATCGATGAAGGCGTGACGATCCTCGACAGTGTCTTGATGGATCTGTTCTGATGGCAACTATGGGTGCGATCACCATGGAAAAATCCAAAAAGGATCTGTTGACCCTGGACGACATCGGTCGGGAAGAGATGCACCGACTGTTCGAGCGGGCGACCGTGCTCAAACGGGCGCACCGGACTGGTGTCAGGACGCACTCCCTGATGGGGCGTACTCTGGGCATGATTTTTGAGAAGGCCTCCACCCGGACGCGGGTCTCCTTCGAGGCGGGCATGTTTCAGTTGGGTGGGCATGCGTTGTTTCTGCCTTCCAAGGATACGCAGATGGGACGCGGGGAGAGCATGGCCGACAGTGCCCGGGTTCTCTCCCGATACGTGGATGGTCTGATGATTCGCACTTTTGCTCATGGCAACGTCGAGACCATGGCCAGGTATGCCACGGTGCCGGTGATCAATGGCCTCTCCGATGCTTTTCATCCCTGTCAGGTGTTGGCGGATATTTTCACTTATCAGGAGAAGCGGGGTTCGTTGGCCGGACGGCGGGTGGCGTGGATCGGCGATGGCAACAACATGGCCAATACCTGGATTCAGGCGGTACCGCTTGTGCGTTTCCATCTGGTGTTGGCCTGTCCGGCGGGTTATGAGCCTGATCCTGTCGTTTTGGCAACGGCTATGACGGCGCTTCAGGGGGCGACGGATGCCTCGGTGACTTTGCAGCGTCAACCGGCGGTGGCGGTGGCCGGGGCTGACCTGATTGTGACCGATACCTGGACCTCCATGGGTCAGGAGGAGGAGCATCATCGGCGGTTACGTTCTTTTATCGGCTATCAGGTGGATGGTCGGCTCATGGCGATGGCGCATGCGGAGGCTTTGTTCATGCACTGTTTGCCGGCGCACAGGGGTGAGGAGGTGACTGATGCGGTGTTGGATGGGCCGCAGTCGGTGGTTTGGGATGAGGCGGAGAATCGTTTGCATGTGCAGAAGGCTGTGCTTGAGTGGTTGTTGCTGGGCTGTGAAAAATAACTGAGGGGCGAAGCCCCGATAAAGTTTTTTTATTATTAAAAGTGGTTGGGGGATCCAAGGGGGAGGCTCCGCCTGCCCCC
>JADGCJ010000222.1 GCA_015229045.1 Magnetococcales bacterium
GGGTCAGGCCGGAACGGTGGATGCCGGTTGAAATAAAGGGCCACCCAGTTCTTCCGAGGTAACGGAGGTTCCGCCGCCTGCCGGTCTGCAATGGCGACGGAGAACAGCACCGGCGAAATGGTCGTGATTCCTCCTGGCCAACTACATATTGCGGACGCGGGTTCGACTCCCGCCACCTCCACCATTTTGATTTTACAGGGTTTTCTCCACAACGCGACCGCCTCCCAGGGCGGTCGTGGCGTTTCTGAAAACCCCAATGTTTCCAATGGTTAGCCGGGGCGCGTTTCTGGGGTGTCCGAACCTGGACCGTATCTCCCTCCCCAGGAATTGCCCTTTCTCTTCTCTCTGCCGCCGTATTCTCCCCAACCTGTTGACTTCGAGGCGGGAAGTACGGATATTCCGTACCTCTACAAAGACCAGTTAAAACAAAGCGTTGACCTGTTATGGCGATCCGTACTGTTTCGACATTCGTCACGGTCGCCGAGGGGGAAGGAAAATGGGGTACGGAATGGCCTTGCCAGGGAGAACGAAGACTCCGTGATCGTTCCAGTGGCAGGGGGCTTGTGGGTTGTCGTGTTGTCCGTTGGACAGGAAAAATACTTCACCGCCGGTGGCGGTGACCCACGAACGTCGTGCTTGCCTTTTTGCTTCTCTCTCCGGCAAAATGCTCACGGCTCACTCCTGGTAGTTTCGATAAAATCAGGGACACAATTTCAGTTGATATTTCAGCAAAGAACAGTGTCTACTGATATTTCACTCTCTTGACAGGTAGGATGTTTGGAATATGCTCATGGAAAGAAGATGCCAAAAACAGAACAGGAAATATTGAGACCATGGAACACGCCATAACATCGCAGGCCACTCAAACAGGTAGGCGCAAGAAAGCAATCATCAATACTGCTTCTGCCGAGAAAAGGTCTGAACTCGGTCAGTTTATGACACCGCCAAGGATTGCCGATTTCATGGCATCAATGTTTTCGAATACTGCGGGGCGTGACGTAAGCCTGTTAGACGCGGGTGCTGGTATCGGATCTTTGACGTCGGCATTTGCTGTAAAGTCCATAAAGGACGGAGCGGCATCTATCCAGGCAACAGCTTGGGAGATCGACGCTGGAATGCTCTGCTCCCTGGCGGAAAGGCTTGACGCTATCGCGGCCAAAAGCAGATATCACGGAGTCCATTTTGACCACAGAATCGAACATGGAGATTTCATTGATGCTGCAAGCCGTGTCATCTTAAGCTGCAAAGTTCCAACCTTCACGCACGCTATCCTCAATCCGCCATACAAAAAGATCAATTCGGCTTCTGCCCATAGGCAGTTTTTGCGGATGGCGGGCATTGAGACCGGAAATCTTTATTCAGCTTTTGTGGCACTTTCCCTGCTCTTGTTGGAGAACGGCGGGGAAATGGTTGCCATTACCCCGCGCAGTTTCTGCAACGGGCCTTATTTCAGGCCTTTCCGTCAACTTTTGCTCAAGCACGCCGCGTTATGCCGCGTTCATGTGTTCGATGCCAGAGACCAAGCCTTTCGGGGCGATGATGTACTGCAAGAAAATATTATTTTTCACATCATCAAGGGTGCTATCCAATGTCCGGTGATCATCTCGACCAGTACCGATGCATCGTTTTCTGACGTCAAGAAGTGGACGACGGACTTTTCCGAGGTCGTCATGCCCGGAGACTCCGAAGCGATCTTCCATCTTGTAACCGACGAGAGCAACGAGGAGATGGTGCCGCAAATGGCGGCTTTTACGCGCACGCTGGAGGATCTCGGCATTGGCGTAGCCACTGGCCCAGTTGTCGATTTCAGGCTGAAAGACCATTTACGAAAATGCGTTGGCGCAGGTTGTGTCCCACTTGTTTATCCGCTTCACTTTTTTAGAGGATTTGTGGAACACCCGAAAGTGGAATCCAAGAAGGCCAACGCCATTGAGGATAACGCCGAAACGGCCAAGTGGTTAATGCCAGCAGGACACTATGCTGTCGTCCGCAGACTTTCCTCGAAGGAGGAAAAGCGCCGGATTGTTCCTGCTGTGTTTGATCCCAACAGGGTACCATGTCACGGGGGCAAGATCGGCTTCGAGAACCACTTGAATGTTCTTCACGAGGGGCGGCAGGGGTTGCGTCCAGATGTAGCCCGGGGTCTCACGGTCTACCTCGGGTCAACATTGGCAGACAAGTGGCTACGGCGTTTCAGCGGACACACTCAGGTCAACGCGGGCGACTTACGGGTGCTTCGTTATCCCGACATGGATACCCTGGTGAAATGGGGTAAGCGCATCGGTACAGTTCTTCCGTCCCAGGAGGAAATAGACGATATGGTGGAGGAAGCGGTTCGTGCACAGCAAAATAGATGAAGCCCTGGAAATCATCGCAGCCCTTGGGTTTCCAAGGGCACAACAGAACGAGCGATCGGCTCTTTCGCTGCTTGCCTTGATCCAACTTCGCGAGGACGGTTCGTGGCAAAAACTTTCTGATCCGAAACTCGGCATTCGGGCGATCCTGGATTTTTGTCGCAACGATTACGGCAAGCCTTACGCCGAGAATTCGCGTGAGTCTTTCCGCAAGGAAACGATGCACCAGTTTGTGGCGGGTGGTCTTGCTCTCCAAAATCCTGACGAACCCGGTCGCGCTCCGAACAGCCCAAAGTGGTGTTACCAGATTGCTCCAGACGCAAAGATCATGCTGGAAAGTTATAGGACTGCCGCGTGGGACAATACTCTCGCCACCTACTTGGCGAAATCGGTCACCTTGGCAGAGAAATACAAATGGGAACGGGAGATGAACATGGTGCCCTGTGTCCTTCCCAAAGGGGAGACACTGAGGCTGTCACCTGGATCTCATAGCGAACTGATCAGGGACATTGTCGAGCAGTTCGCCCCCCGTTTTGTACCTGGGGCACGTCTTATCTATATCGGAGACACTGGCAACAAGGGTGTTATTTTCGACGAGGATCACCTTGCAACGCTTGGTGTTGTCGTTCATGAGCGAGGCAAGATGCCAGACGTCGTCATTCACGACGAAAAACGGGACTGGCTTATCCTTGTCGAATCCGTGACCAGCGTTGGGCCGATGGATGGAAAACGTCACGCCGAGCTTCTCCATCTTTTCGCTGCGTCAAGAGCCGGGCTGGTTTTTGTGACCGCCTTCCCCGACCGCTCTTTGATGGCCCGCTTCCTGACAGATATTGCATGGGAGACCGAGGTATGGGTGGCCGACAATCCAAGCCATCTCATACACTTCAATGGCAAGCGGTTTCTCGGCCCCTATGGGAAACAGAGGGGCTGAACGCACCAAATTCCGGGGATACGAGCCGAAATTCACTGGATGCCCCACAGCTCCCGCTGTTTCGGCTACTCCACAGGGGCTGGCACCATCTACGGTGCCCCCGGTCCACTGCGGCGGTTATCACCCCGCACCACCAAACCCCCACATCTCCCGCTGTTCGTTCCATTCCATGGGAAACGGTTTCATGAGGTCGGCCAGGGTGAGGTTCTCCGGTTGCCGCCCGTCCAGGATAGCTTCCACGATGTCCGGGGCGAGCAGGGTCAGGCGCAGGATGCGGGAGATGTAGGAGTCGTTGAGTTTCTCCTGTTCCGCCAACTCCGTCATGGTGGAGACCTTGCCGGACTCCAGCATGCGCAACCAGCGATGGGCGCGGCCCAGGGCCTTGAGCATGGCCTGATGGGGCGATGGCGGGGGTGGCGCCCATTCGGGAGCGCCGGGAGGGGCGATGATCTCCGTTTTGCCGCCCCAGGTCTTGAGGCGCATAGGAATGCGCACGATGATGGTCTGGCCGTCTTCACTCAAGGTCGCCTTCATGCCACATGCCTCCCCTCGTCATCCTGTTCCAGTTCCGCCAGCAGGCTCTTCAAGCCACCGGCCCGCAAATGCACCTCCACCCCCTGACCGCTCACCTCCACCCGGCCCACCAGCAGTTGCAGCAGCCGACGAAATCAGGGGACAGTATATCCATTTCCTTTCCGCGGACAAATCAGGAAATCAGGGGACAGTATATCCATTTCCTTTCCGTAGCCCAAATCAGGGGACAGTATATCCATTTCCTTTCCGCGGACAAATCAGGAAATCAGGGGACAGTATATCCATTTCCTTTCCGGCTTGAAAAAGTTAAAATGACCCATGGCCAGAATCGCTCGTGTTGTTGCTCCTGGATTGCCGCATCACATCACCCAACGCGGCAATCGGAGACAGCAAACCTTTTTTGAGGAACAGGATTATCAGGTCTATCTCGATCTAGGAAATCAGGGGACAGTATATCCATTTCCTTTCCGGCTTGAAAAAGTTAAAATGACCCATGGCCAGAATCGCTCGTGTTGTTGCTCCTGAATCAGGAAATCAGGGGACAGTATATCCATTTCCTTTCCGGCTTGAAAAAGTTAAAATGACCCATGGCCAGAATCGCTCGTGTTGTTGCTCCTGGATTGCCGCATCACATCACCCAACGCGGCAATCGGAGACAGCAAACCTTTTTTGAGGAACAGGATTATCAGGTCTATCTCGATCTGATGGCAGAGTAGTGCGAGCGTTTCGATGTGGAGATCTGGGCCTACTGTTTGATGCCCAACCATGTGCATCTGATCGCCGTCCCCAAAGTGGCGGATGGCTTGCGGTTGGCCATCGGCGAGGCTCATCGGCGGTATACCCGGCACATCAACTTTCGTATGAAATGGCGTGGAC
>JADGCJ010000223.1 GCA_015229045.1 Magnetococcales bacterium
TGGGCGAGTTGCAGATGATGGACCAGGTCACCCATGAGTTCAGCCAGTTTCTTGTTCATAACAATCTCCTGACACCCATGAACATGCGCGTTAATGTTGCCAACCAGGTGCGCAATATTACTGGGTGCTACGTGGTCAATGAGGACCGCCTGAATAATTTTACCGATAAAAAATTTCTTGAGTTGCGCCAAAAGGGCTATTTATCCCCGATCTACGCTCATCTGATGTCGCTGGTCCAGATCGAACACCTGGCCAGTCTCAAAAAGCCCACCGTCGAAGCAGGTGCCGGGTCAGCCAGTGGGAATGTGGCCAATACAATCTCTGTTCCATCCAGCGGAACCATTCAGTAAGACGGATTGGGGCACTGGATGATGGAACTGGGCCGACAGTGCCTGTCAGGTGCCAGAAAGTTGAGTCATATGCGAGTGATGATATGAATATATTACATGGACCTGCCGGCATGCGACCAGCTTGTGTCTTGTTGTTGGCAGCTTTTGTACTTTGTTCTGGTTCTGCAGCCTGGGCCCAGGAAGAGCCTTCCGGTACGGGTGCACCCGTCCTGAGTGTGAGGCCGGTGATGCCGCTTGAGCTTAAGGATTTTGTTCGCAAATTGCGTGCTGGCAATAAAAACATTCTTTCCAAAAAGACCGAGGCCGAGATCGCCGCCACGGGTATTGATCGGGCCGAAGGGGCTTTCCAGCCCCTCGTTAACGCTTCAGCCATTCGCGGCATGAGCCGTCAAAAAAACACGTTTGAAGAGGAGTTGACCAGAAGGGGACTGGGTACTTATGAACGGGAGGCCAATGATTACAGTGTCGGTGTCAGCCATCTTGTGGCTGCCACCGGTGCCAAGCTTGAGGAAAAAGTTTCGCTTTCCCGCACTCTGAGCAATACCGATCGTCTTGATCCATCCCGTCCTGCCGACGCCTTCAACAACCGCAGCATGGCCAGTTTGTCGCTAACCCAGCCTTTGGCTCGCGATGCTGGCAGCGAAGCCACCGAGGCTCGCCTCAATGTGGCTCGTTTGGACACGAAGGCAGCCGAGTTTGCCAGAAGCGATACCGAAACCAGCGTGACAGCCGAAGCAATCGTCGCCTACTACGAATTGGTGGCTGCGCACCAGCGTGTGGCTGCCGAGGAAAAAAAGATCCATATGGGCGAACGTCTCTTCAGCGAGGCCCAGGAGTTGCGTCGCGCTGGGCGTGCAACGGATTCGGACGTTTGGGAGGTGGAAAACGCTTTGGTGCGTTACAAATCGGCGCACAGCGATGCGGTACAGAATGAACGCGAAAGGGAAAACCGCCTGCGATCCATGATTCTGGTGGAAGAGAACAACATGGGGATTCGTGCCATCGACGATTTGCCAGCCATTGACCACAAACCGATCTCTTTTGATGCGTGTCTGCAGACCGCGCTGGATCGGCGCGATGATTTTCAGATGCGCAAGGTTCAGCTTGAGCGTGAGGGCATCCAGTTGGCCTACTCCAAAAACCAGACTTTGCCACGTATTGATCTGGTCGCCAGCTATGGTCTCAACGGCCTGGAGTATTCAGCGAACAAGGCACTCTCGGCCAACAGCATGTCCGACTATCCCAACTGGAGTCTGGGTCTGCAGTTCAGTACTCCTCTGGGGGCCAACCGCCAGGCTGAGTCTGATGTGAAAGCGGCTCTGTTACGCCGTGAGGATGCCATTCTGAATCTTAAAGCGGTTGAAGTGCAGATTGCCAACGATATTGACACCAGTCTTGCCATGCGTTCCAGTACGGCTGAGCGATGGACATGGTGGCAGCAGACTCAACAGCGCGAAGTTCAGCAACTGGCCGTAGAACGCAAAAAGTTTGCTGCAGGTCGCAGTGACATGCGCGAAATATTGCTGCGCGAAGAGCGCGTGGTCAATGTGGGGTTGGCTTTGCAGGAACAGCAGGTCGGTTTTGCCCGTGGTCAAATTTTGCTGGAGGCTGCGCAAGGCACCTTGTTGGATCGTTTTCGATGAGGGGCTTTGCTGTGCGAATCTTTCATATTGCGTTGCTTGCCACCGTGGTCTGTATTGCCAGTTTGACTGCCAGCCGTGGCCATGCTGCCTCTGAGAGCACTCCCCAGGCATTTATGGCCCCGGGCGTGACTCAGGCCATGCGGGACATCAAACTGAGCATGACCGTGGTTGGCCGTATTGAAGGATTGTTGGTCAAGGAAGGGCAGCAGGTGCGTCGCGACGAATTGTTGTTGCATCTGGATCGCAGACTCGAAGAGCTGGAGGTGCAACGGCGCAAATTGTTGTTGGCGGATACCGTGCGCATCGAGGAGTTGCGCAGCAAGGAAAAAAAACTGGCCGAGCAGGTCAAATCCTTGCGGCAATTGATTGGTTCCGGGGGCGTATCGCGCAAACAGTATGAGGATGAGGAGATGGCGCTGAGTGCTGTCTCTTCCGAGCGCAAGGCACTGGAAGCGGCCAAACTTCGGGAGCAGGTTGAGTTGGATGTGGCCATTGAATCTTTCGAGCGGCGTCACCTGCGCTCGCCAATGAATGGCGTAGTTACCAAGGTTCTGCTGCACGTTGGTGAGAGTGTGGCAGCCAATGAACCTGTCATGCATCTGGTAGATGTCAGTCGCGTTCGTTTCATGGGCACGGTTCCGTCCTGGGTCGGTGCCACACTGCGTGAGGATCGAAAGGTTACCATCAAACTTGATCTCAATGGCCCGGAGGAGAAGACCTTGTTGCGTCAGGGAACCGTGGTGTTTGTCTCGCCCGTCACCGATGCCGCCAGTGGTCTGGTTGAGGTGATCGCTGAATTTGACAACCTGGACGGCTCGGTAAAACCAGGTATTTCAGGACAAATGATGTTTTAAGGGATTGGCTTGGACATGGAGGCAGAGTTCTCTCGAGTGACTTCATCTTCTGCACAGACCGGCACTGTGTTGATAGCTCTGGCAAGATTTGAAGGCTCTGCAGAGGCATTCTGGTCGTTGTATCTGCAGAGTGTGGGGCAGGTTCTTTCCGCACGGCGTGTGTTGCTGCTTAGTTCGGCGGTGGGTCAACCATGGCGAGCCCGGCTTCAGTGGCCAACGCAAGGGGGCGAAATGCCGGATGATCCGGATTGGACCTTGCGACTGTTGGCGTGCAGTCAAACCACTCCCGTGTTTGCCGATCGGAATGGGGAGAAACGGCTCTCTCTGGTCATGCAACCATCGGGGGTATCCGGCGGCGAAGGTCAGGTGTTGGTGGTCGTGGTTCTTGGCATTGCGGCCGATGACTGGAATGAATCCTCCTTGTGTCAATGGGCTCTCCTGGCCTCTGCGATTCCTGTGCAGTACATGCAGCAATCCCTGGTTCGGGAACAGATGGCGAACCCGACCGCAACCAGCGTACCGACCACGCCGGAGGAGGTTGCAACCCAGTTGCAGGATTCCTCCGTTGTTCCCGCCCAGGAACAGGCTGCGCGCCTGCACGACATCTTGCGTCTTGGTATCAAACTGAGCCAGGAGACGACCTTTTTTCAGGCGGCCATGGTGTTGTGTAACGAGTTGGCCTTGCGCTATGCGTGTGAGCGCGTTTCGTTGGGCTGGCTGACCGGATCCTCCATCCGCCTGGAGGCCATGAGCCATGTTGAGAATTTTGATGCCAATGCGACGGCGGTGAATCTGCTTGAAGCGGCATTGGAAGAGGCCATGGAGCAGGAATCCCTGCTGGTCTATCCTGCCCCCCCTGATTCCCACGCCGTGCTGCGGGCCCACCAGACCTATGCGGAAAGTCTGGGCCAAACCTGTCTGAATACTGTTCCTTTGGCGAGCGGCGAAACGGTGCAGGCCGTCGTCTGCCTGGAACGGAAGAGTTCAGTCCTGGCTGCCGCCGATCTGTGGGAACTGGCCCTTCTGGGGGAGTCTGTTGCACCATGGTTGACAGAGTTGCGGGCAAAAGATCGATGGATTCTGGCCCGCTGGTGGGACGATATTCGTGGACAGGTCAAGAATTTTGCTGGTCCGCAGCACGTGGCGTGGAAGGTCGCTGGCATTGGCGTGCTCCTGGTGGTCGCCGTGCTGTCGTTGGTCCTGTGGGCCTACCGGGTGGATGCAACCGTGAGCGTGCGCAGCCAGGGGCTTTTGTTCATGCCCGCGCCATTCGATGGTTATCTGCGCCAAGTCTACGTGGATATTGGTGACCAGGTCGTGGCGGGGGCAACCCTTGTGCAACTGGACACACGCGAATTGTTGGTCGAAGAGTCGATGGCCGAAGCCGATCTGGTGCGTTTTACCCGCGAGGCCGAAAAGGCTCAGGCGGGTCGACTCTTGGCGGAGATGCAAATTGCGCTGGCACGCCAACAACAATCAGCCGCCAAACTGGAGTTGATTCGTTATCAATTGCACAATGCGCAGGTCAAGGCTCCCTATGCCGGTGTGGTGATCGAGGGGGAACTGAAAAAAAATCTGGGTGCACCCGTGCGCAAAGGGGATCTGCTGCTCAAACTGGCACAGACGACGGAAACCTACCTCGAACTGGAGATCGATCAGGCCTATATCCATGAGGTGACTGTCGGTATGACGGGCGAATTTGCGCTGGTCGGACGTCCAGACGAGCGGTATCAAATCACCGTCGGTCGTATTGATCCGGCGGCCATTA
>JADGCJ010000224.1 GCA_015229045.1 Magnetococcales bacterium
TCAAGGAGACTGACCCCGGTTTGCCGGCTGATGTGGCCGGTGTACGCATGAATGATGTCGTGATGGCGATCAACGGTTTGCCTGTCGGATCCAATGCGCAATTGGATCAAGCCATCAAGGCGTCTGCTCCAGCAAAAACCATTTTGCTGGATGTGGAGCGGGACGGCAAGCGCATGTTTGTCACTCTGAAATAGGTGGTTTTGCCATTTTAATTTGCCAGGTTAGCGAATGATCGGGAGATAAATGGATGGATAAGCAAAAGCAAGGTTCCGGGACAACCAGAAATGGGTCGAAGCGCTCCCCGTCGGACAAAAAAAACGGTGGGTCTGAGCAACCGCCAGCCGAGATGGACATGGATGTGCTGGCAAGGGGGCTGGACCATGTTCTGCAAAAACAGCTTGACGATAAGCTGAAGAGCGGTGCTTCTGCGGAGCAAGAGGCCCAGGTTGACGCAGATACGGCTGGTGTTTCAGAGCCTTCTCACCAGGATGACGAACAGGTTGAAGGTGTATCCCTGCAGACGGAGGTTATCATGGTTGAACAGGTTGCAGGCCACGCGGAAGAGGATGCCGGTTTTCTGGCGAGCCTCAGTGTGCTTGCCTCCATGGCTGAAGAGGTCGAACAGTCGGGTGGTGAGGTGGTCGTTGGCGAGGATGTTGCCGTAGTTGCTGGTGGAGAGTCGCCATCAGTGGAGGCAGAGATGGCAGAGATTTCTTCCGAAGTGGTTGTTGCCGCAGCTTTGGTGGAAGCAGAAGGCAGCGAGACCGTACAGTCTGCGGGTGAGCAATCAGTTGCGGTTGCCGAGGTGGTACATGAGGCGGTTGAGCAGATCGAGCCTGACGTTGCTGTGGCTGATGCCGCTGCTTTGGCCGGAGATCTTCCACCTGCACTGGAGTCGTTGCCAACGGAGGCCGAGGCCCCAGTAGTTGAGTCTGCGGTGGTGGAGGAGGCGCCTCAGGCCGAACTCTCCGTGGTGACGGAGGATGTGCCCCCTGTTATCGAAGCTGCGACGACGGAATCTACCTCGTTGGCAGAGGAGTCGGCTGTATCCGGGGCAGAAGCGGTTGTTCCGGCGGTGATGGAGCCTCTCTCTGGATCGGTGGTTGCAGAGAGAAAATTGGAGATGGCAAAGCTGGCCGATGGTTTTTCGGAAATGGCCCGCAACAAGGCCAAAATGGCGGATGTGGACAGCCAGGGAGAGGTGGAAGAGGCTGCGGTTGCAGATCCGGTCATCCAGGTGACGGAAGCTGCCGAGGAGGCTGAGTTGGCCGGTACGCTGGAGGTGCCCGTTGTGGAAGAGGCTCCCAAACCGTTCCCGCACAAGGCTCCCTATGTGGCAGCGGCAGAGAAAGAGCGCGTGCTGCAAATGATTCGCGATGCCGCCTCCAAAAAATTGGACGAGGGGTACAAAATGCGGGGTGTGCAGGTGATGGCCAAACCTGAGCCCGCACCCACAGAACCCGTGACAGAATCGCCGGAGTCTGCTGCCGTCGAGGAGCCTGTGGTTGTCGTCGAGGAGGAGAGTGTCGTTGTGGCGGAAGCGGTTGAGTCTGCAGCTTCTGCCGTGGCTCCTGAGGCGGTCACGGAGGAGGGTCAGGCAACCGATGCGATCGCAGACCAACCGGCACAGGAAGAGTCTCCGGCAGCGACGATCGTGGAAGAGACCGTGTCCACTGCACCGGCCCCTGAGGAAGAGGAGAACGCCGTCAGCCAGCCGCAACAGGCGGTCTCTGCGGACGAAGGGGATGAGACGGTTCAGTCGATTTCGCCAGGTGGTCTGGTACCTCCTTCACCACGAACGGCCACTCCCAGTCTTCGTCAGAAACAGGAGTCCGTTCCAACGCCCAATCAGGCCAAAGCGATCGAGGCCTTTTTGCGCCAGTTGCAAGGGGAGCCGCAGCCTTCGGAAGAGCCGGTTGTGCCGGTCTCGGCAAAGACGCATGAGGAAGAGTTGCCCGAGGTGGAAGAGTTGGAGCAGGAGCAGGCAGAGACAGCGCAGGCTGCTGCAGAGGCTGGCCAACAACAGAGGTCACACCGTCGTTCCTCACGGGACGGCGATGGGGTGGTTCCGGTGGAGTCCCTTGGTACAGGTATCTATAATGCTCTTGGGGATATGGTCGGTGCCGTGGTCCATACCTCCAAGCGGGTAACCGGCAAGGTGAAGAAGGTGGTTCCTCCACCTGTACAGGAACCAGAGGAGGAGTTGCCACCACCGCGGCCCACGGGTACCAGTCGTGCCGCCGATCGTTTGGCTGGTGGGGTGCGAGGGCTGGCTGGTGGTGTGACGGATATCGTCAAGGGAAGTGGTAATGTAGTGATTGGGACCGTGGGTATCGTGGTGATGCCGGTGGTGGGGGCTGTGGGAGAACTCTACCGGGCTTTCAAACCAGCTCGAAAAGACTCCTCTACCAAAAAATAAGAGAGTTTCCTGGTTCGATTGTTTCTGTCCATCAAATTGGTGAGAGGAGATGATTCAAAATGAAAACAGCAGAACGCAGCCCACTGCTGCTTGGTATCGATCTGGGTACCTCACGGACCATGGTGTTGTCGAACCGGGGGGCCCGGGCGATGGTGCGTTCCGTGGTCGGCTATCCGAAAGATATCATCGGTGTCAAACTGATGCACCAGGCCCACATTATTGGTGAAGAGGCCCTCAAGCGCCAGTCATACCTGAATATCCATTATCCCTTGGAAGATGGGGTGTTGAAGGAGGCCAACGATCAGGCGGCCGAGTCGGCCAAGTTGTTGATCCAGCATGTGATCAACCTGGCTGATCCCCAACCTGGAGATCGCATCTATGGCGTGTTGGGGGTGCCGGCCAGGGCCTCCATGTTCAACAAAAACCAGTTACTGAAGATCACTCAGGAGCTGCTTGACCTTTCCATGGTGGTTTCCGAGCCATTCATGGCTGCCTACGAGATCGATCAACTCAACAATGCCATCATGATCGATATCGGTGCTGGCACGACCGATATTTGTGCCATGAAAGGCAGTATTCCCTCCGGGGATGAGCAGGTTACGGTGTTGAAGGCTGGAAATTACATCGACTTGGTGCTTGAAAATCTGATCCGGGATAACTACCCCGATGTGCAGATGACCAACAACTTGGCGCGCAAAATCAAGGAGCAGTATGGTTTTGTTGGCACGCCCAAGGAGGAGGTGATTGTCAACGTGCGCATTGCCGGCAAGCCTGGCACCTGCAATTTGACACGCGAAGTGCGTACCGCCTGCGAAACCGTGGTGTCAGAGATAGTCGAGCATTTGCAATCCCTGATCAAGGTCTTTGACCCAGAGGATCAGGAAGAGGCGTTGCGTAACATCTATTTGACGGGTGGCGGTGCCCATATTCGTAGTCTGGATGCGATGATTTGCCAGCAGATGCACCAGTATGGCGAAGTGATTGTGCGTTCGGTGCCGGATCCCGATTTTTGCGGTGGGGCTGGGGCATTGAAACTGGCGATGGAGTTGCCGCCGCAATACTGGGAGCAGGTTGGTCAGGTCTCACGTCCCGTGAAGCAGTCGTGAGCAGGCTTCTCATCCTCTTTTGCTGGAGAATTACGGAGAATTCGATATGGAAACGACGCTGAATGCCCCTGCGGGCCTGGGTTCCAAAATGATGGCTGCCTTGAGTTACCTGGGAATCCTCTCCCTGGTGCCTTTTTTGGTGAACAAAGACAATCCCTATGTGCGTTTCCACGCCCGTCAGGGGGTCATGTTGTGGATGTGGGAGGTTTTGGCCATCTACAGCCTGGTGGTCCCTGGCGTTGGGGCGATTTTCTTTAACCTGTCTGGTCTGCTCTGTTTTGCATTCTCGGTTATTGGCCTCGTCTCGGTTTTTATGGGAAGGGCCTGGAAGTTGCCGTTGATTGGTAAATGGGCGGAGTCTATCTGAGCAGTACCTGGGTTGGTGTACGGGCTCGCTCCTGAATGGCAGCAGGATAGAGGTTGGCGTGTTCGCAAATTCAGGGTACGGACCTGGGTCAGGGGGATGGATGAGTGACTTCCGTCATGGACAATTGGGCCGATGAAGTTCAGATGGGATGGTCTTGGATGCCGCGCCGGGTATGGGGATGGAATGAACAGTGAGTAAACCCTTTGTATCCCTGCTTCTTTCCTTGTTGTTGCTCATCTTTGCGACCCAGAACATGGTCCCGGCCCAGATCCGTTTCATTTTTGGACCGCCGATTGAGGTTCCCCTGATTCTGATTATATCGGGGGCCTTCATCTGCGGTTTTGTGGTGGCAACGGTCAGCCATCTGGCGCGACGCGCTCTGCGCAACCGGCGCAAAGAAGACCTGTGATTCCGGTCTATCCGGTTTTTGATCGTGAGGAGAGGATGCCCCGTTCATGAGCTATCCCCAGTGCGTTGTCTGCTATCACTCGGTTGGCTGGATTGGTTTGATTGCCAATTTGGCCATCTCCATCCTGAAGGTGTTTGTTGGGATCATCTCCGGTTCCCAGGCTCTGCTGGTGGATGCCTTGTACTCGGCCAAGGATGTGCTGACCTCTTTCTTGATCATCCTTGGGCTCAAGTTTTCCAAGCAACCCTTGGATGAACAGCATCAGTTCGGTCACGGCAAGGCGGAGTTTCTCTTTTCCCTGTGCGTTGGCTTG
>JADGCJ010000225.1 GCA_015229045.1 Magnetococcales bacterium
GACAAATTTTCAAGGAAAACGACAAATTTGTCAACCAAAATGACAAAAATGGCCCTTTTTAACCATTTTAAGCGACCAGGGGGCAAGCCCCCTGGACCCCCAGCAAGGATCAACAACCAACCGCTCAAGGACCAAGCGTGCTGGCGGGGGCGGCGAGACGAAAGCCCAGATTGACGACGCGGCCACCGGCGTGGCTGTCGAAGCGGATGGCGGCCCGGAGGTTCTCAGCCGGGTTGCGCCAGGACCCGCCCCTGACAGAGCGTCGATCCCGATCTCCAGTGCTGACCACAGGATCCTTGATCGCCGCGCTTCTCCCAGCGCGTTTTTTGTATGCCTCGTTATCCCAAACATCCCGGCACCATTCCCAGACATTGCCGGCCAGATCGAGATGACCGAAAGGTCCTTTTCCCGCAGGGTATTGTCCTACGAGAGCGGGTTTTCCCATTGAGGAATCCAAGTCATAACAGGCCAACTCCTTCGTTGGCTCTTCTGCATTGTCCCAGGGATAACGCCGGCCATCAGTACCCCGGGCGGCATATTCCCATTGTGCCTCGCTGGGCAGCACTATTTTCTTGCCGGACTCTTGCGTAAGCCACGTGCAAAAGGCCTCTGCATCTGACCAGTCCACCCCCACCACGGGTTGATCTGGATCCGAAAATTTTTGATCCCGCCAATAGGCAGGTTCTTTGTGTTTTTTGGTCGCCTTGAGAAACAGGGCATAGTGCCGGTTGGTCACGGGTGTTTCCGCCAGCCAAAAGGGGGAGAGTTCCACTGGATGTGCCGGTTTTTCATCAGCGTATTTTCCATGATCATCCCCCATGGTAAAGGTTCCCCCCGGCACTGGCAGAAATCGCAATCCCGGCAGGGGTTCCAGAATGTGCTGGGTTGCGGGCGAGACGTTGCGGCTCTTGGCAACTGGCAGGGGTTTCGGGATGTCCTGGGCAATGGACAAAACGCTACGGACATTGGTGACAGGCACTTTGTCGGTTTTGGCACCGATGATCGCTCTTCCCGGCCTGCCATCACCCTGTACAGCGTTGACCGTAGCCCTGGCACCTGCATCCAGGTTGGAACGGACATCCAGGACGATGGCCCTCTGTTCATCCAGGACTTTGGGTAATTGCAGTGGCGACGAACTTCCCGGCGGCAAAAATACGATCAACCGGCACTTGCTGCCCAGATAAGCCAACCCCTCTGCAACTTCGTCATGGTTGAACAGTTGACCCTCTCTATCCACCAAAACGAGAACAGCGCCAGCCTGGTCGCGGATGGTATCCAGGTGCGAGAGCCATGTATCAACGGGCCAGTTGTGTGCCTGGCTTGGCCAGGGATGCAACCCCATCTCTTTCACCATGCGTATCAGTTCGCTGGCAACCTTGTCATCTCCGGGTTGGTGGATCACGAGCAGGTCATATGTCTTGTCCGTTGCCGTATCTTCATGACCCAATAGTCCAAGAGCCAGCCCCGCAATGCTGGGGTTTTTATGGTCTTTGAGTCCTTCCGATGCGGTCAGTACTGCTGGATCCGTCACCCCTTTGAGCAGGCGTAAAATGGCGGTCAACTGCCCAACCGGAGTTTTTTTGTCCTGCAAAAGTTTGACAAAGGGGGAAAAATCTTTCTGCACGGCCTCGGTCAGCATGTCGCGCAACAGGTCTTTCCGATACTCCTGCAAAATACCCGGCAGCAACCCGGCCATGAGGGGGGAAAACAGCTTGTGGTCCGGAATGCCCACCAGGAGCAGCAACACCTCGCGCCACCACTCTGCATCCGCCTGCCCGATCAACAATTCCAATAATGTGTCGTCATCCGACTCCCTGACCACATGTCGTGCCGCCAAATATTCCTGCAAGCCCAAATGCATGAAACCATAACGCTCGGGGGCGTATTCAATAAAAACTCCCGTATCCCGGTTGAGCCACTCCAAAATTTTCAGACCGGAAGGGGCACCCTTTTTTCCGGTCAGGCGTGCCTCGGCAAAATTGGCAAATTCCAGTCGCTTGACATTATCACGTCGCTGTTCGGTGTGGAGCTTCCATGCCAGGGGCCGCAGAATGTCCATGGCTTCTTCCAGGTCGAGCAGGGGTTTCCCTCCTTGCTGGGATGGCTCATCACCACTTCTGAATTGATGCCATTTGCCCAGCAGGATTCCCAGACATTTTTGGTAAAAATCTGCCCGTCGCCGGGGAATCTCCCCCACCCTGAGTATCACCACACACAGCAGGGTCAGCAACAAGGGATTGCCCATCAACACCTGGATGCGCTGATCGGCATAATTCTCCTCGTCCAGGGATTGAAGCAAACGTTTGGAATGGGCCTTGACTTCGGATGTTTTCTCTGGACCGAGATTTATACAGGCTTCATCAACCCAGACCGTGACAAAATGCTCCACCTGCTCCTTGTTCAGGGGCCGGACATCCAGGGGATAAAAATTTTCCAGCCGTACTCCATTCCCATAACCGGCATAACGGCAAGAGACCGCCGCATAAATATGCTGACTCTGCAACCCCACCAATTGGTCATTGATGCGTTTGGCAACCTTCGCCCGCAACTCATTGTCGGCAATCTCATCCAGGCCGTCGAAAAGCAACAACAGCCTGCCACGTGCCCAATAATCCTTGGGCAATTCGCCCGGAAAACGCCCGGCAGAGAGATCCGACAGTTCCTTGTCCAGAAAAGCCTTGAGGGGTTGATGCAAAAACTCTGCGGAAAAATGACGCAGCCGCAAAAATACCGGCAGCACTCCCTGGGGAAGCCCCAGCACGGTTGACCCCTGTTTGAGGCAAAGGTGCAATAATTTTTTCAGGGAGGTGGTCTTGCCCGCGCCTGGCTCGCCAAACAGCACCACGCACTGGCGCAAGCTTTCCGGAGTGGTGCCTGTTTGATCTTTCCGGCAAAAAATATGTTCCAGTTTGATATCGCCGGCACTCAGATCCCTGGCCTCCTGGGCAAGACCCTTCCGGCGTTCGAGATCCAAATCAGCCCCGAATTGCCGCTGGGAAATGCCGAGTGGCACAAACACCTTCTCCAGATCCAGGGAAATATCGCCTCCCTCCACCCCGACCAGCGATAAACGGCCAAATTTGGCCATCGCCCAGTCCGAATAGGGATCTGGAGAGGGTTGCGGATTGGGATCTGGAGGGAGTTGTCTGACCAGTTCGCGAATACGTCCATTCAATGCCTTGAAAATCTCTTTTTGCTCAACAGGCGGATGGTGTTCCAGCGTTTTCTCCGGGGTACCGTAACCCTGAATGTCGGCCAGAGTGATCGTACTGATATAGCCCTGGGAATCGGTAAAGGGAATGGCGGTTGCGCTGGCATCCAAGGGACTTAAAAAAACCGGCAGGATCGTCAACTTTCCCTGTTCAAAGGCGCTCAACAACAAAGGCAGCTCGACCTTGCGGATAAAGTCCGAGGCAAGGAAAGTTTGCGAAATCAACAGAACAGCAACATGGGCTTCACTCAGTTTTTGGGTAATTTTATTCTGCCAATTTTCTCCGGGTCTGATATCTTTGTCACTCCAGACAGTGACCAGTCCATCATCTTCCAGTGTTTTCAAAAACGGAAGAAAATGCACCAACAGCCCGGCATCGGCATGACTGTAACTTATGATGACCCGTGATTTTTCTGGTGGCATGTTTTCGACCCTCACCAAGATTGAATACAACCCTGGCCACCACAGTGCACGAAATCATCCCAAAGAGCAATCACCCTTTCGTTGCGCCAACGGTTATCGTTTCTCCTGAAACTTCGGCCTGCGTCAGCCCAGCGTCCCCGCGTGTCACAAGCCGCGCATCGAACAACCGGAATTTATCGTCCAGTGCATCGTAGGCTGCCTTGAACTCCGGATCAGCCATCCATTCTGCGACCATGTCATCATGCGTTGTCATGGCATGCCTCCTTCAATCCTGCTCTGGTGGTTGCCAAATCATGCAGCAGAGGCCAAAGTTTTGCAAATCATTGACAATATCCGCGCACAAGTGTATAAACAACCATACACTCAGGTACCGGAGATCAGCATGACCTCAATTCGTTGGAATATTGACGTTTCACCAGATACAGACAAATCCGTGCGCATGTTCATTGCGGCACAAGGCGGTGGTCGCAAGGGCGATCTGTCGCGATTCATCGAGGAAGCCGTGCGTACCTGCCTCCTGGAACGCTCCGTCGAACAGGCCAAAATCGCCGCTACCAACATGAGCGAAACGGAGTTGGTCGGCCTGATCGACGAGGCCGTCCAGTGGGCGCGTGAGAATATGGGAGAGGTTACAACAGTTTGAACATGACCGCCGTTCTGCTCACCCAGATGGGAACCCCGGATGCCCCCACGGTCCCTGCCGTGCGGCACTATCTGCGCGAATTCCTGTCCGATCCAAACGTTGTCGATGCACCACGCTGGTTCTGGTTGCCGCTTTTGCATGGGGTGATCCTGCGCACCCGCCCCCCGCGCTCGGCAGCCCTGTATCGGCAAATCTGGCGGGCAGACGGTACCTCCCCCCTGCTGCACCACTCCCGGTTGCAGACCCAGGCAG
>JADGCJ010000226.1 GCA_015229045.1 Magnetococcales bacterium
ATCTCGAAGAGTGCCGTGTTGTTGGTCAGGCTGTTTTTAACCAGAAAATCGGTGATCTTTTCCCCGTCACCAGACAGCTTGCGACCGCCAATCGAGGCTTGCCCGCGCACTTTTATAACGGGATACCCGAAAGCCATGCTCAGGATGAACGGATTTTCGTTGAAAAAGGCCTGCCAGCGGTCCTCCTTGAGCCCTTTACCAAGCATCTCTTCGTATAGCCGGATCAGCCGTTCCAGGGTGACAAGTTCGATATCCGCTTGGAGCTTTGCCAGTTTTTCGGGTTGATCGGCGGCGATATTGGCAGCGTGGTTGCTGAGAGTGCTGATAACGGCACTTTGATCCTCCTCGGAAAGCTCCTCTTCACCTTGGGCGATGGCGGTAAACAACTTGCGGTAGGGGGATCGTCCGGTCGCTGGGGTTCGCGTCGGTTTTCCAAGATGTTCAGCAAGAATGTTGTAGGCTGCCGCTTCTTTGACGACGCGGGAGGCGGTCTGGGAGTTCCGATCGATTTTATTCAGCTCAAGACGAGCCGTCTCGAAATCCGCCTTGGCGATGTAAAACTGTTTGCCGTTGGGGGCGGAGCCGGTAGCCTGATTGTCCGTAATGACAATCTCGACGCAATCTGACAGCTCTTCAACGGCCTCGATAATGAAGCGATACGGTTTCGCCAGTCCCAAGCCAAATGCATAATCCTTGGTGAAGGTCTGGGGCAGTCCATCGAGGAGTTCGATCACCTCCTCCGGGGTGGTCGGCACCTCGTTATCAGACAGGGAAAAGGTGCTGTCTGGGATCGCGAGGCTGATCTGCTCAATCTGGTCATATTTCGGCTTCAGGTAGTCGGATCTGTCGCGAAATGTATTGATCGGGTAAATAGTCAGGATCTTGTCATGACCATTGATGTTCAGCAGTCTGCTCCTGACTCCTTGGGCTTCCGTCTTGTCACGCTCTTCCTCCCACAAGCTTGCTTGCGGAGGAACGAAATACACATCGACAACGCCAGTGCTCACCACCTCGACTTCAATGGTTCCGTCACGCTCCGGATCAGGTTGCCGGTTGCCAATAGCCATCAGTTCCCCTCCACCGCCACCCGCCACTGGCCGGTGAGGAGCTTTTGCATCAGACCGCGCTTTTGGGTTTGAAGGGCGTCCCGTTGGGCTTCCAGGAGGCGGATTTGCAAATCTGCATCACCAAGGATACCTGCGATGCGCCCTTGCTCCTCAGTCGTAGTCGGCATTCTCACCGCTACCCGGAGAAAATCTTCAGGCATGGCCTTTCGACGGCGAACATTGGTGCCCCGCGAAATGACCTTGTATTGGTGTTTCATATAGTGGGTCTGGAACAGGTGCCGAAAGAACCTCCAATCACCTTTTCCTGGGCGAAAGTGGAATGTGGCATACGCCGGTGAGATGACCCCACGATCAACCCGTTCTGAAAAACCAATGGAGGCATCCCACAAGAGCATGGGGTCGTATACGAGGTCACCTTTGCCAACGATCTTGTAGCGGCCCAAGTCTTTCGATGCCAAGCGCTTTCCGAAGACCTCACTTTGAGGAATAATGCCGTAAATTTTGGAACAGGAGAGAATCGTTAGTTCTTCACCGCTTTTGTTGATTGTCCTATGCTCGGTGAAAAACTCCCCCAGGTCACGCTTGCGCCATGGCTGGTTTCTGAATGCTGCAAGTTGAAAACGCCCCGTCAACAACCGCTGCATCAGCCCCTGTTTGCGGCGGTGCTTGGCGGCGATCAGCTTCTCCAGCTTCTCGATGGCCTCGTCCCAGGTGGAGAGGATGGCAACAATGCTTTGCTGTTCAGGGACAGGAGGCAGGAGTACTGGGAATCCTTTTAATTGGGACAGATTTATACTGGCAAGGTTTGTGCTCTGTTTTGAACAGCGAACGAAATAGTTTTTCCCATATGCGCTACCAGTTTGGTACGAGAGAAAATACGGGAGCAACTTTGCCCTATCGGGGCGAACAACAAAAACATGGTTCTGGTGGGCGCAGGGACTAATTTCGCCTTGCCATACTGACCCCCTTCCAAGTTTGTCAAAGTCACCTCCTTCAGTCATCAAAACATCAAGAGGGGAAAGCAGATATCTTTCAGTCATGCTTTCTGGGACATCAATCTCTTTAATCTCCCTTAAATCAATATAGCCATCCTGAACATTGGCAACCCTCAGATATGGAATGGAAACCATTCTTCCTGTTCGGTTGCTGCTTTTTGAAATTCCCGTTTGAAAAGTAGCCAATTTTTCAAGGGGGTGCTTTTCCCATCCTTCAGGTCTAATCATTTTTTATTGCTCCCCTCGTTGTTCCGTGCTTCGCTCGCAATCCGCTCCAAATCATCATCACCACCACCTGACGACTGAACCTTGGCCACCTCCCGATCAAAATCCGACTCAAACAGTCGGTCCTGAATGATACGGTACTTTTCGAATTTGCTTTTGGCGTGATCCCTGGCCACCTGGGCACTGATGCGGCCTGCGTTCTGGAGGATCTCCCGGTCATCGAAGGCCAGGAACTGATCCAGCCGTTTGGCCCAATCTTCCATGGTCATGGGAATCTTGCGGCGGGCGCGTTCCTCGGCTAGGTCCAGATAGGCGTTGACGATGCGGCCCAAGGATTCCAACTCCTCGGCGGTCAGGTAGTTCTTGGCCACCCCCACATCGGTCTTGAGAATCTTGCCCGCAGGGCTGGCGGCCCAACTGGTCAAGCCCATGTGGGCCTGGGTGCTGTCCGCCCGTTCCCGGATCAGCTCGGCGGCGGTATGGCCGTGGATGGCGTAGTGCAGTTTGTTCTGCACCTTGGCGAAAAACTCGCGGGTGGTGGGAGCATCCTGGTTGTAATCTACCGCTGTGGCATAGATGTCGGTGATCTTCTGGTAGAAGCGCCGCTCGCTCAGGCGGATCTCCCGGATCTCCGCCAGCAAACGTTCAAAATAATCCTCGCCCAGGAAGGAGCCGTTCTCCATGCGCTGCTTGTCCAGCACATAGCCCTTGATGGCGAACTCCCGCAGCACCTGGGTGGCCCATTGGCGGAACTGGGTAGCGCGCACCGAGTTGACCCGGTAGCCCACGGAAATGATGGCGTCCAGGTTGTAGAATTGGCTGTGGTACGTTTTGCCATCGCCGGCAGTATGTGCAAATTTTGCACATACTGATTCCTCGGCCAACTCCCCGTCCTTGAAGATGTTTCTCAGGTGCTTGGTGACCACCGACCGCTCGACGTCGAACAGCTCCGCCATCAGTTTCTGGCTCAGCCAGATGGTGTCATTCTGGTAGCGGACTTCGATGCCATCCTCCCCCGCCTGCTGGGTGAAGATGAGGAACTCCGCCGTGCTGTTGCGCACGGTCAGCCCCTTGGGAGACTTCCCACTCACGGCATCAGCTCCTTGAGGTAACCGGCCATCCGCCGGCGCACCTCGGCCAGTTCCGTTTCCAGGTCGTCGATCTCTTTCTGTACCGCCGCCACGTCGATCTCTTCCTCCTGCTCGAAGGTGTCCACATAGCGGGGAATATTCAGGTTGAAATCGTTTTCGGCGATCTCGTCGAAGGGGGCGACATAGGCGTACTTGTCCACCGGCTGGCGTTCCCGGTAGACCCGCATGATTTTACCGATCTGATCCTTGGAGAGGGTGTTCTGGTTCTTGCCACTGACGAACTCCCGGCTGGCGTCGATGAACAGCACGTCCCGGCACTGCTCATTCTCGCCGCCCCGTTCCCGGGAGCGGTCGAAGACCAGAATGGCGACCGGAATGCCGGTGGTGGAAAAGAGGTTGGCGGGCAGGCCCACCACGGCGTCCAACATGTTCTCCTCGATGAACTGCCGCCGGATGCGCCCTTCGGCTCCTCCCCGGAACAGAACGCCATGGGGTACCACCACCGCCACCCGCCCGGATCCGGGCCGGGCGGATTCCACCATGTGGCTGATGAAGGCGTAATCCCCCTTGCTCTTAGGCGGCACGCCACGCCAGAAGCGTTTATGCTGATCCGCTTCGGCATCCTCCGCGCCCCACTTATCCAGGGAGAAGGGCGGGTTGGCCACCACCACGTCAAAGCGCATCAGCTTGTCATTCTCCAACAACAGGGGATGATTCAGCGTGTCGCCCCACTCGATGCGGGCGGCGTCCTTGCCGTGCAGAAACATGTTCATCCGCGCCAGCGCCCAGGTAGCTCCGTTCACCTCCTGGCCGAAGAGTTGGAAATTTGCCCCGCCGACCTGCTCGGCCACATCGATGAGCAGGGAACCGGAGCCACAAGCCGGGTCACAGATGCGATTCCCAGGCTCGGCCCCGGCCAGTTGCGCCACCAGGGTGGAAACCATCTTGGGGGTGTAGAACTCCCCGGCCTTCTTGCCAGCGTCGGAGGCGAACCGCTCGATGAGGTAGATGTAGGCGTTGCCGATGATGTCCTCGGAAACCCGGGAGGGGGAAAGATCCAGTTCGACGAAATCCTGCAACAGGTTCTTAAGCCGCCGGTTGCGGTCCCGCGTGCGTCCCAGGTTGGATTCACTGTTGAAATCAA
>JADGCJ010000227.1 GCA_015229045.1 Magnetococcales bacterium
TGGGGTTCGGGGCGAAGCCCTGACAAAGGCTTTCATGTCCAGGCCTTTCTTGGGGAGGTATCGAATAGTTACAAAAAATTATTGGGGCTTCGCCCCGATACCCACCAGGTCAAGTTCTTTCCAAACGGTGTCGTCAAAAACCTCCAGGGGCTGGAAACGGCTCTTGTAACTCATTTTCTGGCAGGCAGCGATCCAATAACCCAGATAGAGCGATCTCTTGCCAATCTGGCGCGCACGCTCCGCCTCCCAAAGGATGGCGTAAGTACCCAGACTGCGCGATTCCAACTCCGGATCGAAAAAGGTATACGTGGCCGACAAACTGTCAGGTTGATTGTCCACAACCGCGACCATGACCAGACGTCCATGCAGACGAAACTCGTGGAAATGGGTGTGCGACCACTGACCGGCGAGAAATTCAAGAAAAGTCTCGGGCTGGGGATTGTCCATGGGACCACCCCGATGACGACGATTGAGATAACGGCGATACAGGTCGAAATGATCCGCCTGCCAAACCGGATCGAGGTCGCGATGGGTCAGGTCGGCATTGCGCAACCATATCCGGCGCAGGGTGCGCCGCATCCGAAATCGCGCCACCGGGATGCGCACAGGGACACAAGCCTGACACGCCGTGCAAAAAGGACGATAAACGTGCTGTCCACTGCGACGAAATCCCCGCTCCAGGAGTTGTTCGTAGAGCGCGGGGTACATGGCGAAGGCCGGATCGACGAACAGAGTCGAGGCCTGCTCCTCGGGAAGGTAGCCGCAAGGGTGTGGCGACGTCAAAAAAAGGCTGAGACGGGTCTCGGCAGCGTCGGGTGAGCGGGAGATGGTCATGAACCGACTACCTGCAACGCAACGACCAATCAACAAACACGGACGAGCAACCCCCATCCATGCCGCCCCCTGCGGAGTGGAAGAGGACGAAGTCTGTTAATTCTCCTCCTCACTCGTATGCAGCGCATCGCTTCAGCAAAGCACTGATGCTGTAAACGCGTACAGTACGAACCCCTGTGGGAGACTCAACACGAGCAGTCCACGAAGAGTCCCCTTCGTTATGGACAATTCTGGTCTGAAAATTTCTGTCCTCTCCGGAGTCAGCTCTCTCCGGGCATTGTGTACTTACCGACAGTTTCTTTCTTAAAATGTTCAAATCAATCACCTTTCAATCTTAAACCTCTCGGAAATCTTACGATGAAAGCAAACAGCTTAAGCAGGACTTACAGGAGGCCCACCACCTTTCGATTTCGAGGTTTCCCGCATGTCCACGACGAAAGCAGATTGATCAAGCATGATGTACAGAAGATCCGCAAACCCTGTGCCCAACTCCGGCATAAGCGTTGATTCAAACACATTTCTGCTGTTACAGTCAACGCATAAAAAGCCCCGGTATCTCCAGTTCGATTTTTCTTCATTGGTGCCAACCTCTGGCGGCTCAAAGCGCCCTACGTACCGGATCGGAAATACGATAGTACTTTTGTACGGAAGAGGCCAGCGGGTTATCACCGTGAGACCTGCAAAATTTTTTATTTCCGGTTCGCCGGTTTCTTTAAACGAAGTGTTTTCGTACTTACGATGTTTCCATATTCCAGGGATATCGTTTTCAATGTAGTATCTGCTACAACCTTCAATCGAGTACCATAAATTATAAAAATCTGTATTACCTGACAGCGTATGAACTACAGATACAGCTCTTTTATTAGAGATTTTTTCTCCTATCTTGTCTCTTGACACTGTTTTGATTTGAAAATTATCGGCTGACTCTTCTTTAAACAATTCTTTTACAGATGACCGACACCGCTTTCCTGTTATTATGCTAAAACATTGGGCGATAGAATCGGTTAAATCTTGAAGTACATGTTCAGGTTTACTATTCAATTTTTCTGCTTTTAACTGCGCAAGATAGTCACGAACGATATGGTTTGCGTAATGATAAAAATAGACAGCCTGGGCATATCTGTGCAACTTCTTCCTCTCTCTCATATAGCTATGAATCATGAGAGTTGCAATGAGGATTGCCATGGAAATATAAGGGATACCCTCTGTGGCTGTTTTGCCAGCAACAGCGCCCTGGATCAGTGAAAGTATCGAGGCCAAACCAGCTGTATAATTAAAAATTTCCGGCCACGACGCACGTATATTTTTGGGTAATTGATCTTTGTATTGCGTCGCGATAACATTTGATGCATCCATGATTGGAGCAACCCCAATGGCGTTGTCGATTCAGCTTCTCGGGGCATTTATAAGTGGTTGAAGTTTACCAGTCAAGAATAAGATTAAACTTTAATGATTCAGTTATTACTTTATAAACTCAAGGGGAATCTGTCAAAATCCGCACAACGAAGCGATCTCTCCTTGCCAACCTGGTGAAAATAAGGTCATGTATGGGGTTTTGGCAATGCACGTTCCCGAGGGGGGTAGCGTACAGAAGGGAGATTCATGTTCAAAGGCACCACCATTCTTTCGGTCCGGCGCGGCAACAACGTGGTCATGGGGGGCGATGGTCAGGTGACCCTGGGCAATACCGTGGTCAAGGCCAATGCCCGCAAGGTGCGTTCGGTCCATGATGGCCAGGTTCTGGCCGGATTTGCCGGAGCCACCGCCGATGCCTTCACCCTCTTCGACCGCTTCGAGGGCAAGTTGTCCAAGCATGGCGGCATCCTGATCCGGGCCGCTGTCGAGCTGGCCAAGGATTGGCGAACAGACCGGATTTTACGTCGTCTGGAAGCGATGCTGGCCGTCGCCGACCGCACCACCAGCCTGCTCATCTCCGGCACCGGCGATGTCCTGGAACCCGAAGAGGGTCTCATCGCCATCGGTTCCGGCGGACCCTACGCCCTGGCAGCGGCACGCGCCCTGCTGGCCAATACCGACTTGACGGCACGTCAGGTGACCGAACAGGCCCTGCTGATCACCGCCGACATTTGCATCTATACCAACCGTAATCTGACCATCGAAGAGTTGTAAATGTCCGAGTTTACCCCGCGTGAAATCGTCTCCGAACTGGACCGCTACATCATCGGCCAGAATGCCGCCAAGCGGGCCGTTGCCGTCGCCTTGCGCAACCGCTGGCGCCGCCATCAATTGAGTCCGGCCCTGCGCGAGGAGATCTATCCGAAGAATATTCTCATGATCGGTCCGACCGGCGTCGGCAAAACGGAAATTGCCCGCCGCTTGGCCAAACTGGCCAACGCCCCTTTCATCAAGGTCGAAGCCACCAAGTTTACCGAAGTCGGCTACGTGGGACGGGATGTGGAGTCGATCATTCGCGACCTGACGGACATGGCCGTCAAGATGTCTCTGGAAAATGCCAAGAAGGATGTTCGCAGCCGGGCCGAGGATGTCGCCGAGGATCGCATCCTGGACATTCTGCTGCCACCGCCCCCCAGTCGGCAGGCGGTCGGCAACCCGTTGGGTGCCCTGTTTGGCCAGGAAGAGCCATCCCCGCCATCCACCGCTGCCCCGACCGATTCGGGGACGCGACAAAAGTTTCGCAAAATGTTGCGCGAAGGTAGACTGGACGAGCAGGAGATCGAAATCGAGATTCGGGAAGCGCGCAGCGGTCCGACCCTGGAGGTCTTCACGCCGCAAGGCATGGAGGGGATCAATCTCCAGGAGATGCTGGGCGGTTTGATGGGCGGACGCACCCGCAAACGACGCCTGCCCATCGGCGAGGCGCGCAAGGTTCTCGTCGACGAAGAGGCCGGCAAGCTGGTGGATCGGGATCTGGTGCAGCGTCACGCAGTCGAGCGCGTCGAGCAGTCGGGGATCGTCTTCCTCGACGAGCTGGACAAGGTGTGCGGTCGCGGTTCCGAAATGCGCGGCGCCGATGTCTCCCGGGAAGGGGTGCAGCGCGACCTCCTCCCCCTGGTCGAGGGAACGACGGTATCGACCAAGTATGGCATGGTCAAGACCGACCACATTCTGTTCATCGCCTCCGGCGCCTTCCAGATGGCCAAACCGTCGGACCTGCTGCCGGAACTCCAGGGGCGTCTTCCCATACGGGTGGAGTTGAGCAATCTGGTCGTCGAGGATTTTGTCCGCATCCTGACCGAGCCGGAAAATGCCATGACCCGCCAATATGCCGCCCTGCTGGCCATCGAAGGGATCACCCTGGAGTTTCGCCCGGATGGTGTCCAGGCCCTGGCGGAGATCTCCGCCCGCGTCAACGAAACGACCGAAAACATCGGCGCCCGACGTCTGCATACGGTCATGGAGAAGCTTCTGGACGACGTCTCCTTCTCGGCCCCGGATCGGCGGGGCGAGACGGTGGTGATCGACGCGGCCTATGTCAACGGACAGTTGCAGGATCTGGCCGGGGATGAGGATTTGTCGCGGTTTATTCTTTAATGGTAGCCATTCACCGGAGTATTTCGTGCAAATTTGTAACTGCCCAGGTACCCCCTCAAGAAATGCCTGGACATGAAAGCCTTTGTCAGGGCTTCGCCCCGAACCCCACCAGGACTCTG
>JADGCJ010000228.1 GCA_015229045.1 Magnetococcales bacterium
TGGGTGGTGGAGAAAGGGGGGATCATTCATCATGACTTTGCCAGGCAGATAGGCGTTGAACTGGCAAAACCCGATTGCAAAATTTCCGATCCTTTTCGTCACTTTTGGGAGTTGGTGCGGATTGAATCGCAGAGACCGGCTGGATGGCTGGACCCTGTGGCGGCAGCGCGAGCACACGGTTCGTTACAGAATGAGGCACTTGACACGGTTAATCGAGCCATTTTTCTGCGCTCGCTTGCGCCTCGTTATCAGTTGAATACACAGAGCAGATTTTGGAAAACATACAAAGAAGTGATGGAGATAGAACATAAGATAGAATCTTTGGCCGATCTGGTCGAAATCAAGATTGTCCTTGCGAATGATCATTTGGTTCATAGCCTGCCGGCATCTGACCAGAGTTGGCCGTTGCTCGCAGAATTGCTTGATCCGTTGACCTCATTGCTTGCCAACGCGGTACAGATGGGAGTTGATGCTGCATATGCAGATATTGCCAATGGAATGAGCTACTCTGCATGGAGATCGATTGAACCGCATCGTCAAGATCAATTTTCCCACCCCAACGGTTGGAGCACACTGGGAGAGTTGTGTCGTCGTTCCTTTGAAGAGGCTTGCATCTTAGACTCGGAAATGGCCAGGATAACCGTAGATCGCTGGATCTTTTATGGACAAAGCAAAGGTTACAGCCTGTTTCGTCGTCTGGCCTTGCACGCCTTCGCGTATTGGCAAGAGTTGCTTGCTGATCAGGCGATTCCTCTTTTGTTGGAAGGTAATACTTTATGGGATAATGAATACCATCGAGAAGTTTGCCGATTCCTGGTCCGTCGAGGTACCTACCTATCCAATAACGCACTGGAACAACTTATCCTGGAGATATTAAAAGGAAAACCACGCACTCTGTATCGTGAAGATCTGGATGACGAGAGTTTCCGCAAATACAGCACATCGGCAACCGATAAAAAATTGGCCAAACTGCTACAAGGCGGGGCCAGTTTAGACGCAGAATCCAGACAACGGGCTGAAATCTATCTGGAGTCTCTTTCTGATGAGGAAAAACGGGATGATCGAGATGAATTCATCGGCTGGGTGGGAGATGTTGTTGATATTCCCCAACCTACTGCAGATGATTGGATGGATCTTTCCCCTCAGGAGATCGTTGATCGTATGACACAACCCGGAGAGCCCAATTCATGGGAACAACTCAGACAACCCGATCCAGGAAGGAAATTGGCTGATCTAATGGGGCGTGATTGGCAGAAAGCCTTTAAGGTTATTTGTTTATCGTTGGATCAAGGGGTAAAGATAGAAGAAACCTGGAGTAGTGGTTTGCATCGTCTTAGTGTTAACAAAGAAAATACGGTTTTGATTGTGTCCGAACTATGGCGGTTGGTGTGCGCACATCCCCATCTATTGCAAGCAGTGAATGGGTTGGCTTCCATTACCATGGCGGTTTCTGAAACACTCCATGATGATCCTGAACCGGTAGAATTTTGGTCCCTGTGGGATGCTGTTTGGGAACAATTTTTAATCGCGGGTAGATCGGTCGTTGCAACAGACGTTCATGGACTTTCCTGGGCCATCAATCACCCCGGGGCAAATCTGACCAAAGCATTGCTGGCACGGCTCGACCAAAGAAAACGGGATGCCGGTTCTGGACTTCCGAGTGATCTTAAATCCCGTTTTGACGATATGGCTGCAGGTAAGACAGAAACTCATCGTGCGGCTCGCATCCTGTTGGCGTCGCACTTGGCTTGGCTCCATTACCTTGATCCGATATGGACCACAAACAGCCTGATTCAACGAATGGTCTTGCAGGAGAATGGCGCACCAACAGATGAGGCAATGGGTATGTGGGAAGGTTACCTGTGGTCATCAAGTCTCAATATCAACTTGCTCTCCGACATCAAACAAGCCATGTTGACGGCCTTGCCCCGGATTGAACCTGGAACGAACGGATCCCTGGATAATCTGCACGCACTGTTTGCGGATATCCTGATCGAACTTCCATCAGGCTTTTCTGAATCTGAAATCAAGTCGGCATTTGGAGCCATGACACAGAAAGGTTTGGTTGGTTGTGCCCGGCATTTTGAGAAAAAACTGAAAATCGCCGGTGATAAATCTCCAGATCTATGGCAACACTCTATCAAACCCCTCATTCAAAAATTTTGGCCTGTTGATAGAGAACACAGAACACCCACCACCAGTGCCTCGCTGGTTGGCATGTTATTGGCGATAAAAAGGGAATTACAGAATGGTTTGGATCTGTTGAATAATAAAGGACTGCTTGAGCCGTTTGACGATCATTATTTGCATCAGATAATTTATCATCTGGATCAAAAACAATTGCATGATTCGGAAAATAACACGAACAGCTCTTTCGATGTTGTCCTTTCATTTCCAACGGAAACACTCGAACTGTTGGATACAGTGATTCCTCGTTCACCCCAGCATCTTTGGTCACTTGATGGCCTGGATAGTATATTGCAGAAAATCATATCCCAGCAGCCACAGTTGCAAAGTAATCCTGCGTATCGCCGTCTCATAGATTTGCTCAACAGGGGGTAGTTGGCGCACAGAAAGGTATTGGCAGCGTCGTTCATACCCACAGTTCGACGCCCAGCAGAGAAAGAAAACCCTTTCCCCCCGCACCAGAATGATGTACACGGGGTACAAGCGGATATTCGCAGCGTTCCCTTTCGGTTGAGCCCTGCGACTTGGACCCGGACAAGCTGCAGCCACGGGGAGATTTCGGAGAGGCCGTTGTGAGGGACTGATCAATGAAACGGTAGGACACCACGGCGATCCTGTGCGATCCTGCCAAATGAAGAACGCGCCGAATTCCCCGGCGGCGGGTTGAGTTCGGCGCGTCATCATTATTCAACACATTTCCGGTCAGTTCCCACCAACTCTGAACACATACTCTGCCGCATCCGCCAACGACTGCCCCCCGCCGCCAAACTGGTTGAAAGCGGGAAACTTCATGTAGACCGTCTTCCCAACCAAAGCCGGATCGTAAGCGTACCGGAAAAGCGTCCCATCGCAGCGGACAAACCGGCTCTGGCTGGGATGAGCCTTGATCGTTGTGCCGTAAAGCCCTCGTCGCAGGTAGCCGTCCAGGGTATATTGATGGCTGCCTGTCAGGGTGGCGGTGGAATAGGCGATAAACTCTCCATCCACCCAGGCCAGAGTGGCTCTGTTATCCGCATCGGCGATGGTGCCGGAGGTCAATGAACCACCCGATTCGGACAAATCGATCTTGCAGGTGTGGGTTGTATCTGGATCCGATCCGCTTGCCATTGTCTCAGTCAGAAACCCATGGCGGGCCGGAGAGACAATCTCGCCTATTTTCTTGTAATTGGTCCCGTCCGACGACAACCAAACCTGACAGCCGCCATAATTCTCACCACCTGATACAGCTACCCATATCTCCCGCAATCCGGGTGTCAGTTCAACAGGCGCATCAAACACCACCGGCGTGTTGATCGCACCTGACGGCTTGTTGAAATCGGCAACATAGCCGCCAACCTCTTGATGCGGGTACGTGGCCGTACTGAACACGCCAAACGGTGCATCTTCCGCTTCAACAGTCAGCAGGCCGGTCTCATCCTCCTCAATGGACAGGATCCGCACCGGCGTCTTGTCCAACCCGGTACCAGCGTCGGTGAGAGTCACAAGGTCTGTCGGTTCCAACAGGCAGTGTCGCCAACCCAGCTTGAACCCGTAGGTGTTGCGGACATATTGCGTCCGCTGAAGAATGTTCTGCGCCACCATCCTGGCCACCGCAGCGGATTTGATCTCGTGGAATTTGATGGAGTCCATGCTTCGGAGACCGAAGAGATCGATGGAAACCATGTCCTTCGCCTCGGCCAACCGAAACATCCAGATATTGCAATATCACTCAATGACTTGAAGTTGCAGTACCACGACATAGACGCCTACTACGCCAAGGTAGTGCCATTCTGTCAGCATGTGCTGAACATCCAGGAACAACAACTTGGTCCGAAGCACCTCGATAATGATACCTTTCTCGCCCTTCTCTCGAGCCTGTACGGATCGATAGGGGCTCATACTAAGGAAACGACACAAACCCCGGAAAAACCCACTTCGGCCATATTGAATGCAGAAGACTTGGCGATGATCCATATCTCAGACTCGGCACGGCAACTCCAAAAAGAGCATTCAGAACTGTTCGATGGAGCCAAAGGGATAGTCATAACCTCGATCATTCCAGATAGCCAGGCAAAATGGGCTGGGCTGCAATCTGGTGATGTAGTGATCGCCTATGGTGATACAAAGATAGACTCAACAAATCAATTTATCTCATTAGTCAAGCTGGACTTTAGAGTTTCAGCAGGGAGGAGCAGAACAGGTAAGCCACGTCCCGCACGGCACCCAGCCTGCGTCTACATTACAATAATCGAGCAT
>JADGCJ010000229.1 GCA_015229045.1 Magnetococcales bacterium
CCAGTTCGTCTTGATGAACGGGATGCATCAAGGTGGCCCGTTTCATGCGCTCGCGACGCTGTTCGGTCTCATTGACTTCGATGGCTACAAGTATTGGCGCACCCGCGAGTTTCAGCCAGATTCTGCTGAAGAGCAGGAGATCAGGACCCATAGCTCGTTTATCGAGCTTCTGGGCTTGAATGACTGAGACGCTGTGATTGGCAGAAGGCGCAAGGAGTGGGTTGGTGTATCCTCTGGAAATGGACATCACCGACCACCCCAAACCTGGAGGAGATCCGCACCCACAACCATGTCATGACACCCGCCCGGCTGGCTTCCTGTTGGCGCGCCGCCAATTGGTCCGGTGGTCGATGGCACCGATCAGGAGGGGAATCATCCGGTCGTCCGGGCACACTCGCCAGCCAAAACGGCCATGCAGCCCAACGACAATTCCTCCTCCGGCACCGCAGGAGATGACTACACCTCCAAACGCTGGAACATCGGCGCCTCTGGTGGTGCCCGCCCGTGACGACTCCTCCTCGGTCTCTCTTCCATCTCTTCGCCCTCCTGGAAACATTTGAAGTGGATGGCGATAGTGCATCATTCAACCGAAGCCGGGAACCCTGGGGAGAAATGGACGCTTACGAAGCTCTTTTGCCCTGGAACATGAACCGGGACATGCAGCAGAAAGTCAAGGCCGTTGCTTGACGCGGAGAAATGGACGCTTACGGTTGAACGACGGACCTAGCAATGATATCCTTTCACCCATGACATAAGCATCCTATGTTGTGATTCGTTTCTTAGGAAAGCTAGATTTTACAATATGTTGAGGCTCATATCACCCCTTCTTAGCCCGCCCATGTTGAATAATGCGGGATAATTTTTTGATCATCAAGAATGTCTGTTCTGAGGGAAAAAGCGATGCATGGGGTGTTGACCGTTTGGGTGGCAGGCCACCGACAGGCAGGCATAGTCGATAAGGCAGATTGGAATCCACCAAAGTTGGATCAGCTACTGGCGCGACTGCGGACAATTGCTGAAGGACAAAAGGCCGAACTGCGCATTCTGACCGGCTTGTCGGACGAGGTCTCGATTGCGACAGCCCGTTATGCCAACCGCTTAGAGATTCCGCTTCATCTTATTTCCCTAGAGCAACCAAGAACTCTGGCAGACCAGAAGGCAGAACGGGTTGTCTGGCTGGGCACAGGGGATCCCAAAAACGAGGATGCCTTGGCAATTCGCAATGATGTGGCACTGGCATTTTCCGATATGTTGGTATTGCTCTGGGACGGCCAAGCCCCCCATGAACACTCCCAGGAGGCCGTGCGGCTTGCCATGCATGCTGCCTTGGGAATGGAACCGATCCTCTGGCTGGTGCCGGATGGTTCGGTGCGCATGCTGGATCGGAGTCGTCTCGACACGCCGTATCGGCACAAACTGCGTGCGCCTCATCCCCGTTATGAGTGGCTCCTTGACCTTTTTACGGAGCCGCTGGATGAGATGACGTACTCCCGGATCCTATCGGAAACATTCTCTCTCATCCTTGATCCTTCGCCGATTGTGTCCGATTTGGGAGAAAACGTGCGTGTGGAGGATTACCGCAGCCAACCATCCCCGATTCGTTCTGGTCGGGCCGGTCATCTCCACGAGGCGATGATGTCATTGGTGCGTGGGGATTGGACGCGATTCGTCAAACAATTTTCATCCCGACTCCCGCAGCCCTACTGGGGGCCTGCAAAAGCAGATTCCTTGCCTTCGGCACCCAGGATCGAGGCGTGTTTTGAACGTTTCGATGTTTCGGCGAGTGTGGCTGCCGGACGCCATCGCGATGCGAGTTGGATAATCTACTGGACATCGGCCATGGCGGTCCTTGCCGCAGTGGCGGGAGCCATTGGATTGTGGCCAGGAGGTCACAACGCTTTCTGGTCCGTGGCCGAGGTGCTGCTGATTGCGATCATTATCACCGTGGTAGTCTATGCAAAGCGTTGTCGTTGGCATGAGATCTGGATTGGACATCGGTTTCTCGCGGAGCAATTGCGCTACGCTAGGGTCTGTTTGCCGTTGCTTGGAGTATCTCGTCCGTTTCTGGAGCCGGCTTGGCGGGCTGAGAAGGGGAGATTGTACCTGGAAAATACTGAGTTGTGGTATCTGCAACGTACCTTGGTAGCTGAGGGGTTCCCGGTCGGTTCAGATGGGGTGGCCTATGTGCCTTGCAATGATGCATCGGTGGTCAGAATGGCCGAGTATCTGCGCACAGTGGTCGAGGACCAGCATGCCTATCATCACCGCAATCACCACAAATTGCACTTGGTTCACGAACGAATCGCCCATTTCTCCAATGGGCTGTTCATCGCGACCATTCTGGCCGTTCTGGGGCATTTCGTGTTGCATGCCGAGTGGTTGTTGATCTGCACAGCCTTTTTCCCGGCATTGGCTGCAGCACTCCACGGTTTGGCCACCAAACTTGAGATCACCAGGATTGCCGGACAATCGGCAGCCATGGAACGCGAATTGGGCGATCTTGCCGCAGCTATTGCAGAAGCAGGGAATTATCACGACTGGGAGGGATGGGTACGGTTGCGGCAACTGGCATTGGAAGCCTCACGCGTCATGTCCGATGAAAACGGGCAGTGGCAGCAGTTGATTCGTCATCAGGAGACCGAACTGCCCGCATGATTGTCTGGCTGAAGCAGCACCGGGAAAGGCCAGTTCAAGTGCCACTTTGAGCCAGTAGGACCCATCGTCTCGACAATCTACCTGCCAACCCATACCAGATTGGGTGTAACCGGCGGTGCGCGACTGGCGACCGCTTCAGAGATCAATCCGTCAGGGAAGGAGAACCAATTCATGAATATTGGCCGCCATATTGACTACTGGCGCAGAGGATCGGACGAAGATGAGGAGACTGCGGCCATTCTGCTGGAAAAGGGCAAGTTGCGTGAAGGCCTGTTTTTCATGCACCTTTCCATGGAAAAAGTCCTCAAGGCGCTTGTCACCCGAATCACTGCGGCGCCTCCGCCAAAGATTCACAACCTTGTCCAGTTGCTGCAACGCACCAACATCCCGATGGATCAAGACGGGTTGAAACTGTTTCGGCTGTTGAACGGCTATTGCATGGAAGGACGCTACCCAAGCGAAGTCGCGCCTCCTCCTTCAGAGGAGCGGGCCGGTGAAATTTTCCGACAAGCCCAGGAGGTGCGAAAATGGCTGATCAGTCAGTGTTAGAAGCGGTGCGTCACTACATGGGCGTACTTGATCAGGAAGGTATTCCGGTGGCGTTTGGCGTGTTGTACGGATCTTTCGCCCGCGGAGAGGAGCATGAGTGGAGCGACATCGATTTTATGGTGGTTTCTCCTCTGTTCGACAAGGAAAAACGCCGGGAGGATATCGACCATCTGTGGCTGGCCACGCTGAAGGCGGATGTCCGCATCGAACCGGTCGGGGTTGGGTTGCAGCAATGGGAAACCGATGACGGCATTCCCTTGATCGAAATCGCCCGCCGCGAAGGCCAGATCATCCATCCCCATGATTCTCGGAAAGGCACTTGGTAGCCAAGACGCTTTCAAACTTTCTCCATGCTGCATCGCAACACAAACGGAGAATTTGGTTTGGAAATCCCATTTCGGTACGCCATCCAAATTTCGCGAGCTTTTCTTCGATTCCAAACCGCCCACACTGGCGGTTTTTTTGTGCCTAAAAAGTCCAATATTTTCAATAGATAGACGATATCGTTTCGATTTTGACTCGGTAGCCTCTGGACCAGAAGGACTCGGAAACGCCCTCTTTTTTCTCCTCTCCTCCGGAATTCTCCAAAACCTGTGGACCAGACACCCTTCTGGTCCACAGGCTGTGGACCAGACTTTTCATGCGCAATTTCAATGTTTAACATCAGTTTCTGATACTCGGCCTCCTGGCGGGACGTTTCCGTTTTTGCCGCAATCTCTCTGATCAAGTCTGATTTGGTCATGTCCTGCCCTTCATGAAAGAAATGCTGCCCCTCATTCCCAATCTGCCCTGGGGAAAGGTTGCATCAACTTTGACAGAAAAGTGGCAGAAAAACAATGGCGAGGAAATCTTGCGAGGAATGTCACCGCCCCAGGTGCGAACCTGAAAGCGGCGACATTGGACAATGGATGCCAGTATCACACCGGCTCCGGAATACCCCATCATGAGATCCCGGAGAGCTTCGATCTGCCTCCGACGATCTTTTTCTACATCATGAGATCCCGGAGAGCTTCGATCTGCCTCCGACGATCTTTTTCTACCTCTTTCGTCTTCAACACCTGATCGGGAAGGATCATCACCATGTCATCCACGCAATGGAGTCTCATCGGCGAGGGGAAGATTTTCATCGGGCTTCGTTCCGGCGGCAAGATGCGCCACGTCGGG
>JADGCJ010000022.1 GCA_015229045.1 Magnetococcales bacterium
CCAGATCGCCACCTATCAAGCCTATATGGAGACCGCTGTTCCTGGCATTACCGTCAACCCGGCCCTGTTCACCGCCATCAACAAAAACACCGCCGAGTTGCATTTTGAACTGGTCCCCTTCGACGCTGCCCTGGCCCAACGCATGACCGACCGGGCGGTACGTATTCTCCAGGCCACCGAGGCCCAGGAGCTTCTGCCCCGGATCAGTCGTGAATCTACCCATTTTGAATGCCGGATGTGTTCTTTCCAGGACCGTTGTTGGAGATTGCCGGTATGAACGGAAACGTGGTCTGGATGGATTTCAACACCGCTGCCCCCCAGGAGAATACGGGACTCCTGGAACCGATGGTTCCCGATCCAGGGGCCATTTCCAGCTACATGGACCTGGTTTTCGGCTACTGCGAAGGTTGGATTCCGTTCCGGGCCTTTGCCGATATCGGCCAGGGGTTGGATGCCAAGCCCCATACCATCTGGGTAGAATCCGACGAGATGACCGACTTAGCGTCCGCCAAGGAGAAAGCCATCACCTTTGCCCGGTGGGCAGCCCGCGATGGCATGGCATTTTACGTCATTCCGGGAACCGTGGCCGAACAGGGACAAGCCAAGGCGGTTGATATCACCCAGACCCAGGTGATTCTGGTGGACCTGGACTCAGGAAATATCGAGGCCAAGCTGGAGTACCTGTCAAATCATCTGGGCGAGCCCACTGCCGTGATCGAATCCGGTGGTGTTACCCAGGAGGGAATGGCCAAGCTGCACGCCTACTGGCGGTTGTCAGAACCGGCGGAAGGAGAAGACATTGCCCAAGCCTGCCGGGTCCGTCATCAGATCGCCATCAAGGTGGGCGGTGACATTCATTTTCAGTCCGCTCACCAGCCCATCCGGGTGGCTGGATCGGTCTATCACAAACATGGCCGCACGCGACTCGTCTCATTTCGATCTCTGAACACCCGGAAATACCACCTGCCGTTCATTGCTGTGGCGGCAAACGACATGCCCACCATGGAGGGGATCGACACCTCCGGACTGGACTTCAACGACGCCGGACCAAACAAACCAACCGTGACGGAGGTTCTTACCACCCCCATTCGCGATGGGGCTCAGGATGCCTGGACACGATTCGCCGGAGCCAGTGCTGCCATCGGCCACTTTATCCGCATGGCCCACTCTGGACAAATGGGGCGGGACGAAGCCTGGGAGGCCATTTCCCAGTACAATGCTGCCATACTTCGTCCTCCCTGGCCACAGGACCGCTTGGCTGCCGAGGCGCAACGGTTGTGGGAGAAACACTGCGAGAAGCACGGCGAACCTGCGATCACCCAGAGCAATGACGATCCTCTACCCACTTTCCGCTTGGAGGAATTGCTCGCCGACGACAGCCCCATGCCACTGGATATCATCACGCCTCGTTTGCTGACCCCAGGCGGCATCATGGTAATCGGAGGCGCTCCCAAGGTGGGCAAGAGTGACTTCCTTATCCATCTCCTGGCACGAATGGCCGCTGGCATGGAGTTTCTCGGCTTCGCACCTCCCCGGCCCTTTGGCGTGTTCTACCTTCAAACCGAAATTCAATACCACTATCTGCGCGAGCGCATGAAACGAATGGAGTTCCCAGCTTCGCTGATTACAACAGCGGGACGCAACCTGGTTCTGACCCCCAAGGTAAAAATGCTTCTGAATATTGATGGCGCAAAAAGAACAATTGCCGCCATTCAAAGGAATTTTCCAGATTCTCCACCCGACATTATTTGCATTGATCCCCTCCGTAACGTGTTTGACGGCGGTCCCGATGGTAGCGGCGAAAACGACAACAACGCCATGCTTTTCTTTCTCCAGGAACGGATAGAACGGATCCGGGATGCCGTCAATCCAGAGGCAGGAATCATTCTCAGCCACCACACAAAAAAACTAAGCAAAAAGCAACTGATGGAGGACCCGTTCCAGGCATTGAGCGGGGCCGGCAGCCTCCGGAGCTTTTATACCAGCGGCGTCATCATGTACCGCACCGACGAGGAAAAACCAGAACGAATGCTCCAGTTTGAACTCCGTAACGGTCCGGCTATCGCACCCATGATGGTGGATAAAATCGATAGAAAATGGATGAAAATTGACAGGCGCGTGGAGCGGCTCGTGCGACAGGAAGTTGGGGAAAAATTTGATGCGGAACGTCGACGCAAACACGACGTCATCCTGCAGTTGATCTTCGATGCGGCCGCCAGGGGGCAGGCGTTTACCTCCAACCAGTTCGTGGAGCAATTCGAGAATCTGGCCGGATTGGGTGGCAAGGACACCATCCGGGCCCGTATCGGGGTGCTGGCAACCAAGGGTTACATCAAATTTTTCAAGAACCATGAGGCCTACGGGCTACTTCCCGCCAACCGTTCCAAGTTCGGCTATCTCTGCGTGGAAGGCATGTCACTCCGGTTGACGGATGGCGAGGCAATGTTCGTGACGCCAACCCACTTCAAATGTCCACAATCTGGGGCGGTGCTTCCCGTGGAGAACCCCCAGGTGTGGGTCTACAGCGACAACGAAGTGGGCCTGTCATGATCGATCCGGGAGGCCTGAATGCACATCCAATTACAAATATCAGTTTTCAAATCTGGCCAGATTCGGTCCAAATCTGGAAATGCTTCAAATCTGGAAAGTATAAATTTTCTATTAACAATCAGACAATTGCAAAGAATTTCCAGATTTGGCTCCGAATCTGGATTTCAATTCTTCAAATCTGGAAATTCATTTTGTTAATCATGATGTTGCATACGGTTCCAGATTTGAGTGTGAAAGCCCCCCCTTTCAGGGGGGATCCCGCAGGAGCAGTGATCCCCCTGTTTTGGGGAGGGGTCGAGCGAGGGGAGTCGATCCAACCTCGGCCACAACCACATTACAGACCACTACAGGAGGTGCTTATGCAACACGAGATATGGAACTTCGGAGGGCAGTTATATGCCAGGGTTGGGACGAGACCTCATGTGCGCCAGGACGGGACCATCACCGAGTTGATCATCTGGCGAACCCACTGTGCCCATTGCGGGGAATTGTTCGAGATAACCTCCGCAGCGAGTCCGACGCCGAACGTGAACCGGCACTGTGAACGGCACAAGGCGGCAGGACGCAAAGTCAGACGGCATATTCTCTGGGGCAAACCGGTCCCATTGGCCGAGTTGTTGGGCAAGGTCCCGGCGGCGATGACAACGAAATCGAAAAAGCGGACGACGGCGTCGATCTTGGCGGGTCCCCGCCGCCGCCCTGACCACATCAACCCGAAGGAGAAAGACATGGCTGAGACAAGTGTGCCCCAGAACGGGGCCGATGGGAACGGGGCGTTTCTTGCCCTGGACCTGGGCAGCAAGACCGGCTGGGCCTTGCGGCAAGCCGACGGCACCATAACCAGCGGCGTGATGGAGTTCCGCCCCGGTCGTTTCGAAGGTGGTGGTATGGCCTTTGTTCGTTTCAAACACTGGCTCGACGAAATCCTCCTCTTCGCAGAGCCGCTGACGGCGGTCTTCTTCGAGGAGGTTCGTGCCCATGCCGGAGTGACCGCAGCCCACGTCTACGGCGGATTCCTGGCTCACCTGACCGCCTGGGCCGAGCAGCACCAGCTTCCGTACCAGGGAGTGCCGGTCGGGACCATCAAACGCCATGCCACCGGCAAGGGCAATGCCTCCAAGGCCGAGGTGATGGAGGCCATGCGGCGCAAGGGACATCATCCCGCCGATGACAACGCCGCCGACGCCCTGGCAATCCTCCACTGGGCCATCGATGAGGAGGTGTTGCCATGAACGGTGGACCAAGAGAACCCCGTTCCTGTCTGGCCCATCTGCAAGGGCCCACCATCAACGTCGAGGCGACCAAGGTCTTTGGCTGGAACCGGCATGGCATCCTGGTCGTGGCCGAAAGCGATGATCGGCTCACCTGGGTGGAACGGGAGCTGATTCGTCGGTTGGGCGAGAAACTCTACGGGCGGGGATACCGCCGGGAGGTGGGCCATGGCTGAATGGACGCCAAAAAAGGTCGCGGCCCGCCTCGATGAGGCCGCAGGGGTAATGAAACGCCTCCCTTCGGTCCGTCCGAGGAAGGTGCAGAGTGCCTGGCCGCCTATCATCCGGGAATTCTACGAGGCCTACGGCTGGAGCAATGTGGAAGTTCGTTTGGGTCCACCCTCCGCCGAAGCCATCTCCCGCATGGACGAATGCATGGAGTGGCTTCGATGGTTGGACCGTGAACGGATGCAACTGGTCTGGGCCCGGGCGGAACATCTGCCCTGGAAAACCATCCTCGAACGCATCGGTGTGGGGCGGACCAAGGGCTGGCACCTGTGGATGTCCGCCCTTCAGGAAATCGCCACCAGGCTCGATCTGGAGGGAAGATGTTCGAACAGCATGTTCGAACAATAACGAACGTGAACATCGCGAACGGATTTTGCTATAATCCGTACCAGAATTGGATTCATGCGCACGGCGCGATCACAGCCCGCCCCGGGGAGACCTGGAGGCGGGCTTTCCTTTTGGGAGAACGAAATGAGCGGCACCTTTCTGCAAATCCCCGGCATCGGTTTGCTTTTGTTCCTCGGGCGGGCTTCCATCGTCGGTCAACGTCTCATTCGGAGGGCTTGATCATGTCGGACACCCCATGGCCTCACTTCACCCGGGCTGAACTTCAATGCCATTGCGGCTGCGGGCAGATGGAAATGGATTCCGAGTTCATGGCCCAACTTGAAAACCTTCGCCAGAACCTCGGTCATTCCCTGACCATCACCTCCGGATTTCGCTGTCCCCGTCATAACGCCAAGGTCGCATCGACCGGCTTCACCGGACCACATGTGACCGGCAAGGCGGTGGATATCGCTATCTCCGGTGCTGCCGCCTTCCACCTGGTCGCGCTCGCCATCCACCAGGGATTCACTGGCATCGGTATCAAACAACACGGATCGACGGGCCAGAGAATCATCCATCTGGATATCCTTACGGAAACCGACTCCCGGCCTCGCCCACGCATCTGGACCTACGCCTGAGGAGAACCAACACATGCCAAACATCGTCATCCACCTCGCGACCGCCATTATCGACCGTATTCGTGAACCCAGCTCCTGGAGCGGCATCGCCGTTCTTCTGGCCCTGTTCGGTCTCTCCGGCGAAGAATCCCAGGCGATCACCCAACTCCTGTCCGCAGCGGCAGCGACGGCATCGGTCTTCATGCGCGAACAGGGTCAACGGCGGTAAACCCCATGTTCACCCGCGAACCCATCACCCATGCCACTCCCTGCTCGGATCTCCGGGCGTTGAGTGCCGCCGTGGCCGAGATCACCACCAACATCCGCCTGCTCTCGGAGAGTCAGGCCCGGACCGACAAGGCCATCGGCAAGCTGACCGAGGCACTCTCCACCATGGCCCAGCATGATGGTCGGCTCAACCACCTGGAGTCGGAAGCGGCCCGTTTTCACGACCACTCGGCAAGGTTGTGGGAAGAGGCAAAAAGCCTGCGCGTTGACACCAACGAAGCCCTGACCATGGCCAAGACCGCCCTGGAGCGTGGCCGGGACCATGGCATCACCCTGCGCCAGATCATTCCCTGGGCAACGGCCATCGTCATGGCGGCGGCCACGGTGGGAATGTGGATGAAAGGATATTAACGAAAAATAAGAGATATAAAATGGTTCCTTCCTAGACGTAAAGGTATGCAACGCGCAAAGGCGCGGTATTTCGCTAGCGACAGGGCCGTTTTTTGGGTTTGCAGTTTGCACTGCGTCAAAGAGAAAAATAACCATTATTCAAACAGATAAATGTGCAAACCCCTACCTCCTCAGGTTTGCACCCTGAATCACATAAACAAGTTCAAAAACAAATTGTTATAGAGAAATTCCGACTGCAAACCAAACATTGATGCTGGTTTGCATCTGATGGTCTCGGATTGGTCACGCATGATCAACAGCTCCGGAGGAAAGGATGAACAAGAGCACCAGAGAATTAGCTCGTCGATTGGGCGTCAGTGATACGGCGGTTCATAAAGCCGAAAAAGCCGGACGCATCCAACGGGAACCTGATGGTTCCTGGAACCTGGAAAAGGTCCGGGCTCAATGGAACAGCAATACCGACACAGCCAAGCAACGTTCCGGGCGTGATGGCATGAAGCCGGTGCTTACCGCTGCCGTGGGCACCGTCAAGGAGACTCTGCGAGAAGGCGACCAGTCCCTTGGCACCAGCGGAACGACCTACATGCAAGCGCGCACCGCCGACATGGTAATGCGTGCTCAGCGCCACAAGATCGAACTGGAACAGCTCAAGGAAAGCTTGGTCAGCAAGGAAGAGTACGACGCCAAGGTTTTTAAACTGGCTCGTCAGCTTCGGGACATGATCCAGAACTGGCCCTCAAGGGTCGCTCCGGAGATGGCGGCTGAACTGGGCGTAGACTCCCATCTCATGCACGTCACCCTGGACAGGTATGTCCGGGAACTTCTTATGGATATTGTGAACACCCCTCTGGATTTGGATTGACCATGGATCAACTTGCCGACATCCAATTGGAAAACTGGCCCATCGACCGGTTGACCCCCTATGCCAGGAATCCCCGCAGGAATGATGATGTGGTGGATCGCATGGTGGGAGCGATCAAGGAGTTCGGGTTCCGTGTTCCCATCGTCGCCCGCAGCGACGGCACCGTTGTTGATGGCCACCTGCGCCTGAAGGCCGCCCGGCGGTTGGAAATGCAAACCGTGCCGGTGGTGCTGGCCGATGATCTCACCGAGACCCAGATCAAAGCCTTCCGGCTGCTGGCCAACCAGTCGGCCAACTGGGCCGATTGGGATCAGGATCTTCTCAGGTTGGAGCTGACCGACCTTCAGGACGCCGATTTCGATATCGACATGATCGGCTTTTCCGATGAGGAATTGGCCGACTTGATGAAGGGTCTGGATGACGATGATGATGCTGGTGGCGGTTCCGGTGAATCGGAAGAGATCCCGGAACCACCCGCAACACCGGTCACCCAGCCCGGGGATCTTTGGATTCTGGGAGAACATCGCCTGCTCTGCGGCGACAGCACCAAGGCCGAGGATGTGCAGCGGCTCATGAAAGGCGAGCGGGCCATACTTTTCGCCACCGACCCCCCGTATCTGGTGGACTACGATGGCACCAACCATCCACCGAACAAGACGTACAAGGAGCGGCAGGAAAAAGCAAAGCTGGCCGCTGCGGGAAAGGTGAAGAAAGGATGGCTGGATGGCAACAAGGACTGGTCGGACACCTACGGCGTCACCTGGGACGACTCCTCCCAGGGACCGGAACTCTACGAGGGATTCATCAAGAATGCCATCGACCACGCCATCGACACCCATGCAGCTTGGTACTGCTGGCACGCGAGCAGACGGCAGGCAATGTTGGAATCCATCTGGGAAAAATACGGGGCCTTCGTCCACCAGCAGATCATCTGGAACAAGCCCTCGCCGGTATTGACCAGGACGCACTATCTCTGGAAACACGAACCCTGTTTCTACGGTTGGATTCGCGGCAACCGGCCTGAAAAAATCGAGGGTGTCGAACCGGCTTATACGGTGTGGGATATCAAGGGACTCACCGGAGATGACCGCCCCGAGCATCCTACGCCAAAGCCCCTGGACTGTTTTGCCATCCCCATGCGCCAGCATGTGGAGCCGGGAGGATTATGCTACGAACCGTTTTCCGGGTCAGGATCGCAGATCATGGCCGGAGAGCAGACCGGACGGCGCGTGTACGCTATGGAGATTTCGCCGGTCTACGTGGATGTGGCGGTGAAGCGGTTCATCCAGGCGACCGGCAAGATCGTCTATCTGGAAGGAAGTGGCGGCAAGAGCTTCGAGCAGATTGCAACTGAACGTGGGGTGGGGCTGGAGTTGTCAGGAGAATGAGGTCGCCGCCCCGTCTCAGGGGCGGCGGTTGGTCGCTGCTTCATCCGGCGAAGTAGGTGCTGTAGGAGCCAGGGGAACCTTCCTGATTCGGCCCCACTGTCCGGGTGCGCCGGGCGGTGATCTCCAGGCCCAGCTTCTTCTTGGCGATGGAGATGAATCCCCGGATGGTGTGGTTCTGCCAGCCCGTCACGGCGGCGATCTGGGCGGTGGTAGCCCCTTCGGGACGCTTCAGCAGCCCGATTACCTGGGCCTGTTTGGAATTTTCGCGGGTGCGGCGGGGTTTGGCCTCGGCCAGGGCAATCTCGGCGGCGGCGACATCCGCATCGAAGTTGGCGGCGGAATCGGTTTTCTCCATCCCACCCTGGGGCAGGTTCAACCCGATGGCATGCAGCCCCGTCTCGTTGATGCGCCAGGTTTGGGGGCCATCCTCCTCAATCAGACCTTTCTTGAGCAGGCTTTCGATCACCTTTTGGGCCGCGCCACCCTTGATGTGTTCCGGCAGGGGGTGGATCGAGCCGTTCAGGTGGCCGATGGCGGCTTCGAGGATGGTCTTCTGGGTGGTGGTCAATTCGTTCATGGTCGTTCTCCAGGTTGGATGTTGGTGCTGCGTTGATGACCATACAGCCATCAAACCAACCTCTATATCCAGTTCAATCGACTGAAAAGATAACGATTTCTCAATGTGGCAACTCATGGAAATGCATCCGGTGCAGAGACCTCCTGGCGGGATGGGCTCACGCCCGATCCCTTGCTTACGGTTTCCGAGTGGGCCGATCGGTACCGGATTCTTTCCCAACGGGCCTCGTCGGAACCGGGGCGGTGGCGGACGGCACGCACCCCCTATCTGAAGGAAATCATGGATTGCCTGTCGCCGTCGTCTCCGATCCGGCGGGTGGTGTTCATGGCCGGGGCGCAGGTTGGCAAAACCGAAGCGGGCAATGGATGGATCTGCTATGTCATCCATCAGGCTCCCGGCCCCATGCTGGCGGTCTCGCCCACGGTGGAACTGGCCAAGAGAAACAGCAAGCAGCGCATCGACCCGCTCATCGAGGAGAGTGACGTTTTGCGGGAGCTGGTCAAGCCAGCCCGCAGCCGGGATTCCGGCAACACGGTCCTTTCCAAGGAGTTTCCCGGCGGCGTCCTGGTGATGACCGGGGCCAACAGCGCCGTTGGTTTACGCTCCATGCCCGCCCGGTATCTGTTTTTGGACGAGGTGGATGGGTATCCGGGGGATGTGGAGGGCGAAGGCGATCCGATTCTCCTTGCCGAACGTCGGTCGGCGACCTTTCAGCGTCGCAAGATTCTGGTGGCCAGCACCCCCAACCGGAAGGGGATCTCCCGCATCGAGCGGGAATACCTGGCCAGCGATCAGCGCAGGTTCTTCCTGCCGTGTCCGGAATGTGGGGAGATGCAAACCCTGGAGTTCGGCCACCTCGTCTGGGAGGAAGGCAAACCGGACACCGTCACGCTACGGTGCGAACACTGCCAGACGCTGATCCCGGAGCATCGCAAAGGAACCATGCTGGCCAACGGCCAGTGGCGGGCCACGGCCCAAGGCGATGGTCGCACCGCCGGATTTCATTTGAACAGCCTTTATTCCCCGGTGGGATGGTTTTCCTGGGCGGACGCGGTGGCGATGTATGAACAGGCGCAACAAAATCCGGATCTGATGAAAGGATTCGTCAACACGGTGCTGGGCGAACCCTTCGAGGAGGAATTCGAAGCACCGGACTGGCAACGGCTCTACGACCGGCGTGAGGAGTATCGCATCGGGAGCATTCCTCCAGGCGTTGTCTTTCTTACCGCCGGGGCCGATGTGCAGAAGGACCGCATCGAGGTCGAAGTGGTGGCCTGGGGAAGGAGCCGGGAATCCTGGTCCATCGATTATTTCGTCCTCGACGGCGATACCGCCCGGCCCGAGGTATGGCGGCAGTTGGAGCGGGTATTGGAGAAAGAATACCGGCATCCATCCGGCCAGTCCCTTTCCATCCGGGTGATGTGCGTGGACTCGGGTTATGCCACCCAGGATGTCTACGCCTGGGTGCGGCAACATCCCCAGGCGGTCTGGGGACCGGCGGGTGCGGTAGCACGGCAGCCCTGCACCGTGGTGGCGGTCAAAGGCCAGGACCGGGATACCGCGCTGTTGCTTTCGGTCTCCAAAGCCGACTCAGGACCGCGCAAACGGGGTCTCAAGGTTTGGTCCGTGGGTGGACCGGTGGCCAAGGGGGAACTCTACCGATGGCTGAAACTGGACCGGCCAACGGATGAAGAAATGAGAGAAGGAATCGGCTTTCCTCCCGGCTACTGTCATTTCCCTCAGTACAACGAGGAATTTTTCAAGCAACTGACTGCCGAGCGACTGGTAACCCGCATCGTCAAAGGCTTTCCGGTGGCCACCTGGGAGAAGGAGGCCAACCGAAGGAATGAAGCCCTGGACTGCCGGGTTTACGCCCGATCGGCGGCATCAATCTTTGGGATCGACCGGTTCCAGGAGCGCCATTGGATGCGGTTGGAGGAACCTCTCCGAATCGGACTGCACGAAGAAGCCGTTCCCGATACTCCAACCGTTGCCAACAAACCCGTATCCAGGAATCGCCGCCGGGTGATCCATTCCGGCTATATGGGGCACTGATCAAATGCCAGTAAACAAAAGATCCACGGCGGCTATGATTTCATCACGCATATGGTGAAGGGATCCCATGGGTTGCCGCAGTTCCCGAACATGGACGGCAGCCACTTCAGCGGTGGATAGAAAGAAGTCACCACCCGCCAGTTCCACAGTGGGATTGAGACCCCGGATCAGCTTTTGTCCGGATTCAACCGGATAGAGAGGAATGACCACGCGGGTTTGCAGGGTATCCAGAAGGTCGCTTTGTACATCCACCAGCCAAGCCACTCGGCTTCCCGGCTTGTCGTATTGATAAATGTCGTATTGCGACATTAAAACACCCGTTCGCTGTCGCCAAAAAGGCCATCCGCTTCAATCCGATGATTGTAGGATGCAATGGCTTCCTGGTTCTCCTGTTTCCAGGTTTGTCGCCGTTTCTCGGCGACCAGTCCGGCCAGATGGGCTTCCAACTCCTGGGACAGGTTGATCTTGAGTGCCTTGGCTTGAGTGACCAGATCGCTGTTGATCCGAACATTGACCGGACGTTTGGGTGCATTGGCATCATAGAGCGGTGGTTCCATCGGAATCTCCAGAATATCACCATATTCAATGCGCATACATTATACGCCTTTCCTGAAAGAACAACAACCATTCCATGGCCGACCTGACCGAACTGAACCAGTGCCTGTAGGCACTGAAAGCCCGGGCCCAAAGCCCGGTGGCGCGGGTTTCCTACGATGGCCGCAGGTGGAATACCGGGGCCATGGTGAAATCGCCGCCACCATTTCCTCAATGCAACGAGGCATTTTTCAAGCAACTCAGGAATCGTCGCCGGGTGATTCATTCCGGATATATGGGAAGGTAGCCTACTTGAGGCCGATTTTTCTCAAGATAATCATCCCAGGACAGATCCCGGAAATTCCGGCAAAGACCAAGAACAACACCGGCAGGTAAAGGAACCAGTGTACATTCTGGAAGCCGGAGAGCCATATCCCTGCTCCGATGATCAGAGCCTGGGAGAGAAAAAATACACGTTGCGCACTCATATCATCACTCCGTTCATAATTCTGAAAGTGTTTGTTCGAATGGCTGATATTAGCGAACTCAATCAACGCTTGGAAGCCCTGAAAGCTCAGGCTCACAGCCCCGTGACCAGGGTCTCTTATGATGGTCGTTCGGTGGAATACCGGGGCCATGCCGAAATCGCCGCCGCCATTGCCGATCTGGAACGCCTGATCCAACAGGCCCAGGGCACCAAACACGTCCGCCAGATTCGAATCCATACCTCCAAGGGATATTGAAAACCCATGAATCTGTTGCAACGGTTGCGGTATCTGGCAACCGGACGATTCCCCATGCCCAAAGCGCAGATGGAGGCGGCTCGTGCTGCCCGGCGTCTGGCCACCTGGCGGGTAGGATCGGAGAGCCTGAACACCCTGATCCTTCAGGGTGGTGATCTCCTTCGCGCCCGGGCGCGGGAACTGGTGCGCTCCAACCCCTATGCCGCCAACGCGGTGGCGAGCTTTGCCGCCCACGCCGTGGGAGCCGGGATCAAACCCTCCAGCCTGGTCCGGGATACGGAGTTGAAGGAACGGATCCAACGACTCTGGCTCGATTGGACCGACGAGGCCGACGCCGATGGACTGACCGATTTCTACGGCCTTCAGGCTATGGCGGCAAAGGCGTTGTTCGAAGCCGGGGAATGTTTCATCCGCTTTCGGCCCCGGAGGCTTGAGGACGGTTTTTCAGTGCCGTTGCAACTGCAACTGATCGCGGCGGAACAACTGCCCCTGACCAAGAACGAAACCCTGCCCGGCAACCGGGAAATCCTCATGGGGGTGGAGTTCAACGGCATCGGTCAAAGAATTGCCTACCACTTCCACCGTAATCATCCGGGAGATATCCGTAAGCAAGGTCGTGGAGAGTTCGTCCGGGTTCCAGCCGATCAGGTGATCCATCTGTTCCAGCCCATGCAGGAGGGACAGATCCGGGGATTGCCCCGCATCGCCCCGGCCCTGCCGAAGCTGTGGCTTTTGGAGCAGTACGACGACGCCGAACTGGACCGCAAGAAGGTGGCCGCCATGTTCGCCGCTTTCGTCACCCGCCCCCAGGCGGAAGATGTGATGGGTGAAGATGATGCCCCTCGGGACGAGGATGGCGCGGCCCTGCTGGGAATGCAACCCGGCACCATGCAGCTTCTTCTGCCCGGCGAGGACATCAAGTTTTCCGATCCGGCGGATGTGGGCGGGTCTTATGAAGCGTTCCAGTACCGGACGCTTTTGGCCTGTTGTTCCGCCATGGGGGTGCCCTACACCAACGTTACCGGCGATCTCAGGCAGGCCAATTATTCTTCCCTGCGCGAAGGCAAGATCGAGTTCCGCCGCCGGGTGGAGCAGTTCCAGTTCAACACTCTTATTTTCCAACTCTGCCGCCCGGTTTGGAATCGGTGGATCCATGAGGTTGCCCTGTCGGGGGTTTTGGATCTGCCTGGGTACGCATCCAATCCATCGACCTATCGGCAAGTGAAATGGATTCCGCCCAAGTGGGATTGGGTGGATCCGTTGAAGGACCGCAAGGCGGAGATCGAGGCCATCAAGGCGGGTCTCAAATCCCGTTCCGATGTCATCGAAAGCGAAGGTTCCGACGCCGACGAAGTGGACCGGCGTATCAAGGCCGATCAGGACCGGGCGGCGACGCTCGGACTTCGGTTCGAGGATGGCAGGCAACAGTCAAAGGAGCAGGCAGCATGAAGAAAAACTGGTATCGCATCACAGCCAAGGCGGACAGGCCGCCCGATATCGTCCTCTACGACGAGATCGGATCCTGTGGCATTACCGCCAAGGATTTTCTGAATGATCTTCAATCTTTGGGAGACGTGGAGGCCATCACCCTGCGGCTCAACAGCCCGGGCGGATCGGTCTTCGATGGCATCGCCATTCACAACGCCTTGAAACGCCATCAAGCCAAAGTCACGGTTTTCATCGACGGCATCGCCGCCTCCATCGCCTCGGTCATCGCCATGGCCGGGGATGAAGTGATCATGCCGGAGAATGCCATGCTCATGATCCATGACCCCTCCGGTCTCGTCTGGGGCACCGCCACCGACATGCGTGCCATGGCCGAGGCCCTGGACAGGATGAAGTCCGGACTGGTTGCTGCCTACCGGGACAAATCCGGCATCGAGGATGCCGAGATCGATGACCTCATGGCTCGGGAGACCTGGCTCACGGCGCAGGAAGCGGTCGCGTTGGGTTTTGCCGACCGGATGGAAAAACCGGTGAAAATGGCGGCCTCCTTCGATCTTACCCGATTCAAAAACACCCCGGCGGGTTTGACCTGTCACTCCCACGAACAGGGAGCCGAACCGGAGACCGCAAACGTCGTCAATCTGGAGGCAGTCCGGCAAGACGAACGAAAAAAGACCATGGCCTACGTCACCGAAGTCCAAGACCTTTGCGCCCTGGCCGGTGCGGCGAGCCAGGCAGCCGGATTCATTGCCAAGGCCATGCCGGTCAAGGAGATCCGCGCATCCCTCCTGAAGGCCAGGGCCAGGCAGGATGAGGAGACCATGATCCATCACCAACACGGTCCCGCCCTGGTTCGGGCCGAACAACCCATCATCGACACCCAGGCCATCTATGCCGCCCGCAACCAACCCAACCGATAGGAGCGGATCATGTCCGAACGCACCGAAGGCCGACATGTCGGCGAATTCCTGGTCTCCGAAGGCAACGGCTCCATCAGCCGTGAGACCGTCACCATCCTTTCCGGGCAGAATCTGGAAGCCGGGGCCATCCTGGGCAAGGTGACCGCCAGCGGCAAATACCGGGAACTGAATCCTGCCGGTATCGATGGTTCCGAGACGGCAGTGGCCATTCTTTACGGCAACATCGATGCCAGCACCGCCGATACCGAAGGTGTCGCCATCGTCCGCTTGGCAGAGATCAACGCCAATGAACTGGTCTGGCCCGATGGCATCACCAGTCCTCAAAAGGCCACGGCCCTCGGGCAGTTGGCTTTCCTCGACATCATCGCCCGATAAGGAGAACAATCGTGCCCGCACTCGACATCTTCGGCAACAATGCCTTTTCCATGGTGTCGTTGACCGACGCCATCAACAAACTACCCTTTGTCCCCGGACGCATCGGCCAACTGGGGATTTTCTTTGAACAGGGGGTGGCCACCACCACCGTACTTATCGAAGAGAAGGAAGGATCCCTCAACCTGGTGGAAACCACCGCCCGTGGCGCACCCGCCATCCAAAACAACACCAACAAGCGCAAGGCCCGGTCGCTAACCGTGCCCCATGTTGCCCTGGAAGACACCATCCTGGCGGACGAAGTGCAGAATCTCCGTGCCTTTGGATCGGAAAACGCTCTGGAGGGTATTCAGACGGTAGTCAACAACCGCATGACCGAGATGACCCGGAAGATCGACGCCACCCTGGAACACCTGCGCATCGGAGCCATCAAGGGGCAGATCCTGGATGCCGATGGGACCACGGTACTCTACGATCTTTTTCAAGAGTTCAATGTCACCCAACAATCCGAGATCGACTTTGATCTGGACAATGCCAACCCGGTGGCTGGTGCCGTCAAGAAAAAATGCCACGACATCCGCCGCAAGATCGAGGATGAACTGGGTGCCCAGCCTTATGATCACATCCACGCCATCTGCGGTGCCGATTTCTTCGACGACCTGATCAGCCACCCGGAAATCACCGACGCCTACAACCGCTGGATGGACGGGTTGTTCTTGCGTCAGGGACAGGCGCGAGGCACCTTCGAGTACGCCGGGATCGTCTGGGAGGAGTATCGCGGCAAAGTGGGTTCGGTCGAATTCAATGATGCCGCCAAGGCGCACTTCTTTCCCGTCGGCGTACCCGGACTTTTCAAACAGTATAACGCCCCGGCGGATTTCGTCGAGACGGTCAACACCATTGGCCTGCCGCGCTACGCCAAGCAGGCGGTGGACCAGCAGTTTCAGCGTTGGGTGATGCTGCATGTGCAGTCCAACCCGCTGCCCATCTGCACCCGGCCACGGGTCTTGATCAAAGCCAAACGGACCTGATCATGAACCCTTTCCAGATGGCAGTGAATGCGACCTTTGATGCCTTTGGCGTTACCGCCACCTTTACCCCCAACGGTGGGAATTCCGTTGCCATCACCGTCATCGCCAAACGTTCCGATGAGATCGTTGGCTTTGGCGATACCCGCATCCATGCCGGAACGGCCATCTTCGAGGTGCGGTCTTCGGAGGTGACCAACCCCCGTCCCGGTGACCGGCTTGCCGTGAACGGGGCGGATTATCTCGTCCAGGGCGAACCAGTGGCCGACCGTGACCGGCTGGTCTGGACCCTCGATACGCATCCGGCCTGATCCCATGCGCATCGCCGTCACCCTCATCGGTTCCATCCAGGAGGATCTGCGGCGGGAGCTGCACCAGCTTGAAACCGCCGTCACCCATGCCACCCGAGAGGCCGGGGAAGGTTTGAAACAGGAATTGCGCACCCAGGTGATCGCCGCCGGTCTGGGTACCCGGGTGGCCCGGACTTGGCGCAGCCGCCATTATCCCAACAACAGGCACAACGCCGCCAGCATGGTTTGGACCCAGGCCCCGCAAATCATCCGGGCCTTCGACGAGGGGGTTTTGATCAAAAGCGACGAAGGTTTCTGGCTCGCGATCCCAACCCCTTCCGCGCCTAAACGCGGCACCGATGGCAAACGGATCAACCCGTCCAACTTTCCCGAACACCGGTATGGACCTTTGAGGTTCGTCTACCGGACCACAGGGCCGTCCCTGCTGGTGGTGGAGGGTGTTCGGGTCAGCACCCGCACCGGACGGGTGGGACGGCAGGCCAAGGGTGGAAGCCATACCAAAACGGGCCGCATCAAGTCCGGCATGACCACGGTGGTGATGTTTCTGTTGGTGCCTCAGGTCAAAATGCCCAGGCGGTTGGATGTCAAACGGGCCGCCAATCGATGGCAGGCTCGGCTGTCGGAGTTGATCGACAATCAAATGGGACACTGATTCATGCCCAGCAAATCCGAACAGATCCTCCAGGTGTTGAAGGCGGTCTTGGAGACTATCCCCGATGTGCGAGTGGAGCGCAACATGGCGGTCTCTACCAGGATCCCGGAAGCAGGCCTCATTATCCTGCGTGATGGTGATCCCGGAGAACCAGACCTCGCTTTGGGCGGTGTTGGTGGTGCCTATTACAGCCACCGGGTGGATATCGAGATGTATGTACAGAACGCTGATGCCGGATCACGGGATGTGGCGTTTGATGCCCTGATGGTTTCGGTCGGGGAAGTGCTGTCGGCCAACCCCACTCTGGGTGGACTCTCATTCGGCATGACCATCGGCCAACCCACGACCGAAGTGGAAGCGGTCGAGGGCGCTCCGGCCATCAAAACCGGCATCTTCGAACCCGTCATCGAATACGAGACCAACGCCGTCTGGACCCATTGCGGACCCACGGGTCCCATTCAGGATCCACCTTCCTGCGGTGGTTCGGTGACTTTCGTCGCGGCGGAAAATCTGGAAGCCTTCAAGCTGGTCACCCTCGATCAGGATGCCCGGGTCGTTCTCGCTGACCAGAGTATTGGCGGTAACGTCCTTGGCATGACCCTCTCCAGCGCGGAGGGTGGCGAAGCGGTTCAGTTGCAGATCTTCGGACCGGTCACCAACGCCATCTGGAACTGGAACAGCGTCAACAGCCAGGTCTTTCTGGGTCTCACCGGCGAACCCACCCAAACGCCACCTACCTCCGGCTTCCTGGTGGTGGTGGGATCGGCCATCTCGGAGATGGAACTTTTCATCAACATCGAACCCGCCATCCAGCTTTTGTAGGAAACCATCATGACCACCCAGAAATTCATCAGGCTGAACGGTCAGACCGGTCGGCCCGAGGAGGCGTTTGCCATCGACCGTTCCAACGGTCCCGAAGATGCCGGAAGCATTGTGGCGTTGAACCACCGGGGGAAACTCTCCTGGACCATGCTTCCCACCGGTTTCGGCTGCTGCCTGCATTTTTGCAAAAATATTTGTCCTCACCGGGACAGATGTTCCCAGCGTGATCAGTTCGAGTTGGAAATCGCCGAACTTCAGGCATTTTGATCTGTTTTTCAACCATCATGAGGAGTTTCGAACATGGCAGTGCGCAAATATCTCAAGGTTGACACCACCGATGGCCGCACCAAGGAGGAGGCCGCCGTCAACATTTCCAATGGACCTGCGGATGAAGGGAGGATTCCGGCGCTGGATTCCGGGGGTAAACTGGATCTGACCATGATGCCCACCGGCATCGGACCGGACCTGAAAAGCCTTCCCGTCGGTGTGGACGTGACCGCCGGGAATTTCGTTGCGGTCTACGACGATCTCGGAACCCTCAAGGTCAAACCGGCCAAGGCCGACAACTCTGCCACCCAGGCGGATGGCTTCGTCAAGGAGACCGTCGCCGCCGGAAACCCGGTCAACGTCTACTTCGAAGGGGTCAACGATCAGGTTTCCGGACACACCCCCGGCACGAGGGTCTTCCTGAGCGCTGCCACCGCCGGGGCCGCCACCGCCACCCCGCCCACCGGTTCCGGTCATGTGGTCCAGTACCTGGGAAAGGCGGTGAGTGCTACCGAGATCGCCTATGAGGCCACCGACGGCATCACCCTGGCTTGATTCTTTGTCCCCGGTCTCTTCGCGGGGCCGGGGATTTCATCTTCCTGGAGACATGAACCATGGCCCGAGCCTACGGCGCGAACGCAACCTTGTTGCTCAAGCGCGAAACCACCTACGGCGTCCAGCCCGCTGGCAATTTTGTCAAGATGCCCTTCAACAAATGCTCGCTGGGGAGTGAACAGGGACTGATCGACGATCCAGTCCTGGGTCAGGGCCGTGATCCCCTGGCCCCCTTGCGCGATGTCATCAACGATGCGGGCGAGATCGTCATCCCGGTGGATCCGCGTTATCTGGGGATCTGGCTCACCGGCATCTTCGGCGATCCCATCACCACCGGCACCGGACCCTACACCCATGCGTTCGGATCCGGAGCGGCGGATATTCCCAGCTATTGTATCGAAGTGGGATTCTCCCAGGTCCCGGCGTTTTTCATGCACAAAGGGGTCAAGTTCGATTCCATCGCCCTGGAGTTTCAACGCTCCGGTGCGGCGGCGGCCACTGTACACGCCATTGCCCAGGGGGAAACGCGCAACAGTTCCTCCCAGGGAGGCACACCCACGGCACTCACCTTCAACCGCATCAGCCAGTTCCAGGGATCCATCAAAAAAGGCGGATCGCTTCTGGCCAACCTCACAGCCGGGTCCATCACCTATTCCAATAATCTGGAGAAGATCGAAGCGATCCGGGACGACGGACTCATCGATGGTGCGGATCCCACCATTGCCTCTTTGACCGGCAAGATCGATGTCCGCTTTGCCGACACCACTCTGATCGACGCTGCTACCGATGGTACCCCGGTGGACCTGGCCTTTGCCTACACCATCGATTCCGGCAACAAGGTCACCTTTACCGCTCATGAGGTCTACCTGCCCAAGCCCAAGCTGGCTGTCGAAGGGCCTGGAGGGGTGCAGGCCAGCTTTGATTTCCAGGGGGCCAGAAGCACCGCAGCCGGTCGGATGCTCACCGTCACCCTGATCAACGATCTCAATGGAACGGAGTATGATGGATGATCAGCCTTAAATCCTGCAAGGAACCCTACGGGATCGACCTGCCCTACGAGGTGACCGTCACCGTGCGTCCCCTGACATCCATGGGGATGATGACGGCTCAGACCGCCGCCAGAAAGCAGCTCGCCACCCTGGAGAAGGAATTTCATGAACGAAAAGACGCCGGGATCATGCCGGACACCCGTTTGCCGGATCTGGAAAACGACGCCGTTCGGGATGGATTCTACCAGTCTTTGCTCATCAAGGAATTGGCTTTCCGGCATATCCTCTCCTGGACTGGGGTCGTCGGTCCGGATGGCCGTGGCGATGCCACCATCAACCGGGAGAACATCGCCGCCTTGATGGACCTTTATCCCATCGGTGAACGATTCTTCGAAGCCTTCACCTTGAAACAGGTACTCTTGAACGCCGCAAAAAACGGCTTCGGGCTCTTTGCCGATGGCATTTCCAGCCCGGCGGAGGGCCGGAATATTGCGCAAGCTGCCACGAACATGACCTCCCATGCGCCCGGGGAGAGGTAGGTCCCTGCGGGGATCGGTGTCCCTATCACGAACATGAACTCCAAAGTGAGGAAGAGTGGATGGCCTGGGAGATGATTCTTTCCTGCCAGAACCAGCTCCGCATCGCCCCTTCCGGTCATATCCTGGGCATCGACATGAACGTGGCCCTCAGGATGGCCGAGGTTCGAGGTTGGGATCTGGAAATCCTTTTGGAGCTGTTGCCTGTTGCTGAAACCGGAATGATCGAAGCGTTGAGCCGGAACGAGGACCGTTGAGATGTCCACCACCCGTCGCACCTACTCCGTCCGCCTGACCGCCGAAGGGGGGCGTCAGGTGGTGGCGGAATTGAACGAAGTTGGTCGCACCGGGGAACATGCCCTGGGCCGGGTCGAACGGTCCTCCCGCGACGCCTCCAGTGGAGTGGAGGATCTTTCGGGCCGGGCGCGTGGTCTTTCCTCGGCCATCGCCACCTGGAACCGGGTGCTGGGGGTGATCTCCGCCACCACCGTCGCGACCGCCGGTCTGCAACAGGCGGTATTGGCTTACGCCGCTTTCGAGGAGGGGTTGATCGGCGTCGGCAAAACCGCCGATCTTTCCGGCATGCGTCTCGAAAAATTTGGAACCCGCATCGAAACGTTGTCCCAACGCCTGCCGGTCCCTGCCGAGGAGCTGCTTGCCATCGCCCAGGCGGCGGGGCAACTGGGGATCAAAGGCGAGGAAAACATCCTGCGGTTTACCGAAACCGTGGCCCGGCTCGGTTCCGCCTCCAATTTGTCTGGCGAGGCTGCCGCCACTGCGCTCGCACGTCTCCTGAACGTCACCGGCGAGTCTGCGGCCTCGGTGGATATCCTGGGTTCGGTGATTGTCGCCCTGGGCAACAATTTCGCCGCCACCGAGGTGGAAATCGCCCACATCGCCAATGAGGTGGCCCGGGCTTCCTCGGTGTTCGGAATCTCGTCGGCGGAGGCTTCCGCGTTTGCCGCCGCCATGGCCGCCCTGGGCATCCAGGCGGAACTGGGAGGATCCAGCGTCGGCAAGGCACTGCGGGCCATGGACGAGACCCTCCGCTCCGGCGGGGAGAACCTGGCGGCCATGGAACGCCTGACCGGCCAGACCGGGGAACAACTGAAAAAAATATTCGCAACGGACGCCGCAGCGGCGTTGCAACTTTTTCTTCAGGGGTTGGGCCGGGTGATCGCCGCTGGCGGTGATGCCACGGCGGTACTGGATCGCTTCGGCCTTTCGGGCGAAGAGATCCTCAAAACCTTGCCGGTCATGGCGCAACGTCACGAAGAGGTGGCCCGGGCACTCGCCCTCGCCAACCGGGAAACCGGCAACGCCCGTGCCCTGATCGAAGAATCGGAAAAAGCCTTCCAAAGTTTCAACGCCGAGATGGTGCTGTTGAAGAATACGCTATCATCGGTGGCCCGTGCCATCGGTGCCGAACTGGCCCCGGTGCTGGAAATCCTGAGTCGCGGCCTGCGCCGGGTGTTTGCGACCGACTCCGAGGAGGAACGCTTTCAAAAGTTGTACGGCGAACGCCTGAACCTGTTGCAAAAGATTCAACGCGCCGAGGAACACCTGGGACGCATGGGATCCTTCATGGCTTCGGGACAGTCCATCTCCTCGTCGCTCATCCCCCTGCGTTCCCGCCTGACCGAGGTCGATGCCGAGTTGCGGCGGTTGCAGGGGGCCAATATCGAGGCCCAACGCGCCCGAACCGAGGTACTGGCGGGTGCGACCAAAACACCGCCGCCCTCCGCCGGGGCTTCCGGTGGCCCGGTCGCCGACCCGGCAACGGGAATCGCCGCCGTCCGCAAGGATCGTCTGCTTGCCATCGAGCAAAGTTTGCAGAAGGAACTGTTCGACACCACCCACCAGGGGGCGGAACGAATCCTCGCCGAACATCAGCGCCTGACCGCCGAACTGGAAAAACTCAAGACCCCGGACAATGCCGAAAGGGTTGCCGTGGCGGAACGCCAGGCGATCGCCGTGCGCGATGCCAGGCTCGGACAACTGGCGGTTCGAGAAGCGGAGGTCACCCGGCAACGCTTTGAGGCCAACCAGCGCATCATCGAGGATCTGGGGTTGGAGCGGGATGCGCTTCAACTGACCGACCGGGAACGATTCGTCTCCCAGGCGGTGCGCCGTCTGAGTGCCGAGGCCACCTCCGGAGAACGCCTGGAGGTGGAACGTCTGGCCGGGGCATTATTCGACGAGCGGCAGGCCCTGGAACACCAACGCACAGCCGAGGAGGAACGGCAGCGGCTCATGGAACGGGGCCGGCAATTGACCGAGTCGCTGCGCACCGCCGGGGAGCGCCATGCCGATGAGGTGCGGGAGTTGAACGAGCTTCTCCGCCAGGGGGCCATCGACCAGGAAACCTACACCCGCGCCATGGAACAGGCCCACGACCGCATGCTTGCCTCCAGCCGGGAATGGTCCGCCGGGGTACAACGGGCACTCAAAGCCTATGCCGACGAGGCCACCAACTCCGGACGCAACTGGGAAATTGCCACCACCAACGCCTTTCGCGGCATGGAGGAGGCTCTGGTTGCCTTCATCTCCACCGGCAAGGCCGACTGGAAAAGCCTGATCGATTCCATCCTGGCCGATCTGGCCCGCATCACCGTGCGCGAGACCATCACCGGTCCTTTGGCTCAAGCCCTGGGAATGGGTGATAGTCCTTCCCGAGGTGGTGGGTCCGGGTTTGGTGATGTCATCGGCAGCCTGGGTTCTCTTGTTTCCTCGATTTTTCACCAGGGGGGCATCGTTGGCGAAGCGGCTCCATCCCGGAGGGTTCCGGCGGCTTTGTTTGCCGAGGCCCCACGCATGCACCAGGGAGGATGGATCGGTTCCGACGAGGTGCCCGTCATCGCCAGACGCGGCGAACGGATCTTGAACCCCCAGGAAACCCGCGCCTATGAGACGGAGCAAACGGGTTCCTCCATGGCCGAACGTCCCATCGAAATCCAGATCGTCAATGTCACCAACCCCGATCAGGTCAAGGGGTTGGTGGAAAACACCATCGCCGAGCGCAAGGATGTCATCGTCAACATGGTCTTGAACGCCCTGGATGAACGCGATCTGGTGGTCCGGAGAATTTGATCATGCCCTGGTTTGCCTCCAATCTGCCCGATTTTCCGGCGATTTTTTTTGTAAGTTTTCAGGAATCCCGTTCCGATCCCACCCGGATCACCGAGTTTTCCGGCGAGCATGAACAACGGATCTCTTATGCCGGTCCCTTGCGGCGGCACTTCGAGATCAAGACGGCCCTCATCAAAGCAGCAGATGTGGATGCGTTCGACGCCTTCTGGTCGGGTCGGGAGGGTCAAAATCTGCCCTTCAAATTGACCTGGCGGGGCATCCTCTATTACGTGCGTTTCGACGGCCTCTTCACCATCTCCTGGCGGCCACCGAAGCTGGCAAGCATCGGCTTTGCCGTCAAGGAGATGCATCCCTCGGAGATCATCCAGTGAACGAATGGCTCTGGTTCAAGAACCTGACGCCTGACGAGGAGTCGGCGGGCATCATCACCGACAAATCCGGCAATGGACGGGACGGTACCCTGGTCGGGTCCGCTGAAGTTTTCAACTATGCCGCCCGGGGCAAGGTGTTGAATTTTCCGCTTTCGGCATCAAGCCACGTCGAGGTGACCACCGACACTTTTCTCCCCTCCACGGGGATCACCATGGGTGCGTGGATCTGGCGGGCCGATAACAGCAGTGCCGTGATCGCTTATCGTGAGAACTCCTGGAAATTCTGGTTTCCCTACGATGACGAAAATGCAGGGAAGCTCTGTCTCTCTGTCCGGATGGACGGCTGGTGGCACGACATTCTCTCCGACACCGCCGTACCGATACAGCAATGGGTATTCGTCCAGGCCACCTTCGGGCTGAGCAATGATGGGGTCATTTTCATCCATGGCTCGGCCCGGGGTCATACACCCAATGTGGCGGGAAGCGTCACCTGCACCAATGCCACCATCATGCTTGGCAAACATCCCACCGAAGGCAGACAGTTTCACGGCTCCATTGGCGAGTTCATGATCCGGGACGCCTATGTCGATCTCACCACACACCGCGCCGATCTCAAGCGCTGGCTCAAACGCGAACAGGCAAAAGTGGTGGAGTTGCTGGAACTACACGTCCCGGGTGAGACCCTGCGGTTTTGCTCCCGGCCCGATCCCATCACCTTGACGGTGTATGACATCTGATGGATCTCTCCATTTTCCGCACCTACAACGCCCGCATTGAAGGCGGCGTGGTCAAACGGGGTGAACGGATCGACGACTGGGAACAATATGGCCTCTATTATGGCGATCCCCGTTATCTGGAGATCCACGATTTTTCCTCCTGGTCCCTCGTCGTTCTGGATCGCTCGGTCCTGGATACCTTTGATCGCTCCGATATCCAGACACTGGTTTTGATCTACATTCCCTGGGGCTCCGATTTTCGCAAAGCGGCGGTCCAGGGTGGCTTCGAGCCTCCGGAGTATAACGCCGATGCCGTGCAGGAGTTCATCGCGGGATACCAGGAGTTTATCGACGCAGTCTTCGCCCATGGTTGCAACGGCATTTTTTTCGATGAGGCCGATGTCGGCTACTGGGATCCCAACTATGGCGCAGCCGCAGCCCAGGTGATGCGCGAGGTGGGTCTCAAGCCGCTTTGTGATTATGTCCGCGCCAAAGGGGGTCAGTCCATCGTCAACGGGGCTACCTTTTTCGCCCGCGAGGGCGAGATATTCCTGCTCGAATCCTTCATCGGCAACTGGACTGGCAATCCGTTTCGGCCCTCCTGGAACTATTTTCCATTTTTTTATCGCTATGGTCAAAGTTTGGCCGAAACCGGCGAACTGGGTGGCGTGAACTGGACCACCGGCATCCGGGCCTACCTCTACATCTGGAAATACGCTCATGCCGGTCCCCACGGCACCGTCATGTACGGCCACTCCTATGGTGACCCGCTTTCTCCCTGGCAGTTTGATCGGCAGTTGACCTGCTACGCCGCCTTCCGCGCCACCGGCATCCGCTCCTTCAACTATATCAACCCGGACAATCAAGTTCTTCAGGAAATCCTGGTCCATCGCTATTACCTGGGGGCTCCGTTGGAAACGCCCACGTTTGACCTGGAGAACGAAACCATTTCCCGGCGTTTTTCTGGCGGATCGGTTTTCTATGATGACAAAGATCCGGCGGCAAGCCAGGTGAATTTGGATGTGGCACCCGACTATTGGTTCAACGTCGGCAGAGCCTTCGATGAGGTTCCCTGGGATCAGGTGTTGGTTCAGTCGGGTGCGGCTCTTGAAGGCGCAGGTTACATCCCACCCTATCTGCGCATCACCTCGGCCAAAATGTGGGACGACCGGGCCAATGTTTTTATTCGCGTGGAACTGGAGGAAGATTTCCCGGAGACCGACTCCATCCCCATCTTTCTCTACCTGGAGTTGGATCCTGACCGGCCCGGCTGGCAAACGGCGTTGCAGAACGACAAGGTGTCGGTCTACATGCATTTTGCAGATATCAAGGCCCAGGTTTACCTCTACGGCAAATCGCTTTTTCTCTACCAGGGGACCGGCGGTACCGATCACGACTTCCGCTTTCTCTACCAAGTGGAGGGTGGGAAGGAAGGGACCGTCATGCACTGGCGGATCAGGAAAGAAACCTTGCGTTTCTGCATGCCCTCCTGGGATGGAGAGACCATCCATTGGTTCCCCTGCTATGAAGGGGCCACCGGGTCGGGATTTTTTCTCGATGGTTCGGTGGTTGCCCAGAACGATTCGCCGCTTTTGACCGTCAATGGCAAGCTGACCAATACGCTGCAAAACCTCATCACCTACGTGCCCCACACGGCGGTGATTTACTCCGGCCCCTCCACCCCAAACCACAAGATCCTGCACGTTTCGATTTCTGGCGTTTGGGAAAAAGCCTGGGTTTTTGATCGAAAGACCGGCTCCTTCATCGGCCCGGACGGGACACCCGATTCTTTTTTCACCAGTTCGCCATTCGTTCCTCCCAGGACCGTGGATGCCACCGACCTCTACGTTCTGGTGGCGGGAAACAATGCTTCCAGTCCCACAGCGGAAAGCTTTGCCGTCTCTGGCGTCTCGGTGGATCTCTTTCCCTGGGCGGTGGCCGATCCCCCGGGCTATGACGTGCCGTTGCCCGATCTGGTGGCCTGGCAATCGGTTTATGACGGCTGGAAGGATGAAAAAATGCCCACATCCCATGAATACACCTACACCCCTCTGGGCATCAAACGGGGCACCATCAAGTTTAAAAAAGACACCCTGAAGGATCGCTTCGTGGTCACCGTGCAGGGATCCGAGGCGATCACCAATCTTTTGGATTCCACCGACATCCGGGGAGCCCGGGTGGTGCTGCGCCGCACCTTCGAGGATGCGGACTTTTCCGACCCGGATCAGACCGAAACCCTGGTGGTGGCCTATGTCGATTCTTGGGAATTCGCCGAAGGGGAACTGGTGATCCAGGCCAAAACCAACCTCAACAACTGGCAATCGCATTTTCCCAGGCGGCGGGTGAGTTATTTTTGTCCCTACATCTTCAAGGATTCCAGCTGCACCTATGGCGGGCCGGAGAGCTTCTGCGACAAAACTCTGCCCACCTGTGAAGGATTCGGCAACGAGGACAAGTTCGGTGGCTTTCCCACCATTCCGCGTCTTCAGAGAGGTAAATGGGGATGAGTTTTTAGAGAATTTTAACCAATGTGGCGACGACGGTAATCCCTACAACAAGCATACCGCCAAGGCGCAAGGTCAGGTCGTGTTTCATTTCGCCGAGACGGATGTGCAGCTCATGTTTCATCCGTTCTTCAAGTTCCATCAGGTCGCGCTTTGTCGCCAACTTGTCGTCAATCAGCTCGGCAAGCGTTTCTGCTTGGACTTCGGCCTGTTCCTCGGAAACACCAACGGCTTTGAGCTTTTTGACGTAGGCGTGTGTATCGAAAGCAATTGCACCGGTCATAAGGTCCATCCTCCTGAGAATGAATCATACCTGATTTGTCCTATGAACGCGACTGTTGATTGTTTCGGGATCCTGGAGATTTACCATCCAGAATTTGCCGATGAGTTCCGCAACTGGCGGGACAAACCTGCCAAAGAGATCATCAACGGGCTTCGTGCCCGTTTTTTTGTTTCTTTTTTCAGACCTGCCGAGCTTCAGGACCATGATGTTGTCCTGTGGCAGGATCCCAATGGTCGCGTCCATCTGTCCGTCTACCAGGGATTCATGTTCCACATCATCGACCGGAATGGCCTGGAGAAAACGATTCCGTTGACCCTGGGTGAACGCCGTTTCCGTCTTCGCCCCACCCACATCGTCCGGGAGACCACACCATGATGGCCCTGGTGGCCGCCATCGCCGGGGTCTCCACCTATGCCGCCACCGGCTCCATCTGGATGGCTCTGGGACGCATGGGGTTGATGATGGCCAGTACCCTGCTTGCGCCCAGAAACGAGGGTCCGGTGGCATCCGATTCCGGCAACACCGTCCCCCCCGTGGATCCGGGGCTGGGCTTCGCGCCCTTTCCTCAGTATCCCACGCCTGAGATGCCGGTGCCGGTGATCTTCGGGCAGGCCCGCCCCAATGGCCTCGTGGTTCATTCCCGTATCTACGGAGGTGACTACCAGAAGGCCCATTACCTGGTGGTGCTGGGCGAGGTCGGCATCACCATGGACCAGCTTTACATCGACAAGTACAAAATCGAGGAGCTGCCCAACTACTACACCCGCACCGGCGGCAATCAGAATTCCGATTCTTCCTGGTTCATCTTCCATCCCCAGGGCGGCCAGGCCCAGATCGCCCTCAACAATGCCGGGACCTGGAACATCTTCCAGGTGACCAACACCATCGGCGAGATGGCCGCCCCGGTGCCGGTGATCTTCTACGGTGGCGGATCGGTCCTTTGTTATTCGTACCACACTTGGCCGAAACAGGGTTCCACCCAGGCATGGAAATGGATCCTCACCAATATCGACAATCCCAATCAGACCATGCACTCGCAGGTCTACTCCGAGACTTTCTCCTCCACGCAAGGCGTCTCCTGTTTTCCGCCTGGAACCATGGTGATGACCCCGAATGGAGAAAAGGCCATTGAGTCGTTCCAGGCAGGTGACGCTATTCTCGCCTACGATGAAAGTGGGCGAATCCATGAAACGCAGGTGGCGACCTTCTTCCACCATTGCAGCTTCGAGACCCTGATTGATCTCCGTACCCCTCGGGGACAACTCACCGCCACCGATAACCATCTCATCCTGGTTCGGGGCAAGGGTTTCATCCCGGCGGGAGAAATCCAGACCGGCGATGTCCTGCTCAATGAGGCAGGCCGGGAATGCCCAGTCAGCTCCTGGCATGGTCGCCGGTCAGAACAACGAATTCACACATACAATCTCAAGATCGCCCGATACGGCACTTTCATCGCCAATGGCCACCGGGTCCACAACGATGGTGGCGACAAAGGCGAATCCACCGTCCACATTCCCGGCAACGATCTGCGTACCCACACCTTCAACGTTCCCGACCCGCTATCGCGCTGGTCGTTGAAGCTGGTGATCCAGGAGTTGACCGAGGGGACCGAGGGCGGACAGATGGGGATCTACAAGTTCGATTTGAACGATGTCCCTTTCACCGAAAACATCCGTATCAATGCCGCCTTCGTCCACGTCCATCTGGTCAAGGATGTCTCTATTGGTTCCAACAATCCGGTCATCAACGCCCTGGTCCACTCCAACGTGGTGACCGGCCTCGGTGGCAATCCCGCCGATGCCATGCTGACCTTCTTGACCGATCCGGTCACCGGCCTGGGCCTGCCTTCTGATTCCCTGGACTGGTCCAGCCAGTACGCCACCGCCTACTGGTGCGAACAGCATGGATTCGGCTTCAACCGCGCCTATGCCGCCTTCTACGACGCCGAACAGGTGTTCCGCGAGATTTGCGCCGCCGGGCGCATCATGACCCTGATCCGGGATGGGCGAATCTATTTGAAACCCGATGACGTGGAACCCGCCTCCTATAAGGTGGGCGAAATCGAAACCATCCCTGGAAGCCTCCGCATCGGCATTCATTCCGCCTCCCGGCCCAACCGCATCGAAGCGCAGTATGTGGAGCCCTTCTACGGCTACACCACCGAACGGATCTATGTGGAGGATCTGGACGCCATCGCCCGTGACGGGCAGCAGATACAGACCGTAGACCTGACCGGCGTCACCGACCAGACCCAGGCCTTCAAACTGGCGTGGTTCATCCTGCGCACCATCCAAGATTGCCCCTACTGGTGCAAGCTGAAGGTGGGAATGGAGACGGCACGGGTGATTCCATTGGGCGGCGTCATCGAGATCGAGAGCAGTACCAACGCCATCATCGGTGCCAAACAGTGGCGGGTACTCTCCATCGAAGAGACCGAAGCCTTCATCTACCAGATCGAGTGCATTCAATACAACGCGAACGTCTATCAGGAACCGGCCTACAGCCCCTGGTACAACCAGGTCACCGAGTTGGAACCGGTTCAGGGATGGCCAGGACCATCCTCTGGTCCTGCCTCTGTAGTCAATTTTCAAATCACCAATGTGGCGTTTCCTCAGGGAGGTGGCGGAACCGAAATCACACTGGACTGGATCCGGCCTATGGAACGGTATGATTCCGTCTCCATTCAATGGAGTCACAACGGTATCGACTGGATCGCCGCTGGCTCCGCCATCAACGGACCGTTCAATTTTACCTGGCCCATGCGCTACGGGTTGGTCCATATCCGGTCCATCTCCAACTACGGTGGTGGCAGCAACGTGGATACGGCCCCAACACTCACCCGCTATGTATCTGGCCGCCAGGACAACGATTATCCCGGTTATGGCCGGGGGCAATGGGGGATGCAGCCTTATGGGTATTGAGGATTATGACCACATCGCCATCGACTTTTGGTGCGGGGCAGATTCAGTGAAATTGCACCGCAGGTTGCCTCGTTTCTTTACCAATCACCATTTCGAAGCCATGCCAGCCCCCTTGGCCGGATTCGCCCGCGATCAGGCGTTGCACAGGCCGGGAGCGTTCGAACAAAAGACCCGCGAGGTGATGGAGCGGCAGGAAAGGCTTTTGGAAAAACATGACCGCTTGGTGGTTTTTGGCATTCCGTTGCTCTGGATCGCCATGATCCGCGCTGCTGGAGGCAGGGTTTCCAGGTCTTTGGTGGAACGGGCCGGTTCCCTTTTTACCAGATGGGATCTGATCATCGTTCCCGGTGACGGCGTTCTTTCCCCTGGCTCCTGGTATGGGGAACCGGGTCGATTGCTCTCCGCCCAGGGAGAAGCCTGGGCTACAGGCGCGGATTTGATCGACCCCGAGCGGCAGCGGTTGGTGACGCTGGATGGTTTGATTGACGAGATGAAGGAGAGATCATTATGGCGGTAACCCAAACCGACCGGTTCAATCTGAAAAAGCATGATGCCGGGGACATCGAGTGGGCGGATGATATGAACGCCAACATGGACGACCTCGATGACGCCCTGGGGCTTGTCCTCACTGATGCCTCCGATGCCGCACCGGGTCTACTCTCGCAGAAGGTTGATGGCGATACCCTTCAGGCCGATACCTCCGCCCACAAGATCAAAGCGATGCCCGAAGCCATCCTGAAAAAACTCTATGCCGTGGATGGTGGTTCAACCAACGCCTTGTCGGTTGCACCCTCTCCGGCCTGGGCCACCTACGGAGCCGGACAGAGCGTTTGGATCAAAGTGGCCAACGCCAATACCGGGGCCACCACCCTCAATGTTTCTGGTTTGGGCATCAAACCGGTCAAGAAACCGGATGGATCCGCCCTGATCTCTGGAGACTTGGAGGCCGGTGGGGTTTATCTCTTCACCTACGACGGGGCCGATTTTCAGCTTTTGACCGGCGTCGGTGGCGGGGGTGGTGGCTCCGACGACAAAAAGGTCAAGGCCTCCGTCTCCGATCCCACGCCCGGATATCTCGATGCCAAGGTGGATGGCACCACCATCCAGGTGGTGAATGACAAGCTGACCGCGCCCGGTGGCGGCGGGGGTGGCGGTGACTATACCATCGATGATTCCCAGGCCCCCACCAGTGATACCGGCCCTCTGTCATTGATTCTCTCCTGGTTCGGCAACATGATCAAATCCATCACCGGCAAAGCCTCCTGGCGCACCGCCCCGGCCACCACCCTGGAGGCGGCCAGTGCCCATCATGCCGCCACCAACAACCCCCATTCAGTGACCAAATCCCAGGTGGGTCTGGGCAACGTCGCCAACACCCAGCACAACACCGCTGCCACAACGGATCCCACCGAATCCGATGATACCGGGGCGGGGTATTCCGTCGGCAGCGTCTGGGTCAACGGTGCCGAAGACACGGTCTTTCTCTGCGTGGACGCCGTATTGGGATCCGCCGTCTGGCGCAAGCTGATCTACCAGGGACAGGCCTGGACCCAGCAGATCGATGGCGGTGAGTTCTGGCTTTTCAACAACGGCGACAACGTCCGTTTCCTTTTCGGCGACAGTCCCACCAGCGGCCAGTACGGCATCTTCGAATGGGACAGTGCCAACGATTACATGAAGTTCGGCACCGACGCCAACGGTCTCAAGATCAAGGGCAACAACGTTGCCATCGGCAATATTTTTCCCAGTTCGCCCCTGATCGTGGGTTCCGGCTCCGCCGAAATCCTCCGCATCAGTACCACCCTGAACATGGGTCTCAGAACCAGCAGCTTTGGTAGTGGCCAGGGCGTTTTCGCCATGGCCAATGCCCAGGCTGTCCCCTCCACCAACCCATCCAGTGGTGGCATTTTCTATGTGGAAGGCGGAGCTTTGAAATACCGAGGGTCTGGAGGAACGGTGACCACCATCGCACCAGCCTAAATCAGCCAAATGAAGGAGCCGCGCCAGACTCAATCCTATCGGGGAATCAGGCACGGCTCGACTTCATCGCAGGCGCAGACGGGATCGCCGCCGTTCCTGCACTCCCATAGATCCGATACAAACGGTCTCTCCGGGACTCCCCGCGTTTATCGGGTCCGGGTCCCCATCGTTCTTTCGCTCGCCATCATAACCCCACTGGCTACCTCATCACCACCCTGGAGATCCTGCGCCATGCCCCAGCCGCTGATTGACCTGCAACGCCTGCTGGCCAGGCGTCAGTCCATGACCGGGCGGCGTAGTGGCCGTCGCCGGTGGGATGGTCCGCGTGGCCACGGCCCAAGGGATTGTAGATGTGGCCGCCGATGCGGGACTTGCAGTGGGAGACCAAGCAACGGTGCGCGACGGGCGAGTACTCAAAAGCCAAGGGACAACGGACGCACCGGTATTTTTCGTGTGACCTTTTCAGGAGGCGTTCCTTCGTGATGGCACTTGGGATTCTCTGATGTTGGCCTCCAAGGCAACCGTCTTCGCGACCAATCGAGCTGGCAGGGCACTTGGAACTCCGAGGACAGTCCATGGTGATGTGAAACAGGCTGGCCAGACGGGTCATGGCATGGAAATCGGGAGCGGTTTCCCCGGCTTCCCATCGCGCCAGTGCGGAAGACTCGACCTCGATGGCAATGGCGATTTCCTCGGGTCCAAGCTCCATCGCCATTCTGGCCGCCTTGATGCGACAAGCGATGGCGACCACCTGTTCCCTGGTGAACTGGAAACCGGACAGTTCGCCGCGCAGAATCCAGTCCGTGGAGATGCCATACGTCTTCGAGAAGCGGATGAGGGCCATCAGATCGAGAGATCGGCGTCCTGTCTCCCAGTGGTTCCAGGCGCTGGTTCCCACACCCAGGGCGGCGCACACGTCCCGCTGGTTGAGCCCCACCGACTGACGGGCTGCCTTCAGGCGCTGGCCGATGATCTTCAGGAAATTGGGATTGTTGAGGTCGTTGCTCATACTGGCCCATCCATCAAGGTCTCAACAGCGTCTTTGCAAGGCGAGAACGCCTCCTTGTTCCAAATCTACGCTATACAGAAGCAAGGAAGCCAGACCACCACTGCCATAAAAAGAAATCAGGCTGGCCATATTCATTTGTTTCCTTGTGGAAGTGAAGCGGTTGGAGCCTAGCACCTCCAGCGGATGGTTCATATGGGGAGCAAGATACATCAAAATTTGGGGCGCTGACGTATTTCGATCCTCTCCCGAAGCCTGGCAAACGATTTTCGACAGACCTTGCGCCCGGCACTATTGAGAGCGAAAATCTCGTTCGAGAGTAATACGAAAACCAGTCTGATTTTTGGGTTACGAGATCCAAGCAATATATGACCGAGAGGAAAAAACATGGTGCGACCGATGGCTGCGGAGCCGAGGGAAACCACAGCTTCCGTGCGCATGAGCGTGGCAGAAAAAACCGCTATCGAAAACAGGGCTAAGGAACTTGGCCATAAATCCCTGAGCGACTATCTCCGTGCCCTGGCGGCGGCGGACATGAAAGTGGCTGCTCCCAAGGAAAGTCGACGGGAACCCCGGCCTCTGGCCAAGTTCCACTCCACAGGTCTTGGCACGATGTGGAATGGGGACTCCCTGGACTGGATGAGCTCGCGCGAGATCTCCAGCGTGAATCTGATCATGACCTCCCCACCGTTTGGCCTCGTGCGGAAAAAGTCCTACGGCAACGAGGACTCCCACGCCTACTGCGATTGGTTCCGCCCATTCGCAGAGGGTTTCAAGAAGATCCTGTGCGAAGACGGTAGCCTCGTGGTCGACATTGGCGGGGCGTGGAAACAGGGATCGCCGACTCGTTCGCTCTACCACTTCGAGCTTCTGATAATGTTGTGCGAAGAATATGGGTTCCATCTCGCACTTGAGCACTACTGGTGGAATCCAGCCAAGCTGCCGACGCCTGCCGAATGGGTAAACGTTCGGCGGGTGCGTCCCAAGGACGCGGTGAACTGCGTGTGGTGGCTCTCCAAGACACCATTCCCTAAGGCAAGCAACCGCCGCGTTCTGGCCCCGTACTCGGATTCAATGAAGTCCCTGCTCAAGAACGGCTACCAAGCCAAGACCCGCCCTTCGGGCCACGTCATCTCCGAGAAATTTGGGCGCGACAACGGTGGCTCAGTCCCACCGAACCTGCTGGCCATCGCCAACACGGAATCCAATGGAACGTATCAGGACTATTGCCGCGAGCGCGGTTTGGACATCCACCCGGCACGGTTTCCAGTTGCTCTGCCGGAATACTTTATCAGAATGACCACTGATCCAGGCGACTTCGTTTTCGACCCATTCGGGGGATCCTGCGTCACCGGGGCAGTGTCCGAGGTCCTCGGTCGCCATTGGGCATGCGTAGAGATGAACGCAGCCTACCTCGAGGGGGCTATGGCTCGCTTCGGGAGGGAGCCCGTCGCGCTCTCAGCCGACAAACCGTCGTCCTACAGTATCCACACGCCGTGCGCGGCGCAGGTAGACGAGCGGAATGCCCCGTTGGTTGCAGACGGGGGAGCGGCTCGCCCGAAGTGATCAGGCAGCGACCACGGCGGCTGCCCATGGCTTAAGGGCTGTTCCCCCAAGATCCGATAGGGCCACGCATCCAACGGGAGCACCGCACCTGAGCGGGGCCATTCCCCTGTAGGATACGGCAATGAGACTCCGCGCAAGAATATCATCAGCGGACTCGCCCTGCTGGTAGGCCGCATTACGGACGTAGCCAACTAATTGGGGAGCAGCCCCAAGGATGGCCTCGGAGATCGAGTCGGGTTCCCCGAACCATTTGCATTCGATGATGGCGAGGATGCGCCCCGCTTTCTCAACTGTGATGTCCGCACGGGCCATCCCAGCCGAAATGCCGAGCGAGTCCGCCAGGGCTTTGGTCTTGAATTCCCCGTGGTCAAGTGCTACATCCGGCCTCTGTGTGATCCCCCTCTGCCAGCGCAGCTCAAGATCGCCCACTGTGGCGGCTGGCCTTCCGGTAGCGAACGAGGCATCAAGCGCGCACGGGCGGCGTGTAGCCGCTGACAGAGCCTCGGCGGTTTCAAGTAGCACGGCAAGTTCGAACTTCCTCCATGTCTCCATACTAGTGTCTAGTTGCATAAATTAGCGATATTATTTCGGATTTGGGAACCCTTTACCTCACGTTTACGCCAGACAAAGGGTTTGGCCTTCTCACTGTAGACAGAAATGAATGCCTCAATGGCACGTCGCAAGTCATCCGTACTCTTAAACGAAGCACCTTGGAGGGCTTTGCGGGTCAGGATGCCAAACCAGATTTCAACCATGTTCAACCAACTTGCCGAAGTTGGGGT
>JADGCJ010000230.1 GCA_015229045.1 Magnetococcales bacterium
CGATCGGACAGGTCCAGGACTCTGTCCTGGACCTGTCCGATCGCCAGCCCCCTGGACCCCGTTGCCAATTTTTTGCTCAAGAATCGCACAATGGCCTGATGAACAATCTCCACTGGCAGTTCCAGCAGACAATCGCTGACCTTGCTGCCCCCACACCCGTCCATCATGCAGGGACGACACGGATGACGCGAAGAGACAACCACCTCATGCTGGTTACACCAGGGGCCCCAATCCAATTCATTGCTGGGACCGAACAGGGCGACAAGGGGCGTCCCCACAGCCGCCGCCATGTGCATGGGAGCGGAATCCACCCCGATAAACAGAGTCGCCCGGCGAATGACAGCGACCAACTCCCGCAAGGTCAACTGTCCGGCAAGATCGATCACCCGGGTCTGCAACCGCTCCTGCATGCGTTGGATGTACTCCAGCTCCCGGGCATCAGGCGAGGCGGTCAATACGATCGGCAGCCCGGGCCGGGTGGCCAATCGATCGACCAGCGCGGCGGCATGCTCGAATGGCCACGCCTTGAACATCCAGCGGGAGGTAGGGTGGTAGAGGATGAAACGTCCATCCTGCGCGCCATGACCAGCGACCTCCCGGACCAACCGTTCAGCGCGCTCCGCTTCGGCGGCACCATCGTACAGATGCAGACGGCGCTCCTCCGGCGCGGGATGAATGCCCACACGGCGCAGGCAATCCAGGTGACGCTCCACATAGTGGCGCCGATGGCCGGTGTGTTTCACCAGATGGGTGACCGGATGGATCAATCCGCGCAGCAGGGTATTGCCGCCTCGTGCCGAAACGAACAGAGGAATACGTGCCAGAAAGGCCAGCATGGCCGAGCGCTCCCCACCGACCAGAGAAATGGCCAGCTCGTAGCGCTGCTGCCGGATCCGGCGCAGCAACTGCCACTCGCCACGCACTTTGGCACCGATCCCCCCCTGTTTCATGCGTTGGCGCCGCAAAAGATGCACCGTGCCGACGTGCGGATTGTCGGCCAGCATACTCTCGGTACCTTCGTTGACCAGGGCATCGATGATCAGGTGGGGATGATGGCCCTTCAGTACAGCGAAGACCGGGGTGGATAGAACGACATCGCCAATGTTGCGCAACAGGATGACCAGGACGCGCCGGACTTGCGTGAAGTCGATCGCGTCACCGTAGCCGGTGAGCTGGCCGGTCGGTCGTGCAGCGCTATCAGGTGAGGGCATGGAGAATGGTCCGGCAGCGATGGTCATAGGTGTGCTGCTCGAGGATCAGGGTTTGGGCACGCCGGGCCATGGCGATGGCCGCCAGGGGGTTGGCCTTGTAGTGCCGGGCCTTGTCCAGGGCCTCGGCATCGGTGGTGAATCCGGCATGGTGGACCCCCTCCTCGAACAGTTCGTCGTAGCCCAGACCAGGATAGGTGTTGGTCAGCAGCATGCAGTGGCCGTTGGCCATGGTCTCGAAGATGCGCATGTTCAGATCCTGCCCCTTCTGGCCGGTATAGCCGGCGCCCACATTGAAGCCGATCGTGCAACGCGACATCTCCCAGGTGACCTGTTCGCCAAAACGGCGCCGATAGTGAAAGTTGGTCGTCAAACCTCCTTTCCGGAACAGCCGCTCGAACAGTCGCCGATGCGCATAGGGTGCCCCGCACATCCCCACATCGAAAAAGGCCGGTTGCAGGCAGCGCGACCAGATGGAGGAGGCGTACCGGGCCAGCTCCGGACGACAGCTGTGGATCTCCGGATCGGCAGCGAGCGGCAACCAGCGGCCCCGATCGGCAAAGTGGCGGACGACATGTTTTTGCGCCACCCATACGTCGTGAAATCCGCCGGCAGCCACATAGTGCAGGTGCTGGTCGAGCTTGTGGCACGAATCGATGCTGACATACCCCTTGCGGCCCGTGTACTCCGCCAGTCCGGGGAAGAGAACCGGCAGGCCGCAATCCACCATGAGCAGCAGGTCAGCCTCGGGAATGGCCCGTTCCGGCTGCACCGGCGCCGCATGATCGAAGGGGATCGTCACCAGCTCCACCGCCTGACGCGCCATGGCTGCGGCATAGTAGCGGGAGGCCGTATGCGGTGCCTGGGTGCAGAACATGACTATTTTCGGGCGTTTGGACACGAGGGATCCTCGTCGGATACCGTGAGGGTTGCGCAGCGACGTCCATCCTCGGCAGCCGGGGGCAGGTCGCCCTCGGCTATGGCCGCCTGCCTGGCGAAGGCGCTGTTGATGGCGCGGGCCTCCTCCGGCGAGGTGAGGCGCGCCCGTTTGCTCTGGAACAGGCGAAAAGAGTTCTCCTTGCTCTCTGCGGGTCCATGGCCGAGGTGGTATTGAATGGCGGCATAGCGCACCGACTTCAGGCGCATGCCCACTTTGTCGAGGCGCAGCGCCACGTCGGTATCCTCGCCACCGCCCCGGCTCGTGTAATCTTCGTCAAAGCCGTTGATGGACAAAAGATCCTGGCGGTGAATGGAAAAATTGCACCCCAGCAGATGAAAGGGGTGGTGGGGGCGCAAGGTGCGCAGAGGACGACAGGCCTCCTCCAGACGTTTCAGGCCTCCGCGCAGGGTTTGCCAGGCGGCCCAGATGGAGAGATGATCAAAGGTGCCACTGTCAATCATCTCCCGGGTGATGGTTGCGGTCAGGGAGGGGTCCATCATGACGCGCATCCCCCCTAGATAATATCTTTTTTCCCTGTGCAGCCAATGGGTTTTCAAGAAGTCCCGCGCCTGGATGCAGTCGGCGTCGAGAAAGACCAGGTAGTCGCCTCGCGCCTCCATGACCGCCCGGTTGAGCATCCGGCATTTGCGAAACCCCTGGTCTTCCTGCCATAAATGGCGCAGCGAAAAAAGGGTCTCACCCTGGTATTCGCGGACCCATGCCGCCAGATCGGGTCCGGAGCCATCATCGGCCAGGATGATTTCGAAGTCGGTGAACTCCTGTCTCTCCAGGGAGTACAGACAGAGCTTGAGCGACGACAAGGCATTGTAGGTGGCGACGATGACCGTGACCGAGGGGTTGGCCGAGACGATGGTCGGTAGATCAGTCATGCGTCAAGCAACGCCAGATAGCGGGTCAGGACGTGGTCGGGTGAACAGGCCATGGCGGCGGCGCGGCGCAGCGCGACAACCGCCGCCCGGTCCGGACACTGGCGCTCCTGATCGAGAACCTCGGTGATGGTCGCCGCCCAGAGGGTCGGATCGGCCGCGACAGCCACGACGCGACCACACTCCGGCGCTCCGGCAACCAGATCACGGGCACCCATGCCATCACTGACCACCACCGGCACCCCGCAAGAGAGGGCCTCCGCCACCACCACGCCGAAGGTTTCCAGCAGGCTGGGCAGGACCAGCACATCCGCCGCCGCGTAGCAGGGGGCCACATCGGCAACCCCGCCTAGAAAGGTCACCCGGTCGTCGATGCCCAGGTGCTGGGCGAGGCGCACATGCCGGGTCCGCTCCTTGCGGTCGGCGCCAACGACGAGCAGATGCACCCGGCGCCCATTCCGGACCAGCCTGGCTACCGCCGCGAGCGTGACCGCCAACCGCTTGATACGAAACCCCGATCCGACGTGCAGCACCACCTCGCTCTCTCCATCGAGGCCAAGAGTCGCGCGCAATTTCCGGCGGTCGTCGTTCCAGAGAGCCGTCTCTTTCTGGAATCGGCTCAGATCGACCATGGGGGGGATCACCAGAAAGCGTTCATCCGGTACGGCATAAAAGCGCTGGATCTGCTCCCGTCCCAGGTGCGACAGGGCGATGATGCGTCCGGAGGAGCGGGCGACCTCGGCGAAGATGCGGCCTTCGAGGGTGTTGATGACCCCATGCAGGGGGTTGAGGGCGATGGAGAGGGCCGCACGCCAGCCGTCGTGCTGCCGTCGCAGACGCAGCCACTCCCGATGGCAGGCACTGCCGACGCGATAAAAATCGGCCCCGGTCGTCCGGGTGAACGCGATGACGCACCCCGGGCGATGGTGCCGCAGGTAGCGCGCCACCCCCCGCGCAAACGACCACACCTTGAGCCAGGAGCCTCCCCGCGCCATGGGCATGCGCACCAGGGTCATGCCCTGGGGCAGGGGTCCCCCTTGCCAATCCGCACACAGCAGCGTGACCGGATACCCCCTGGCGACCAACTGCCCGGCCAGCAGGGCGGCCTGGGTCTCGTCGCCACCGAAAGGGGCATATCTCATCACCACCAGCGCCACGGAGCGCGGGGTGGAAGCGGGTCGGGTTTCAGGCATCCGTTCTTCATCCATGACAACAGGTAATCCTGTGGCGGCGGCCAGTCAATGGGGTCCAGGGAGCTGGCTCCCTGGCAGGTCCAGGACAGAGTCCTGGCAGGTCCAGGACAGAGTCCT
>JADGCJ010000231.1 GCA_015229045.1 Magnetococcales bacterium
CAAAGGCTTTCATGTCCAGGCCTTTCTTGAGGGGGTACCTGGGCAGTTACATTTTGTTTTTGAATTTTCATGTTGGATGGGCCGCGTCCTGGGTGTTTTCCAACGGGGGTGGCAGGCTGTCATGGTGTTCATGATTTCGTGGCGGCGATGCACATCAAAATCGATGTCCTGATCTGAAAATGGGGAGGTGCTTTGTCTTGATGGAATGATACGAAAATACATGACAGAAATGGTGCGTGTCTGGTCAGACTCGCTCCATGTGTTGGCGTTTGGTTTCAAGATGGCCGGGCTGGCGGAGCCATGGGTGCGTGTCATGCTTTGCAAGCATGTTTGCACTTGGTCGGGTATCTTGTTCCGTGATGCGTGCGCCGGTTTCATCGAGTATCTCGTTCCGTGGTGTGCCGGTTTCTTGAAAATATCATGTTTTTTTGGGTGTCCTTGCGTCTGGGGAGGTGTTCCTGGTTGCTGCCGGATCGAATCCATTCTGGGATAGGCAATTTTTGAGTGTTTGAAGGGCTGGTATGGTCCAGGAGGGGGTGTGTTCTTCCTGGCGGGGTCTGGGGCGAAGCCCTGGTGAAGCCTTTCGTGCCAGCCTTGTTGTCGACCGCAGGGAAACCACGTGTTTCAACATGGATGCGGTTTGAAGTGGAGTTGGCGGGTTGTCATCTCGGGTCATGTGGAAGGGAAACCGCGTGTTTCAACATGGATGCGGTTCAAGGTAGAGTCGGAGGGTTGTCATCTCGGATCATGTGGAGTTGTGTCAACATCTGAAGCAGGGAGGTGTTTTATTCCGTCAGTGATCATGGGCGCATATTCAGACAGGAGAGGTGCAAGCAAAATCAAGCTTATGGTGTCGAGTTGCGACTGATTTTGAGGGTAGCGAAGCGGCGGGTCGTGGGCGTGTGCCCTGGTTCAGCGGGAGACATGGCAACTGCAACTGTACCGTGTCGATCGGACATGGGTTTGCGGGTAGGGTTCATCCGGTTGAATTTTTCACGGTGCGTTGAACCGTTGCAGGTTTTTTACGGTTTGAAAATTTGGCATGTTGAACGATCGGGTACGTATCACCTTTGTGGTCAGAATACGGAGGCATTGAATTTTACCAGAAAATAATCGACCGGGAAATCTGACAGGACAGGTGCCTGCAAGACCGTGTTCACGACGCAGAGGGGTGACTGGTTTTGCTGGCAACAAACCGTCGAAACCATGGGTAAGTGCCATGGTCGGCAGGTGTGTCTGCGATTGCAGGGATGCTCCTGATGGTAGCAAGGAGAGTCGTTGAGACTGTCACGACAGACCAGGTTTTTCACTACTGTTGTCAAGAACAGGGAGGTGTTCAATTCATCCCATGATGATTGATCAATAATCCGACAGGAGAGGTGCAAGTATTGTCAAGAACAGAGAGGTGTTCAATTCATCCCATGATGATTGATCAATAATCCGACAGGAGAGGTGCGAGCAAAACCGGATTCATGGTGTTCACTCGTGACTGGTTTTGAACGGACCGGGTCGTCGAGGTCGTGGATATGCGCCACGGTTTGAGGGGGATGTTGCGACCTCGATCATGCGTCCCGTCAGGGTTGCGCTGGTTGTTTTTGCGTCGATGCGGATGGCTTTTCGATGGAAAAAAAGCTGACCGGATATCGTTATTATAGATCATTTGTTGTTATGAAAGAAATGAAAAGGAGTGCGTCTGCGTACATGCTCGATATGAGAAAAAAAAGCACTGGAATTTCCATGCATGGCCCAGCCAGTTGGGTTTTCAGCTGGTCGACTCCGGGTCGCAGGAGTGTGGAAATCCTGTATAAACGGTTGATATAACGTTGTGATCTTGGTCCAAGGTCACCTGACGACAAGGAGGGGATCCGCTATTGCCAGGGAAGTGAAAAAGCCATGTGATTGACTGAAAAAATCCAGGGTTAGGGTTGGCCCGGTAAAACGAGCAACTCACCGCAGTCAGGGAAGGGCGGTCAACGTCAGTCCGTGTCGCGACGGTTGTACAACCGGCAGGGACTCCAGGGTTAGGGTTGGCCCGGTAAAGTGAACAACTCACTGCATTCATGGAAGGGCAGAAAGACAACTCGTGCAAGGAGAATGACCATGCTTTCGATAAACACGAATTTATCAGGCCTGATGGTAAGCAGCCAGATTGCCAGAAATGACGCTGCATTGGGCAAGTCGTTACAGAGGCTCTCTTCCGGATTGCGGGTCAGTTCCGCCGCTGATGGTGCCGGCGAACTTGGCATGTCTCATCGGTTGATGGCCGAAATCCGAGGTTGCAATGCGGCATTGCAAGGTGCCAACAATGGCGTTTCCATGCTTCAAGTGGCCGATGGGGCGTTGGATAGTACACTGAGCGCCTTGCAGCGCATGCGAGAGCTGGCAGTGGAAGCGAGCAGCTCCACGGCATCCTCGACAGATCGTACCAACCTCGATGCTGAATTCCAGCAACTGGCCGTTGAGGTGACACGCATCGCAAACACTACCCTGTATGCAGGTACCGCCGTATTGATGGGAAGCTTGCAGTATGTGAACATCATGACGGGGGCATACAGTGGCATGTTCATCAGCCTGGGAAGTTTGAACAATGTATGTACCTTCTCGACGCTGACGGGTGGAACTCCGGGGACGCTGGCTTTGACAGGTGCCACCAATACCCTGGCTACATCGGCCATCACGACCGTGGACGTTGCCATTGCCAGCGTTGCCAGTGTGCGGGCAAGGATCGGTGCTTACCAAACGAGCCTTGATGTCATAAGCAGTACTCTGCAGTCCATCGTGCAGGCCGACACCCAATCCAATTCGCAATTGGTCGACACCGACATTGCGGCGGAAACTGCCAATCTGACCAAAAACAATATCCTGAAACAGGCAGGATTGGCGGTCTTGTCACAAGCCAATCAAAACTTTGGCTCGGTGCTGACCTTGTTGCAGAGGTTGTGATCGTAGCCCCTTTCGGGTGCGGTGGTACCTGCTCTGTGGAGTACGTCGCCACACTCTTTCTGGGTTGATGTTGTTCAGGCTGACAATTCAAATGCCCCTGATGGGGTTTCAGGTGATATACGCAAAGGTCAATGCGTCATCGAGGTGGGGAATCCGGACCGCCGAGGTTTCGGATTCCCCTCTCCGAACATGAAAAATGGTGCCACAGGGGTGATTGCGGGTTGAATGACATTGAAATCAGGGAGAGAATTATGCAACCATGAACCGTCTTTGAAACGACGCGACGGGTTGGAAGATCAGGGATCCTGAAAAATGTTTTGAGGATGATCTCCAACCAAAACCGGCGGCGCGTGATGTGAAGCCAGACAGTCCGGTAACAGGAGGAACGACGATGACCTTTGCCGTTGATAAAAGTTGGGCGGCTGTTTTTGCTCAACGTCAGATGGGCCGGTCATCCTCTTCGTTGGGTCGGCCATTTCGGCGTTTGGTGTCGGATGCGCAGGCCCATGAGGAGACAGAGGGTGATTCGGGGTACAGTTTCCTGTCGGAAATGAATGTGCGTATTCGGGAGTTGAATCAGGTTCTTCGTCATGCCAATGACGGAATCTCCCTGGCTCAGTTGGCCGGGGATGGTTTGCGGGAGATGGAGTCCGCTCTGAAGCAGATCCAGACTCTGCTCGATCCCCATGGAGTCTTGCGGGATGGTCGGGTGGATTTGAACGGCATTCAATTGAAAATCCAGGGATTGATCGAAGAGGTCGATCGGATTGTCCGGGAAACGCAAATGGGTGATGCGGGTCTGTCCGACGCAACGCATCAGCAGGGCATTCAGGTTGGAAAGGGTGATTCTATGCCTGTGGTGATCGCAAATATGCGTGTGGATACTGGTGTGTCGGGTGGTGTCGGTGGTGTCAAGGGCATCGCACGACGTGTGGAAAAGGCTGTGGCCGATGTATCCAACATTCGATCGGATATAAGTGACGTGTTGAACAAGTTTGAGTTGGCGGTGTTGAATATGGACACCATGGCCGAGAATATGGCTGCGGCGCGTGTGCGTCCCGAAGATCTGTCCGCCGGAAATCGGGTAACCAGGCAGGTTCGCAATACTGTTTTCCAGGAAGCGAGCACGGCCATACAGGCGCAAGCCAACCATCCGGCCCAGGAGGTGTTGACTCTCCTGAGCTGAGGCTGGTCTGGTTGGTGGGGGTAGTGGAACGGACAGGGGCGTCGCGGGTATCTGCGGCGCCCTTGGCTTTGGTGGGCAGGAGAGGGGGCAGGGGAGGGGAGAAGCCCCAATAGAGTCTTTCTGTCCAATTTTGGTAACTGCCCAGGTACCCCCTCAAGAAAGGCCTGGACATGAAAGCCTTTG
>JADGCJ010000232.1 GCA_015229045.1 Magnetococcales bacterium
CCCCGAATCACTATTCATGGTCCTCGAAAATCTCAAATGCGATTGCCCTGGGTACGAGTAGTCTCTTTGTGATCAAGGAAAGCTTTGACATGAAAGACTTTATTGGGGCTTCGCCCCAGACCCCACCGGGAAGGGCACAGCCCCTCCTGGACCATCCCAGTCTTTCGATAGTCAAAAAACTACGCATTTCAAAATGGATTCGGTTCAGATCTTTCGTGCCAACATTCTTCTTGGCAACAAAATCACTGATTGCAGTCACCGTGGCTGTCACCCAACGAGCCGATGGAGCTGCAAGCCTTGCTCCCCCTGCCCGTCGAGGTCTGCACACTCTTTTGGATCACGGTTTTGGTCTCCATGATCTGACCATTGCTCAGCTGAACCTTTTTGGTGACGATCTTGCCGCCATCGGGGGTATTCTGGATGACATTCTGGATCACCTTCTGGACGGTTTCAAACTCCCGGCCGGAGGCTGGCCCCTGGGTACGGTTGCCCTTGGCCCTGTCCAGGGCCTGGTTGGCCGACGAGCCACGCTCCCTTGGAATACCATGACTGTCCAGGATGTCATTGACCAGGCCATCGACGGTACCATCGATGGCAGAGGTATCCGAACCCAGGCCTTGCCGAGTGCCCTCGGCACGCGAGCGGGCAGAGACCGCATCGTTTCCAAAGGGAGTTTGTCGCTGATTGACACCCGAACCGGCGGGTGTCCCTGGAGGATGAAAACGGATCCCGGGGACGCCTGTCTCACCCTCTTCGGCCCTGGCTGCGCCCACGAGCAGCGCGGACAGCAACCCCCCGACACCCAACAGAATGGCCAACTGGTGGAAGTGCCTTGTCAAACGCTTGTGTCGAGTGCGGTTCATGAGAAGCCCTTCCGTGTGGCGCAGTTATTGACAATGCCCTTTCAGTCGGCACGGCACACCCCCGAAAGGCATGGCACAAAAGTCCCTGCGAGAGCGCAGCGCGCAACTATCTCCAACTCTTCTTCAATCGGCACAACGAGCCTTGAAAAGGTATGATCTGGATCGATTCATACCGCCCATCTTTGGCCTTCAGGGGAACAATCTGCGGATTGAGTGTGCTCCCGAAGAAGGTCTGACCGATTCCGCTCTCACGGAAGATCTCTTTTCCTTCCTGCCAGCAGACCAATTCAAACTCGCCGGTTCTTTCATGGCCCGTGGCGTGGTAATCCTGCTTTTCCGCCATGGGAACCACGCCACCATCCACCCCTTCGACGCTGGCGCGGACCCACCCTGCCGAGAGTACACACACCAAGACGGCAGCAGACGAGGCGATCTTCACGACACACCCCCGGTTATTCATGGGATCCCTTCCATTTCCGGCCTGATGGCCCGTCGATCGAGCGTCAGGGGGTCACCTTGACGGTAATTTCGTCGTAGGCGAGCAGACCATCAATCTTCTTGAACTCGCTCAACACCTCATCGAGCGACCCCACTTTGATGGGTGCCAAATCCTTGGCATAAAGCTTGGGTGGCAGGGAGATGCCCACCTCGCGCCGTGAAGCCATGCAGAGAACCTTCTCGGTGGTATTGGGTTTCTCCATGAGGATGCTGAAATCCTTGTCAGGAAACTTGACCCTTTCGCCGGCAGCGGTATAGGAGTCGGTTTTGAAGCGGTTGGGGTAGATTCTCACCACCGACTTGGCATGATCCTGATAGAAACAGTACAGATAGGCCGGATCAGTCACGGAGACATCAAGTTGCAGAGCCTCCTTGACATGCAGCAGAGGACTCTTTCCCTTGGTGCTGGTCAATTTCAGGGAGAGGGGGACGGTGGTCACCGGCTTGACCTGGGCTGCCACATCTTCTGGTTTACCCTCTCCGGTCTTCTCTTGGGCAAGCACCATATCCTTGCTCAAGAAGCTGTAGTAGAGATCAAAATTGACCCTGCCGTCGGCGATCAGGTTGTTATCGGACTGGTAGCGGCCGATGGCAGTCTTGGTTGCCTCGTCGATGACGCCATTCTTGTAGTCTGCCGTCAAGTAGCCCGACCCCAAAAGCACCCTTTGGGTCAGCGAGGTGCGATCCTTGATCGACATGCGCTCATACCACTCCTTCGCCTGCTGCATCATTTGCGGTGCGGTCGAGGGGATGTCCAGACACTTCCAGTAGGGGACTTCGTTCAGTTTACCAAGGACTTCGATCAGGGAGAGCTCGATCAGGGTACGCACAGCGGCAGCCGGGCCTTCACTGCGGTCCATGGAGATATTGAAGAAGAGCCCGGCCTTGCCAATCTTTCCGTCGGCATCGGCGCCGGCGCCGGAGCGCACCACAGAGATGGAGTTCTTGGCCGATTTACCCGGCAGGATCTGTCGTGTTGCCAGCTTGCCGATATTCATGTCCATGGAGATGACGGAGACCATCTGATCCTTGGACACGCCGAGGGAGAGCGCCGGCACGGAAATTCCGCCACCTACCTTGTCCGAGGTCACCCCCGGATCCAGCTGGGTGATGGCGCCACGAATGTAGTGGGAGGGTATTTGAAAACCCTCGTTTTGCAGAACCTCGGCGGAACCGATCATGTTCTGCAGGTTGGAGATATCGGTCTGATTGCCATCAAAGTCGACAAATTTGAAGGCATTGCTCTTGACCGACATGGCCGAGATGGCCGAGATCATCATGTCCTTGGTTCCAGCCTTGACCTGTTGGGTTTCGTCGGGAAGCCCCTGACTGGTGATCACCAACCCTTTTCTCTTGTAGGAGAGGAACATGTCATCCATGCACGAGAGGGCCGTACTGAAACTGGTAATATTTTTCGTTGCGGCCGTTTTGGGCTGCGAAACCACATTGGCCGTTTCGGGATTGCTGGCCACGCAACCGGCAACGACGACTCCGACCAATCCGGTCAGGATCGCCGACCTGCCCAGAACTCCGGGAAAAAAATTTTTTGGCATGGCATTTTTCATGGCTGGTATCTTTTTCCAATCAAGTTAAACAATTCAGGTTTGTACCTTTTTTCAGCGACAAACGTTGATGACGTCGCCGCGCACGACGGTGGTGACCTCACGCGGGGCGCGCGCACCTTTCTCGACCTTGACGGCACCCACGCTGGAGTTGCAGCTCCGTTTGACATTCTGACCGGGCGCAGCTTCCAGATTGCCACCGTTGGTGTTCATGCGGGATTGGGGCATGGCGCGGTTGATCTTTGCGTCCGAACCCGGGTCGGCATGGCTGCGCTGATTGAACTCTGCGGCAGAAGCCAGCCGAAACGGAAGAGAGATGCCCAAAACGATGGCGAGAAGGAGACACTTCGAACTTTTCAAGGGAGGATACTCCAACTGGGAGGATCACCGGACGTCAGGGAGGAAGGGGAGGCGATCCCGGGTGAGAGGCTGATCGAGTCGAAGGGTCATCCCTGCCGCAACAAGCGGCAGGGATTGGATCAACCGGCAGGATCACTCGCCGATGGTACCGATGGCAGTTTTGGCTTCGGAACCCTTGCCCGAGGCGATATTGGTGCTGGAGCCGACGACGGTGGTCTGCTTCACATTGCCACCAACCTTGGTGTTTTTGATGTCGCCGATGCGTGTCTCAGCCGTGGCGCCTTTGCCAGCCGCGACGTTGGTATTCTTGCCAACGACGGTGGTCTGATCCAGGTTGCCCTTGATATCAGTATTTTTGCCAACCGAACCGATCCGGGTGGTGGCTTTGGCATCCTGGCCGACGGCCAGATTGGTGTTCTCTTTTACAACGGTCGTCTGTTTGACATTACCACCGATCTTCACGCCACCACCTTCCGGCGGTTCGGCAAAGGCGGGCTGAGCGATCAAAAGCAGGAGGGCACTGGCAGCAAGAAGACGTTTCATGTATGTATCTCCGATCAAATAATGTCTATTTCAGGGATTGAACAGTCCAAACACAAACAACAAAAAACTGCAAAAAATATTTTATGATCCCATAGAGACCGCAGCCAACCCAAGTAAAGGCCCCTGCGAATGGCTAAAACCAAACCGGACCCACCATCGAAAAAGAATCTGTTCCCTCAGTTTCAAAGATCCATCACCACCTTCCCGGGGATCCTAGCAAACATTCCTGGATGTTTCAAGCGATTTACACCTCCCCTCCAGGGCAATCGCATTTAAACTGCGTCTACCTTCGAGAAAAAGAGTGACATGAAGGATTTTATTGGGGCTTCGCCCCAAACCCCATTGGGGCTTCGCCCCAAACCCCATT
>JADGCJ010000233.1 GCA_015229045.1 Magnetococcales bacterium
TATTCGGATGAAGTTGTTGAAAGACCAATGCAGCAACCAAAGAATCCAAAGGAGAATCGGTGTCGTAGGTTGATGCGTTTAATAGATCTGCGTATGCTTTAACCTCGGTGGATTCGGAATCATTGGGGATGTTGTATGGGCAGGGATCATGAGTGGCTAACAATAGCAAGGCTTGTTGTTGGACGTACCAGGGAGTGTTTTTCTGCTTCAGTAATTTTTTAGCGTAGGAAATCAATAAATAACGGTACTCTTTGAGTTTGGCTGAATCAGGCATAGCCAATTCCGGCACATTCATTCCTGTTTCGACAGCTCCCGCTCGAAGCAAATCAGCGCATACATACCATGCCACCAATTGCAAACCTTCAGTTTTTATTGATGTCTGTTTGGTGTAGAGATCTTCAAGGGATTCCCAGACTGGCTTCAGTAGTTCAGGGCTTGGAAAAAGATCAAATGCATAGCGAAGTACAAGGGAGAGGGATGGGTCGTGGGACCACGCCAGGATCATCTTCCGGGCAAACATCTCCATTTCATGGTCGATAACCTCCCTTTCGGTAACCCCGTTTTCCAAATTTCCTTCAAGGTCAGTCATGCTGCGCCGTTCCCGCAGGACCTTTCGCAACCTACCAGCGGCAAACCGTTTAATGGTGTCGTCCCGAACGCCTGCCTTTGGAGATGTGAGTTTTGCCAATTGATGAAGCGGCTCCTCGGTCGTTACGATTCTGTCGAATGATGTGGCAAGTGATAATAATGCGTCTAGTCCAGCGGTGGTGTGTTGGAGTGTTTCCATATCACCGGGTCCGCTCAGATTGCTTGTAATCAGTGACATTCGAGATGATGCTCCTGATTTGTCTTCCGTCAAGCGGAATAGATCGCATTCGGTTTTGTTCTCATTTATCTTCAATCTACCATCTTTGGTTGAGCTATCTGCGAACCATTGAATGTGGTCGTTGATTTTTTCAGAAAGCATCTTTTTTAGCTGTGTATTGCTGAGTTTCTCATTTTGTTGGTTTATGCATACCAATAGCCTAATATCATCTACATACCTGCAGTAATCAATTATTTTAAGTATTCCAGTGGCGTTTGATTCACGATCGGATTTGATTATGGTTGCTCCGAGAAGTCTATTTATCGCGCGGTCAAATTCTAACATATAGGCGTTTGCAAAAAATCCACTTGCAACCAATCCTTGGGGTATTCCATTTGGTAAGACTTGTTCTTTTAGGCATTTACAAATTGAGTGATTATTTTTGTCTTGATTGGCCCATTCCCAATTAAATATTTTTCTGAGGCATTCCCAAAAACCATTATTATCGTATGTAGGATCCGATAATTGGTATTTTTCGCTGAAGTTTGTATATTCACTTTGCAGGCGAGAGAGGAGAGTGTCTCGATTAATATTATCAAAAAATGCGGATATATCCATTTTAACGATGTAAAGTTCGTCGTTCTCGCCGATCTGATTCTGGATTGTGTTTGCGATGATCTTTGGCCGTTCCAAGAAGCGTTGATAGTCCTGGTAGTAGCGTCTGTAGGTTTCGCTGTTTCCCCACCCGAACCGTGCTAGTGGACGATCATTTTTTCCCTCCAAATCTTGAAGAAAGTTGCAATACAAACGATTGCCGTAACTATGAATGCCTCGGCGACTGGCCTCAATATAATCGGTAACTGTGGTGTCTCCTTGAGCGGTCTCGATGCAGTCGGCGAGGCAAAGCATGGCGGCGGTGGCCATGGTTTGTTCCCGTATGCCAAGATGAGCCAGAGGGCGAAGGGTTACGGTCTCATTTTTCGGTACCCATGTACCTCCGGCAAAGTGCCAAGGCGAACTCTTTGGGGCAGGGACCATTCGCATAGGGTTTGGTGTACATTCGCCATTTTTGATTTCCTCGCTCCACTGCGTTATTGACTCTTCCAGTGTCACAGCCGATTTATCAAGATCCAGAATATCGGCGTACCAATTATGCCGTCTGATATAGCGTTGCGTCTTTTTCCATGCTTGAGTCAAGATTACAGGGTCACTCAGGTATTCCAGTCGCGGTGCAAGAAAACGGTACTTTGGGTCTACAATGCTCATGTTGCTTTCTCTTTCGTAGGAAATGTGGCAACTTCCGCACTTTATTAACGGGTTGAATCTACTAAGAATAGTCCTCGTCAGTAGATAGCGCCCGCAAATCTATATTCTGCTTCAGTTCTTGGTTTGGCGTTATCTGTCTGCTGCTCTAGCCCATAGTTTGTTGAAACATGTCGAATAGTATAACTCATCCTGTCTGAAATTCTATTAATAGTAATAAATGTAACTCGTCAATAACGTCGTCATCATGGGTGGCAATAAATGCTGGGTATACTGCACGACTACATCGCCGCCATCTACTTCGCCATTCCCCCGCCGAAGTGAGGGGGGAACGAATAAAATTGTTAATACGCCTTAAGATCGGAATTGTTCCTGATCCAGTTCCGCCGGTGATCCCAGGCCGTGGTTCACCAGATGGCTTTGGATGAGCAGGGGGGAGACGTTAAAATGGTTTCCGGCCTCTACGATGCGATCTTCGTCGCCCGGATCGTTCCCCAGAAAATCCTGCAATGCGCCAATGGGAACCAGAAACTCGGCGGCAAAGGCGCGTTGAAACTTCTGGCGAGCGGTTTTGGATTCGGTGGCGGGCAGCCAGCGGTCCTGATCGGGGGCCATCAGGGAATCGGCCAGCCAACGGGCGGCTTCGAACCGCCGCCCGGTTTCCCACCTGCGGCGGAACAATAGTCTGACCCGGTCTTCATCCTCCCTGACCGCCAGACTCAGGTGGGTATTGGCCAGGGGAGTGATCCCTCCGGTCAACTCTTGTTCCGTCAAAGCAAAGATCTCACCCAGGCGACGGTTGGAAACTGGTTGCGAACCAAGCGCCATGGCTTCACGCGCCATTCGGGCCATATTCCGGCCCCGGTCCCAGGGGGAGGCATCCGACGGGGTATTCCGTATCGGGTCATTGTTCAGGGTGGTTATCGCACACAGATTCCCCTGAACACCGCCAACCTGGGAATTGTTCATCAGGCGTTGCAGGCGCCGATCGGGTTCACTACCGGCGCATGCGGCGGCGATCTCGGCTGCCGCCGCCTCGCCGATTTCACTGGAGAGTTGTTGAAGTTTAGTGAGGTATTCCGCCGACTCATCGGGCTCGAAGCCCGACAGAGCTTCCAGCTTGCGGTAAGCGGCGGCCTCGGCGCTGGCCCGTTCGGTGGACACCTCGTGCCACAAAGCGTGCAGATCGGTGTGGCGAAGTCCCACGGTCTCCAGTCGGGCAAGGACTGTCCGGATGAAGGTTTCGACACCTTCGATGAATGCGGTCGCCGGAATGGCTTGGCAAAAGTGGCCCAGGTAACGAATGGGTTCCATCGAGGTGGCGGAGGAAGGTTCACAGCGGATGGTGACCAACTCCCCGTCGGTTTCGATCCGCAGGAGAGGCCAAAGGTAACCATACCCCGCGCTACGCATGTCGTGAGCCAAACGCCAATCGACGTCCGGGGTTTTCTGTGGGGTCGGTTCCCAGCGCAGCCGCCACCAGGAGGAGGCCAGCCACAGAGCCAAGGGATAGGCGGAGAGGCGCACCCCGTCATGAACGGATCGGGACCAGGTATTGTCGACCCGAGAAGCTGACTGGTTGTTGATGGCGATACGCAGAAGCGCGGAGGTTTGTCGGATCTCATCCGGGCCGTGATCGGTGGCTTCCTCCCACAAGGGATCGATGACAAAAAGCTCGCTCATGGCTGATGCCAACGTTGCAGAACATTTTCCCGAAACGGATCACCTTCCGGCATGGGATAGCCGTGATAGGAACCAAGCCCTTCATTTTCCAACTGGGCCTCCAGGGGCACGCCATTGGAGTCAACCGCCCAGACGTTTTGTGGCCAGCCATTTCTTTGCTGTTCGCTGACCAATCCTCTGCGCAGTCCTTAGGGCGTGTTGACATTCACCATCTTTCGGCCCCTGGCCGCGTTGCAATCCGGTTCGGAATGCTCATGTAGGCGAGCTACACTCCGCTTCCTCACCGTCTTGCGCCTTGCCAGGAACCAAAATCTGGCAAATGTCAACACGCCCTAGGGCGTGTTGACATTCACCATCTTTCGGCCCCTGGCCGCGTTGCAATCCGGTTCGGAATGCTCATGTAGGCGAGCTACACTCCG
>JADGCJ010000234.1 GCA_015229045.1 Magnetococcales bacterium
CATTGCCGGTCATCACCACCTTCACCGCACCCGCCTGGTCGTTGTCCGAATGCCAGGAAGGGCGTAGTCTGACGATCTGATCGTACAAGGCAACGCAGATGCGGCGGCTCATGCAGACCACCATCGCCTTGCCATTCATGGCCGCCACCCGGTCCTCGAAATGGCGCACCAGATCCTCCGCAACCATGGCCAGCCGCTTGTCCGATCCCACCAGGGCTTCAACTGTTGCCCATTTGCGTTTCAACCGTTCTTGTTCCGTCTGGGCTTCGTCTTCGGTCAATTCTTCCACTTCGACATCGATTCGGGGTTTCTCATCCTCGTCCAGTTCGATGCGGGCCAGTCTGCTCTCATAGTAGATGGGTACCGTGGCCCCGTCCTCCACCGCCCGGCTGATATCGTAGACGTCGATGTAATCCCCAAAGACCGCAGGGGTGTTGACATCGTCCTGTTCAATGGGGGTGCCGGTGAAACCAATGAAGGAGGCGTTGGGCAGGGCGTCGCGCAGATACTTGGCAAAGCCGTAGGCGATCTCGCCGGTCTTGGTTTCCACCCGCGCCTTGAAGCCGTATTGACTGCGGTGGGCCTCGTCGGCGATGACCACCACGTTGCGGCGTGAGGTCAAAACGGGATAGAGGCTCTCTCCCGATGCCGGGGAAAATTTCTGGATGGTGGTGAAGATCACCCCGCCGGAGGCGCGGTTGAGCAATTGTTGCAACTCCTCCCGACTGCCCGCCTGAACCGGCGTCTGCCGGATGAGATCCCGGCACATGGAGAAGGTGCCGAAAAGCTGGTTGTCCAGGTCGTTGCGATCCGTGAGGATCACCAGGGTGGGGTTTTCCATGGCCGGATGCCTGACCATTTGCCCGGAATAGAAGGCCATGAGCAGGCTTTTGCCCGACCCCTGGGTGTGCCAGATGACGCCAATGCGGCGATCCCCTCCCTGTGCGGAAGCCCTGATGGTGCTCGCCACGGCATGGCGCACGGCGTGGTACTGGTGGTATCCGGCAATGATCTTCACCAGCCCGGAGCCGGTATCGCCGAACACCGTGAAGTGGGCGATCAAATCGAGAAAGCGCCGCTGCTCGAACACCCCTTCGGCGAGCACCTGGAGTTCTGGTTGCCCCTTGGGCGCAATATGGGAGCCATCGGTGGTGCGCCAGGGCATGAACCGCTCCTGGTTGGCGGTCAGGGATCCCAGGCGGGCGGTCAATCCATCGGAAGTGACTAAAACGGCATTGGTGCGAAACAGGGAGGGAATTTGCGCCTTGTAGGTCTGTAACTGGTTGTAGGCGGCCTCCAGCGTGGCCTGCTCGCCCCCCGGTTTCTTGAGTTCGATAACGGCCAGTGGCAGGCCATTGACGAAAAGCACCACGTCAGGACGGCGTTTGTGAGAACCCTCGATGACCGTGAACTGATTCACGGCCAGCCAGTCGTTGACCGCCGGATCGTCGAAATCGATCAAACGGACCTTGTCACCGCGCAAGGTGCCATCCTCGGCGTAGAATTCCACATCCACGCCTTCGGTGATCAAACGTTGCAGGCGGCGGTTCTCCTCCAAGAGCGAGGGACATTCGGTCTGGATCACCTTGCGGATGGCGTCTTCCCGGGTCTCTTCCGGCAGGGAGGCGTTCAACCGGGACACGGCGGCGCGCAGGCGTGGCAGCAGGAGAACCTCTCCATAGCTCTCCCGCTCCGGCCTGTGTCCGTCGGGACCGATTTCGGCATCCGTGGTTCGTGCGTAACCCAGGGTGACGAGGCTTTCGAGAAGGATCTCCTCGACCTGGGCTTCGGACAGGAATGACATCAGAACCGTACTCCCAGTAAGGAACCTTTTACATCTTCGTCCGTCAAGCGCAACCGAATAAAATCTGAAAGTCTAAAATTTGGTGACAACTCCTCCTCTGGTGTCATGTCACTGTTGATGGTACAGATGTATTGAAAGCCATGCGCTTCCGACTCTTGAGCAGCCAACTCAAGTGCGCGGGCGCGTTGGCGTTCATCAACGCCATCAAAAATCATGCTGTCATGGATCAGAACCCGGGGAGAAACCGATTGTTCCGCCCACAGACGGGCAAGCATCAGATCGTAGCAGAAAATTTTCATATTATCGACGCCGCCGCTTCCCGAGCGTTCAATCTCAACATCAAATCTGAATCCATTGGGTCCAACGTCAACGACCAGATTTCCAGGGGCCGAGTAGAGGTGTTGGGAGTATTCGTTGAACAGGCTGATGGCCCTTTCCCGGATGGCTCTGCGTTCGTCCATGTCACGCCGGGCCTTTTGATGCAGCCGTTCTTTGGCGATTTTGACTTCACTCGTCTTTGATTCTAAGTCCCTGTGGTTCTCGATCATGGAAGTAACCGTGTTCAACTCGTTCACGGTTTCCAGGTGGCGTTGTTGCAACCGCGTATACTCTTCCAGCGCACCATGGGTCTTCAAAATTTCCATCAACGCGGCACGTTCGGTGGTTTTTCTCTGAATCTGCGATTCCCTTTCAGAGATTGCTCCTTTGAGACGTTCAACCTCATCGGCCAGGAAGGTGTGACGGTTGGAAATGATCGTTTCATGAAACCGGCGCACATCCTCGATTCGGCGCAACGCCGTCTCAGGCAGGGTAATTCCAGCTTCCTGATAGATCCGATCAAGTGAATCCGTAGGCGGTGGCTGCTCTTCGAAAAGGTTCTGCTGGTAGAGTTCGAGCATTTCCCGGTCAATGGTATTGGCGTTGACCAGATCATGGATTTCACCAGTCAGGCGGTTGGCGTTTGTCTGAATCTCTTCGTATTGCGGGTGGACTCTGAACGACTCTAGGTCGGCATGCCCCTTGTCAACACGCCCTTGCAGGCGAACCCTGCGCGTTTCCAGTTCACCCAGTGACCCACCAAAGCCTTGCATCACTCCGGCCTTGATGGCTGTTTTTAGGGCATTAATTCCCTTTCCACGTTTTTCAATGGACTCAAGCTCCGAAGCGTCTTCCCAGGCAAGGCCGAGCAAAAAGGCGTTGTTGATCTTCTCGTCCATTGCAAGCTGACTGGCAAAGGACTTGAACGGTTTGAGATAGGCATCCTTGCGACGACGTATGAGGTAGGAAATCAGGCTGCGAAAAGATGGTCCTTTGAGGGATTCGCCGTTGGTGTCATAGAGCAATCCGAACAGGAAATGCCCCAGGAGCAGGTTCCATTCTTTGGTGATGTAGGCTTCAACGCCATTCCGAACCGAGGGCTGAATCGGCCAGTTGGTCGGCGCGCCCGAAACCAAAATATTGGTCGGATTCTCCATGCCCCGGGTCACTGTCACTTGCCGAGGGCCGACATCCAGGTCGAGGGAAAATTCCCATCCCGGCAACTTCTCCACAGGCAGAGCGGCTTTGAGATCCTTGTCCGCACTGGCTCCCAGGCAGAAATGGATGATTTCGATCAGCGTTGATTTGCCCAAGCCGTTTCGGGAGTTCTTCCTGGTTTCCTCCTTGGTCCGGTCGGCCAACACCACATTGAAGCCTTTGGTAAACTCAACGCTTCGAAACGAGCACTGATTGGCTGTAATTCTCCTAATCATGGCTTCCTCCGCACAAGCAGGCCATCCACCCAGTCAATCGCTTGAATGGCGAAGAGAAAATCCAGCACCAGGACAAAACGCCAGTAAACGCTCACCTCAGGATTGCCACGCACCCGTTCCCACAGTGCCGTGACCGTTTGCGGAGACTGCATATGCCGCAGCAGGGTGGCCCCAGATCCCAGGAGAGAGTGTCGCAGGTCAATGTGCTTGGTAGGGAGGATCATTTTTCGAACACCTCGCAGCTTTCGAACAGATAGACCAATACCGCCAATCCAGCCGCCTGCCGCTTGAAATCCATGTTGCCGCCACTGGCAAACTCCCGCATGGCTTCGAACAGGGCGTCATCGTCCAGATCCTGCGCCCGGAAGTTTTGATAGGCTGTCAGAAATCCAGACTTGAGCCGTTCGGGGAAATCAATGTCGAAGGTGGATATGTTTTGCAAATAACCAGACACCTCCTGACTTAGGACCATTCCCATGGTGATCAACTGTCCGACATTGCTGGTCAGCCGGTTTTTGGCCATCTTCTCCCGAGGAGCGGTGATCGTGAAATCGTCCGTTGGGGTGCTGGGTGAAGAAGCGATAGCCTTGGCGATAACCTCCAG
>JADGCJ010000235.1 GCA_015229045.1 Magnetococcales bacterium
CTTTTGACTTTCAATATGTTATCTTTTAAGTATCAAAAAAAGGAAATGTTCTGTCCTTTGACTTTGGTTTTTCTATAAAATATTTATAATTACAGAAAAAAGTCAAAACATTTTCTTTTTTTGATACTTAAAAGAATTAAATATTGAAAAGAATTATTCATACCCCGAAACAATCGAAGACAAAGCCTCCAGTTTCGGCGGGGTCAAATCCTCCGTCAGATCGATCTCGAAAACCCCCACCTTGCCGAAAAGAAAACGTTGCACTTCATCCAGCGGCACTTCGCCGGGCTTCTCTTTCTGCCGTTTCAACTCCAGCGGGGAGTCGTCGAGCTTCATCAGAGTGCCCTTGACCCGCCATTTGTCCAGAATATCCACCACCACGAAACGATACTCCACCGGTTTCACGGTCACTCCGGTGCGGGCGGGATCCTCCGGCAGATGGCGCATCTTGCGATGGCGCAGTTCGTGGAGCGTCAGACCCTTCTTGCGGTGCAGAATCTCCTCGGTAAAGCCCATTTCCAGCAGTTGCGGCAGCAGTTTGAGCTGTTTCAACTCCGCAAGGTTGAATTTCCACTCCTGTTTGGGCAGGGCGAAGTGGTTCATGAACCACTCCTGCCGGGGGCGGGCGAAGGAGTAGAGCGGAAAGGCCAGTCCCTTGCGCAGGATCTTCGAATACTCCGGACGGCGCGCGAAGAGGCGATGAAAGCCGTTCAAAAAGATTTTGGGATGAAATTTGCCGATACGCAGCATGTCGAGCAGGATGAGGAGGATCTCCACGTCGAACTTGCCGTTGGGGTGATAGGATCGGGGTTCGCCCAGGGCGGTCCAGACATCGGCGATGGCCAGATAGTTGCTGATGCGCCAGGCCTCCTGGCGTTGCGGTGAGTCCAGGGCGACTTCCAGGCGACAGCGTTTGTTGGAAAGAATGCCGTAGCCGCCTTTGGCGTTGTAGGTTTCGTGGTGGGTGCCCGCGCCGAAGGCCATGGGGGTTTGCACCTTGAAATTTTCGGCCAGGAAATTGGCTCCCAACTGGCTGTGCCAGGTGATGCGTTCGAACTCCTGGTTGTCGAGTTTGCCGTCCTTGTCGAGGATGGTGCGCGGCACGAAGATCTTGCCGATATCGTGGGTGAATCCGGCGGCCCCCACGGCGGTGATGAAGCGCTCCGACTCGCCGAACTCCCGCGCCATGGCCATGGCCCGCAGGCCGGTTTCCACGCTGTGTACCCCCGTATAGGGATGGTGGCTGCGCAGTTTGTCGATGCCTTCCACGGAACGCATGTCGAGCAGCGGGGCCAGATTGGCCACCATCTGATGGACATCGCCCACCAGATCTTTCAGTTTGGCCATGGTGCCGCGTTGCTGCAGGGTGTCCATGGCGTTGAAGACCGTCTCCAGCCGGTTCCAGGCTTCCGGATCCTCCTGGGCGTGGGCGACCATCTCTTCGGCGAAGCTGTTGTGCGACTCCTCCAGCACCTGACCCAGATGGTTGACGCTTTGGGCCACGAGGTGTTCGGGCTTGCTCCAGGCGAAGACGCTGGAGACGGTTTTCTCCTGTTGCAGCCGGGTCAGCAGTTCGGGAGTGATCTCCAGTCCGGAAGCGACGAAATACTGCTCTTCACCGCGCCGGTAGACGGGCTCCTTGAGGTAGAGGCCGATCAGTTGTTCGGGAGCGGATGCCCCATGCAGCGGGTATTCGAACTCCTGCAGGGTGGGTGGAGAATCCTTGGCCATGGCGATCGTCGCAACGGGGTGAAAAAGCGTGGGCAACATTGTGGCAGCAGGGGGGAGAAACGGCAATCATTTTCGACGGGGCCTTGCCCGGGCTTTCTTCGATCAGGGCTTGATGAGGCCCATAACCCTCAGAACCCCGTCGACGATGTGATAAATGTCCGATACCGCGTATGGAGGCAATCCGGGTTTCAGGTTCCACCAGCGTCCGTGGGCAAGCCAATGGCGCAATTCAAGGATATCTCCGAAGACGTTGATGGTGCTGGTGTTTCTTGGATCTTGTTTAATCCAGGCGTCGAGAATCCTAGGAAGTTTGACCCCACCAGCCCCAAACTTGGAGGCCACAAGCAGTGCGGAAAATTGTTTTGTTAACGGATGTTGATCGTTATTGTTGATTCTGTTGGCAAAGTCATAACGGATATGCCCCTCGGCGGATGAGAGGAGAGCCAGTTTGACAAGATTTTCCAACTCTTCGATCAAGGTATCGAAATAGTCCCGGATTTGATTCGGGGTGGCGCCTCGCATGGTTTCAAGTCCCATGTCGGTCAGGGAAAACGTCGGATCGTTCTTGCCCATTTCCTCCAGGATCCAATTCTTCCGGACCTCCAGGCAATGTTTGGACTGCCGATAATAAGCCTCGATGAAATCGATATCCTGAACCTGATTCGAGACACCGATCGGTGAACTCATTGCCGTACCATGCTCCGGAGCATCTCGGTGAAAGATTCCTCCGTAACACGCAGCAAGTCTCCTCGCGGATGGGGAGGAACGAAATACCACGTCGAGGATTCCATACGCTCTTCGATGGATCGTTTGCTCTCCGTTCCAGAAACACCAAAATCCACTGCTACGGACTTCATGCGATTCGGGGGAATCGCCGGTGAAATGGTGACCTTGAGTCCGGGCCTCTGGTCCGTATCGTTCAGGAGGATCAGGATCGTGCCCAAAGGACCGATCATATCGATCCTGCCCAGGCCGCCGAGGATAATCGATCCCACCGGCTTCAGGTTGACCTCTTCCGAGCCGAGTCGGATTTTCATAGAGGGAACCGGGTAGGTTCCCAAAAATTCCTCATTTATTTCGATTTCTTCAGTAAAGAAATCCAAGAGCGGTTCGCCTTCATCCGGTTGCTTGTAGGGAGCAAGCCAACCGCCCAGTTCCTGGAACAGGCTGTCGATTTTGGCCAGCCAAATGGATTTCCGACGCTCCCAGTCCACCCGTCCATTTGGCGCCTCGCGGGCCTTTTTCTGCTTCAGGAATGCGGCAAATTCGGTGTTCAGCATGAAATATTCTCCGCCTGCGAAGAACGACTTCTCTCTGGTTACGGCTCGCCCATCCGCAATCAGGGCGACCTCAGGTAAATTGTGTTGTATCTTCGGCGAGAAGTCAATCACAGGGGCGTTGCCTGAATACGATGCTCTTCAGCCCTCCAGCCCGTGGCGTCACGAATCGGTGAGGCTGATTCGTGACGCCACGGGCCATAATTCCCCCCGCTTTTTGGTCGCCGAACTTCCGGGAAAAAGCCCCCGGAAGTTCGGCTCCCGTGAGCTGGGCGGGGGGAGAGGATAGAAAAGGACAAAGAAAAAGGATGGAGGAGGAAAAGAAAAGGACAAAGAACAAGAAAAAGTCCTGAGGGGGCAGCAGAGCTCCCCCTCAGACTCCCCCAACCCTGTTTACCACTTTAAAGGATTGGAAAGGCACACCCCTACCGGAAACGGAAGTGGCCGGAGGTCTCATCCAGATTGACCACCAGACTCCGCCCCTCCGGCATCTCCATCACCCGCTCATCCTCATAGGTGACACTCTCGTCCGGTTTGTCCTTCAACATCAGACGAATGCGATGCGTCCCCGCCGGAACCGGAAAGCGCCCATAAACGAACGCCGGTCCATCATCACTGAACCCCGAAGGCTCATACGACTTTTTGGCCACCATTTGCCCGTCCAACACCACCTCCAGCCGCACATGCACCCGCTGCCTCGGACAATCCACCGCCTTGCGCATGTTGGGCGGCAACTTGGCCAGCTCCTCCGCCGTGCGCCGATGACACGGACTCACCGGCTGGGCCGCATGATTGAATACCACCCGCAACTCCGCCATCCCCGGTTGCAGAAAATGATAGGTCGGAGAGGTGGAAAAATAGACCAACAGCCAACCGAACAAACCATACAACACCACCTGCCGTTGTTATCCAGGGTCAGATCGTCCACCGAGACCTGAATGGTGCCGGTGTTGTTCACCGCACCGGTGAGATAATTAACGCCGTAGATACTGCCCCCGGTGCGCACCGCCCCTTCGTTGGTCAGGGTGGCCCCGCTGCCCATCACCAGGCTGGCGCTGTAGTAGT
>JADGCJ010000236.1 GCA_015229045.1 Magnetococcales bacterium
CACCAGGACTCTGTCCTGGACCTGCCAGGGAGCCAGCCCCCTGGACCCCGTTTTCGCCAAGCCCCTGCCCATGGCCGAAACGATGATCAAGGCCGATTTTATCAAGCGGTTTTCTTGCGAAATTTTTGCATCTCCTTGAGTTCCGAGGTGCGCAAAATCCAGATGGCCACCAGATAGAGAACCATGCCGGCGACGATGATGGTGGGCAGGATGAGGGTTTGTTTCAGGGTGGAAAGGCCTGCATGCCAGAAGGTGTCCCGGCCCCAGATCAGGCCGCCACCCATGGCTGCCGAGGCCAGCAGGGTTTTGCCCAGGGTGACGAGGAAGGGCCGTCCAAGGCGAAAACCGGTCTGCCGATGCAGATAGTAGAGCAGCAGCGTGACATTGAGGTAGGAGGTCAGGGTGGTGGCCAGGGCCAGTCCCACATGTTTCAAAGGAAACATGAGGATGACGTTGAGAACCATGTTGATGACCAGGCAGAAGATGGCCACCCGCACCGGGGTTCGGGTATCGTGGCGGGCGAAAAAGGCCGGGGCGACCACCTTGACGCCGGTAAAGGCCATCAGACCACAACTGTAGGCCAGGAGGGCCTGGGAAGTGGCGTGGGTGGTGTGGGCATCAAATGCCCCGCCCTGAAACAGCATGACCAGAATGGGTTCGCGCAGGATAACAAGGGCCACACTGGCGGGCAGATTGACCAGGGTCACCACCCGCAGGGCAAATTCCAGATCGGCATTGAGGCCTTGTTCATCGTTGCGGGCCGCCTTGGCTGCAAGGGCGGGCAGAATGGCCGTGGCCATGGCAATGCCGATCAGGCCAAGCGGAAACTCCACCAGACGGTCGGCATAGTAGAGGTAAGAGATGGAGCCGACCGGCAGCCAGGAGGCCAGAAAGGTATCGAGGATCAGACTGATCTGGGCCACCGAAACCCCCAGGATGGAGGGTCCCATCAGGTGCAGGATGCGACGAATCGCCGGATGACGGGGGTCCCAGCGCAACCCCAGCGGCAACCCAAGACGGGCCATGGCCGGAAACTGCACGAGCAGTTGCACAATACCACCGACCAGGATCCCCAGGGCCAGTCCCACCACCGGGCGTTCAAACCAGGGTGCCGCCACCAGGGCACCCAGAATGATGAAAACGTTGAGCAGAATGGGCGTGGCAGCCGGAATGGCAAACCGCCGGTAACTGTTGAGAACGCCTCCGGCCATGGCCACCAGGGAAATCAACAAGATATAGGGAAAGGTGATCCGGGTCAGATCCACGGTCAGGCGATATTTTTCCGGATCATCCCCGAAACCGGGGGCAATCACCATGAGCAGGAGGGGCATGGCCAGCTCCCCCAACGCCACCACCACCATCAGAATGGCAGCCAGGGCAGTAAACACGACCATGACCATGTGCCGCGTTGCCGCCAGGTCGTCCTGGACCTTGTAGGTGCTGAATACCGGGACAAAGGCGGTGGCAAACGCCCCCTCGGCAAACAGGCGGCGCAAAAAATTGGGCAGCTTTTGCGCCACAAAAAAGGCATCCGCCTCCATCCCCGATCCAAATCCCCGGGCAATCACGACATCCCGGACAAAGCCCAGAATGCGCGATAAGAGGGTGAAAAAGCTGATGGTCCCCACCGCACGCAACAGGTGATGACCTCGTCCGGATGGTGCTGAAGGGGGCATGGACACAGAAAAACCTTTGACGGTAACGGGTGGCTTGAATACCCTGAAACATTACGTGTCAGGGTCATGGCATGGTGCCTGTGGCCCCAGATCATTTCAAGCAAAGGGAGTCTGCGTCAAGTGGCCAATATCAAATCCGCCATGAAGCGTGCCCGGCAGACAGTCAAGCGCAATCTGCGCAACCGGGACGCCAAATCGCGCATGCGCACGTTTACCAAGAAGGTGTTGACTGTTGTTGAAACGGGTGATGCCGCCAAAGCACAGGAAGCGCTCCGGGCGGCTGTTTCCCTGCTCGCCATCTCTGCCCGCAAGGGTGTCATTCACAAAAACCAGGCTGCTCGCCGCATGCGCCGACTGAATGCCAAGGTCAAAGTGCTGGCTACCGGTACCTGACCCATTTTTTCCCGGCCAACAGAGGCAAAAAGGTTTGACGGGTTTTTTGCCTCCTGCCCCGGGAAAGGGTGGAGTACTCTGACGACCTGGACCTGTTCCAGGTCGGAGTGGATCCTTGAATCATGGAGTTTACTGACCTTCCCATTCCCGAACCAGTCATGGCGGGTATACGCGACTGCGGGTTTTCCCTTTGTACGCCGATCCAGGCCTTGACGCTTCCTCATTTGCTGGCGGGTCGTGATGTCGCCGGGCAGGCACAGACGGGAACCGGCAAAACCGCAGCCTTTCTGATCGCCTTGTATTCCCGGATGCTCGCCACGCCGCGCACCAAAGCCGCGCCCAATGGACCTGACAGCCCACGCGCCCTGATCATCGCCCCCACCCGCGAACTCGTGGTCCAGGTGGAACGGGATGCCCGTGCCCTGGGTGCCCATACGGGATTTGCCATCGCCGCCCTCTATGGCGGAGTTGACTACGAAAAACAAAAACTGCAACTCTCTGCCAGCCGGATCGATCTCCTGATCGGCACGCCAGGACGGTTGATCGATTTTTATAAACAAAAAATCTATACCGTCAAAGAGGTCGAGGTGCTGATCATCGACGAAGCCGACCGCATGTTTGACATGGGGTTCATCGCCGATTTGCGCTATCTCCTTCGCCGGCTTCCCTCCTTCGAAAAGCGCCTCTCCGTCCTCTTTTCGGCGACCCTCTCCTATCGTGCCCAGGAGCTTTCCTACGAGTACATGAACAATCCCGTCATGTTGGCGGTGGAAAGCGATGTCAAAACCGCCGCCATGGTGCGACAGTTTCTCTATCATGTCGAATCTGGCGACAAGATTCGTCTGCTGGTGGGCATCCTGCGCGTCGAACTGGCCGAAGAGACCACGGCGGGCGGGGGACGGGTCATGATTTTCGTCAATACCAAGCGCATGGGTGAAAAGCTCAAAGATTGGCTGGATGGCAATGGCATCAGCGCCGGATATCTCTCCGGGGACGTTCCCCAGATCAAGCGTTTGAAAGTCCTGCAACGGTTTCAGGATGGAGAGCTGCCGGTCTTGATCGCCACGGATGTCGCCGGACGTGGTTTGCATATTGCCGGGGTGACACATGTCATCAATTTTGATCTGCCCGAAAATGCAGAGGATTATGTGCATCGTATCGGGCGCACGGCCCGGGCCGGGGCGGCGGGTGATGCCATCTCCCTGGTCGATGAGGAAGGGGCCTATCATCTGGAGGCCGTGGAAACCTTCATTGGCATGAAAATACCGGTTTCCTGGGCTGATGACACCATGTTGCCGGAACTGAAGCGACCGCCACGCTCCGCTGCCTCGGTCCATGCCCGTCCACAACGGAATGAGCGCCGTGACAGGAAAGGAAAATCCATCTCGTCCAGGCCGGTCCGCGAAACGACTTCGCAGCATGTGGACGCTGTCGCAACCGACAGCAAGATGCCCGACAGCAAGATGCCCGACAGCAAGACACCTGATAAAAAAACCAGGCGGCCACGACGCGCCGCCGTTTCACGTCCTCGGGCGGGTGCCACATCAGATGCCATTGCAGGTGCCATTCCTGGCGAGGGAGCCTTGCCAGCAGAAAGTTCCGAAAATCCCACCCCCACCCCTGCCCCCGCCAAAAGACGCCGGCGACGCAACCGTCGCTCCGGCACTGCCCAGAATGGTTCTCAGGCTGGAACCACGACCCCGGAGTTGGTTGCCCGTGGTTCCCCGACGGAGGATGTCCAGGATTCATGATGCCGCGACATCCATTTATTTGACGCATCGAACGGAGCATACCCATGGCCCAATCCAAGCCCCCGACGCCTCCTTCCCCGCCCGCACCTCCGGCTGAGTCGCAAAATGCTGATCAGCCTGTCTTTCATGTGGTCAAGATTTATTTGAAGGATCTCTCCTTCGAAAATCCCAACACACCGGAAGTTTTCCAATTGAATCAGGAACCCCGGGTTGATTTCAACCTCTCCAGCAGCACA
>JADGCJ010000237.1 GCA_015229045.1 Magnetococcales bacterium
TTGGAGAATTGTTGGACGTCGATTACGAGTCGATGAGTCTCATGCAACTCTACCGGGTTTCAGACATTCTGCTTCGGAACCAGAATACATTGGAAAACAATCTGTTTTCTCGCCTTAGAGATTTGTTTGGGTTGGAATGTACAGTGACATTGTACGATTTGACCAACACCTATTTTGAAGGTGAGGAAACGGACAATGCCAAGGCACGCCGTGGTCACTCCAAGGAGAAACGTGTCAGCGGCGGTCTGAAAATGTACGAAATCGGTCGGTTTGAAAATGCAGACTGATATTCTTCTTGGTTTTTCTTAAAACAAACAACGAAAATAAATGAATTTTATTTTTCTGTGTTTTCTTCATGTCAATTTTATTCTTTGTTTTCATGTTCTTCCATCTCTCGGTCTTCTTCTCCCCACACCCGATGAATTCCTTCTGATTGCACAGTCTGCCCCTTGATTTGCAATGTGTTTTGCTTGCACACGACCATCCCAAGGGAGGGACGCATATGAGCAAGCAAACAAAACGCAAGTGTCACCATTGTGGTCAGCACTTCGAGCCGGATTTTCGCAATGCGACCCGCCAGAGATACTGCCAAGAGTCGGCTTGCCGCAAGGCGAGCAAGTCAGTCAGCCAACGCCGATGGCTCAGAAAGCCGGAAAATCGTGACTATTTTCGCGGGCCAGAGCATGTACAGCGTGCTCAGGAATGGCGGCGAACACACCCGAAAACCACGTATGGAAAGCGGGTGAAAGGGGAGAACTCTCCCCTGTTACAAGATGACTGTCACGAGCAACCATCGGATAATGAAACGGAATCAGTCAATTTTACCCAAGATTCTGCAGATTCCGCCATCAAATCACCCCTGTTACAAGAGATCATCAACGCCCAACCGCTTGTTCTTTATGGGCTTATCGCCCACCTAACAGGTAGCCTGTTACAAGATGACATCGCTCGTTCTTCCCGATCCTTCATACAATTGGGGCAGGACATTCTTTCCGCCACCCTATCAACGCAAGGAGACAGGAATTATGGAGCCGCGCATTCTTCGCCCGGACCGTCTGCGCCGCGTGCCAGCCCACTTTAGCTGGGTTGATCACCGTCTGGTGCGGAACAAACACATGCAGTACTGCGAGACCAAGGCATGGGCCATGTACCTGTTCCTGGTGACCGTGGGCAATGCTCAGGGGATTAGCTGGTATTCGGGCTCCAGTATGGCCAAACTCATGAACGTGCCGGAATGCATCCTGATTGATGCTCGCCGCCAGTTGGAAGACAGCGGGTTGATCGCCTTCGATCCGCCATTTTACCAAGTTCTCGATTTGGTTGACTGGAAACCAGTCGATCAAACCCAAATCCGAACACCTTCTTCTGGCCCTGAGTCTATTGGCGAATTGTTGCGACGGCTTGGAGGTGGATCGTGATCGACTACGAGACCTACTCGCGCATCAAGGAACTTCACCACGGACAAGGGCTGACGGCCATTCAAATCGCCCGAAACTTGGACCTGGATCCCAGAACTGTGGCGGATTGGCTAACCCAACCCCGCTACCGTCCCAAACAAGTCGCCCAGAAACCCAGCAAACTTGACCCTTTCAAACCAACAATCTTGCGATTGCTGGAACACCATCCTTATTCCTGCACCCAAATTTTCAACCGCCTAAAGGATGATGGATATGGCGGTGGATTAACTACCATCAAGATGTACATACGCACCTTGCGACCCAAACGAACAGCAGCCTTTCTGACTTTGAAATTCGCCCCTGGCGAATGTGCCCAGGTGGATTGGGGCGAGTATGGAGCGGTGAGCATCGGTTCTACCCGCCGCCGTCTCAGTTTTTTTCTCATGGTGCTTTGCCACAGTCGTATGATGTATTTGGAATTTACCCCCTCCCAAACCATGGAACACTTCCTTGCCTGCCACCGAAACGCCTTCGATTTCTTCGGCGGCGTTCCGGCCAGAATCATGGTGGACAACCTCAAATCGGCTGTTCTGAGTCACGAGCGCGGCCATGAGCCAATCCTCAACTCCAAATATTCTGACTTTGCCTCCTATCACGGATTTCAGGTTTCCCCATGCAACGTGGGCAAGGGCAATGAAAAAGGGCGGGTCGAAAACGGTGTCGGGTACGTCAAAAAGAATCTCCTCAATGGCCTGGAGATAGTTGATTTTGATCATATCAACCCGGCAGCCCGCATCTGGTTGGATACAATTGCCAATGTTCGCATCCATGGAGAAATCAAAATGAAACCCATTGATCTCCTCCAGCAGGAACGCCCCCTGCTCAAACCTTTGCCACCCGTACCATATGACGTGGCTACCATCAGGCCGGTGGTGGCATCAAACCGTTTCCGCGTCTCCTTCGAAACCAACCGCTATTCAGTCCCGGCAGAGTTCGCATCTGCCCGTTTGGTCATCAAAGCATACCCGGATCGGGTCTGCATTTTGTACCAAGACAAACTGATCGCACGGCATAGCCGCAGCTTTGACCGGCACCAGGATTTCGAGGATCCCGATCACTCCAGGAAACTCTTGGAACAACGCAAAAGTGCGCGCCAACAAAAGCTGTTCCTGCGTTTCTTGAGCCTCTCACCTCGGGCTCAGGAATATTATCAGGAACTGTCCAAACGACGCCTTAACCCCCAGCAACATGTCACGCGCATTGTGGCCCTGGTAGAAATCCACGGTGCTGAACAGGTAGGTCAGGCCATGGCAGATGCGTTCCAGTTCCAGGCATTCAGCTCAGAATATATCGCCAACATCCTCGAACAACGTGCCCGTCCCTTGCCACAAACAGGGGCACTCCACCTGACCAGGCGCCAAGACCTCTTGGAACTGGAGGTGCCACTCCCCAACCTCTCCCTCTACGATCAACCATGACTGTCACGAAAATGGAGACTTCTATGCCTTCCAAACCAGCTACCGATCCCGCACAGGAGGCGCTACTGGCCAACCTCCTTTATCTGAAGGTGCCCTACATGCGAGACCACTACCCCAACCTGATCAAACAGGCTGCACGAGAAAACTGGTCTCACTTCCAGTTTCTGGAAAGGCTCATTGATGGAGAGGTGACACAGCGTCAGGAACGGGCCATGCAGAGGATGGTGCAAACGGCTCGTTTCCCGATCATCAAAACATACGAGCAGTTTCAATGGTCTTGGCCCACCAAAATCAACCGTCTCCAGGTCCAGGAACTGTTCCGCTTGGCCTTCCTGAAGGAAAAGGCCAACGTAATCTTCCTGGGAGGGGTCGGTCTGGGAAAAACCCACCTCGCCATTGCCCTGGGCCACACCGCATGCCTCAAAGGGCACTCCGTCCTCTTTACCACGGCCATCGACGCCATCAACTCTCTCACTGCCGCACAAGCAGCAGGACGGGTTCGTCAGGAACTCAACCGCTACCTAAAACCAAGCCTCCTGATTCTCGACGAACTGGGCTACCTACCCATCGACAAAACCGGTGCCGACCTCCTATTCCAGATCTTCAGTCAGCGTTATGAACGAGGGTCCATTATTCTCACATCCAACAGGGCCTACAAAAACTGGTCAGAAATTTTCAACCACGACGCCACGCTCACCTCCGCCATTCTCGATAGAGTCCTCCATCACGCGGAAACGGTCATCATCGAAGGCAACAGCTTCCGAATGAAGGAACGACTTGAATCATAATGGCGTGCAACATTTTCAAACTGACCAAATTCATACATTTTCAGACCGACGTTCGCAGCCGCCTCCACACCCTCCTGGAAGAGGGACGGTATCTTTGCTCAGTTCGCACCATGTACCGCACTCTTGCGTGCGAGGACGAGGTGCGTGAACGATGGAACCAAAGGCGGCACCCCGACTGCGAGAAGCCGTTGTTGCTGGCAACTAAACCGCGCCTATTTTGGTATGCGTAGTTTTTCGACTTCAGGATCGAGGGAGTCTTTCACCCAAAGTCGATCCGCAACTTCAT
>JADGCJ010000238.1 GCA_015229045.1 Magnetococcales bacterium
TTTACAATACGTTGATCACTTTCGTAACCTCCTGCTGAAAAATGGGTTTTCAGGGTTACGACCTTCTCGCCACTGGTCAAGAATAGTATGGAGAAAATCATATTGTATTTGATGAAGGCTTAATTATCAATATAAAAAGTCAAAACATTTTCTTTTTTTGATACTTAAAAGAAAAAATATTAAAAAGCAAATGATTGTAATATTATTCGAGTCAATTGAGCAAGTCTCTCCCCCCCCATTAAACCACAAACACCACCTCCTCACCAGGAGCCTCACAGGCATTGCCCAAACGCTGCACCTTGGCCGCACAATTGGCACAAAGCGGATAAATCTGCACGGCATCGTCCGTCCCCCGGATACGCTCTTTAACCTCCTCCGCCATTCTGGCTTGAAGCTCCCCCGTCAACACCACCTCAAAAACACTTTCCTGTACCCGGTCTCCGTATCCGTCGAGGCAGATGGATAGACGCCTTCGCCGTTTATTATCACTGACATCGTAGCACACTACATAGCGCATGCAACGGTCCATATTCTCAATCCTGCATCAAGAATGGTTCATACTGATCTTCGCCTCGCAAGGTCATGGCCATACGGTTGACCTGTCGCCGAATCAACTCCTGAGGCGAAACCTTTCCACCACCCGACTCCGGCAACGGTTTCTCCAGATGTTCACCCCACGCCCGGAAGAAGAGACGCAACCCCTCCCGATTCAAACGTACCCCGCCTTCCTGGGCATCGTTTTCAAACATCCCCGGTTGCAACATGCGCAAATTGCACACCCGCATCACAAATCGATCCACAATGGCGTGACGGAACTCCTCCAGAAGATCCAAAGCCAAACTGGCTCGTCCTGGACGGGGAGCATGGAAAAATCCCACCGCCGGATCCAACCCCCTGGCTTCAAGATGACCCCCAATCAGATTGCCCAACAACACGTAACCAAACGAAAGCAACGCATTGGCCGCATCCGGCGGCGGTCGACGCTTTCGTCCGGGGAAACGGATCTCCCCCCGAAAGCCCCGATCCAATACCCCGAAATAACAGGCGGCGGCGCCCCCCTCGAAACCCAGCAACGCCCCGACATCACCACACTCCGCCACCCGTTGCCGATACTCCCCCAAATCCCGCAAGGCCTGGGATAAATCCTCCAATCCGGGTTGATTGGATTGAATGCCTTTCAAAGTCACCACCGCATTGGTCAACTTGCCCGATACCACCCGCCGCGCCAAATCCAAACAAAGCGTCGCATCCACCGCAGCACGATACTGCGCCAAGCGCAAATCCCCCGACCGCGCCGCCTCCGGTACCATCCGTCCCAAAAATTTCCCGTTCCAGGAAAACCACGCCACCCCGATACCCTTGTCCAAACAGAGCTTGAGAGCATCCTGGGTAATGTGAACCCGCCCTACCAAAGCCACCATCTCCAACCGATGCGGCTCCACCTCCAGCAACACCGTCCGCCCCGGCGGTAACGGCCCATCCCCATCCGGATCAATCTCCTGCGTCACATGCAGACTCGCCCCGGACAACCGCACCACCGCGCCTTGTTGGGTTACATAGAGAGTGGGCACGGCCTATCTTTCGAAAGAGGGTTTTTGGGCCAATTCCAGCCATTCCAGCCGCGAATCTTCAAGACATGGTTTCAGTAATTCTTCCTTTATATTCTGATAGTGTTTTTCCAGGTTATCGCTGACGTCGATCTTTGTAGAGAATCCGTGGATCAACACACTATTATTCCTCATATTTGTATTGATTTGGGAGCTGCTTGCAAATCTAACCAGGGCCTTGTGAAATGGATCGTTAAAAAATCGCAGCAACTTTACTACCTGTTCTCTACCTGCCATGCGGGTTCCATCGGGGTTTGTGCTTCGAAGTTCGGACTTTTCCGGAAATTTCATGATTTCACTATCTTGTAAATCAAGCTTGGCAGAGTCATGGCCCTTTTCAAATAAGCGCATCTGTCCCACCATTTCCAGAATTCGATAAGCTCGCACCGTGGCATCTTCCCATTGTCCGGCACGAATTCGCCTTAAACCATTGGCCCACAGATCTACCGTCAGGCGTAACAGGTAGGGAGCCTTCTGCTTTTTGCGACGCTCCTTTTCGTCTGTTTCGGGCAGGCCTTTCGCCAACTGCTTGACCCAATCCAGAACAGGCAGCGATGGCTGGAATCTTTGCCATTTTCCCTCCAAACTACTGAGGTCAGCAGTGCCGGCTTTCTGAGCTTCGGAATAATTCAAACGGTCCCAAGCGCCATAAAAATGGGCCAAAGACCGAATAGCCCTCAGACGAGGATGGAACTCCGCTGGCCAATTCAGGGCGGCCCACCCGGAATCGGGATCCGGAATCATGTCCAACACTGCGGCAAAGTTGCTGTGCTGAAACAGTTGGAAGGCGTCCTCAAGACGACGAGCAGCGGAAATACGGGTTGTGCGGAACTCGAAAATTTCTTCGGATCCGGATTGAACCATGCCGCGTTCATCCCGTTTTCCGGTGATATAACGTATTGCGGATACGTCCCGATGGACGGCGGCGAGAACCAGTGAGGCGCTCATCATTTTGGTTCCCCGCGTAGGGTCCACCTCGATCTGGTTGCACATCCACCCATCGGCCAGAAGCTCGGCCAGAACCTTATCGAAGTGATCGAAGCAGCGATCCGCATTATCTTCGTCACCGGGATGCAGGGGATAAACCTGGATGTTATGAGGGGTCAAATCATTTTGCACCTGTTCCGCCCAGGCTTCCGTAACCGAAGAGGGTAGCAGGATGATTGAGGTAAACTTCCCTTTGGAAATGGAAAGTCGTAAAGGTCTGTACAAAGTTTCTTCTCGTTTCGTATCGTCTCCTGTACCGACGGTCAATAACAATACCTTGCCGTTATCATGTTTATCAGCCATTTTATAAACCTTTATTTAGAAGTAAAGAATACCCGCCCAGCCCGAAGGTGGCGTTTTTGCCTACGTGCAACCACTGTCCCAGATAAACAAACGGCCAAAAAGATTGCAAATCACCGGTCAAGGTCCATTGTCCGACAACGCCCCCCAGGGCCATGGTTTGTTGCTGCCGACCCGAACGACGGGTCCAGTCCCGCCAGGAGAGGTTGCCATGGCAGGCGATGGCACCGGCGCGGTGGGCCAGTTCGACGTAATCGACCTCCAGAGGCGTACCGACATGAATCTGGGCGATTTGTCCGACGCGACGCATCAAACCCACCAGCAGATCCCGTGGGGTGAGGCGGCCCGGACCGAGGGGGGAGCCGTCGCGCTGGATACGGGTGGGGGTGAGCAGATCCAGGGCAAGGCTCTCGCCACCCGGCCAGGGGGGGACGACGCAAAGGGTTTCATGATCGTGCAGCACGCCTTCTTCCGCCGAAAAGACCATTTCCTCCCCGTTTTCCCGTTCCAATACCACACGCGACAAATCCGCTCTGCCATCTCCCGGCCCGACACCACGGGCCAGGGCGCGTTGCCAGGCCAGAATCAGCAGGGGCAGTTGCGCCAGGGCGCGTCCCGCCAGCACCAGATGAAAAACCAGCGCCTCCCCGACGAGATAATCCCGCGCCCCCCAGGCAGGCGGCTCGATGATGTAGGGATTGGGTGCCACCGCGAAGCTTTTTTCCCCTTCGACCACCAGCGGGGCAGGGGTCTCGAAGATCAGCGAGTAGGGACAGGTGCGCAACAGGCCGCAGCCTTCGCATGTCCGCTCCCGAGTGAAACAGGCCACCCCCCGCAGCGCCGCCCCGAACACCCCCCGCAACGCCGACCCGGCATACTCCGGCAAGCGCAACGCTGTCTCCACCCGCCACTCCAGACGATAACGCGCCAGGGGAAGGGAATAGATCGTCATGGCCGTTTATCCCAGGCCACCAGCACCCAGCCAAAAGGTAACAGCCCCTCCCTTGCATCCTTGCCCATCTCGGAAAACAGCCAGACCGTCG
>JADGCJ010000239.1 GCA_015229045.1 Magnetococcales bacterium
GGACCTGCCAGGACTCTGTCCTGGACCTGTCCGGTCGCCAGCCCCCTGGACCCCGTTTTCGGCCCTTCATACCAGACTTTACTTTATCAGGATGTTTTCGATCCCCCTGTTGCGCTGGAGGATCCACAGCTCGGATTCATCGATTTTTTCAAATCTGGCGGCCATCTCGGCGGCATAGATGGTGCGGATGCGCTTCGATTCGGGGTAGGCGGCGGTGATTTTTGGTTCCAGGAGAAGATCGACATCGACGAGCCCTTCGCCCAAGAGTTGATACTGCCCCCTGCCGGCCAACGGTCCCCTGCCGAGAGCGGCGCCAGTGTTGAAGGGCACCCAGAAGCCCACCTGCCTTGGCGGTGGCAGGCGCAAAGCGAACGGGAACGGATTGTCGAGCGTCAGCGACCAGATGCGCCGGGCCTTGGCATCGACGTGCTTGCGGAGAAGCTGGAGAGCGTCGTTGACGAACACGGCGTTCTTGTAGGGTGTCAGATAGACGGAGTGCCCTTTGGCCTTTTCAGTTCCCTTGTTCGCGATGTTGAACATGACCTCTCTTTTGATTTCGGCAGGAGAGTCCGGTTCATCCTCGCTCCGTGGCAGCGGCATGGCCTGGAAGGCGGGTGATTGAATGTACTCGTTGTTTTCGGCATGCATGCGAAAGTTCTTGGTGTGCCAATAGGACGCATAGACAATTCCCAAAACCTCCGGGATGACAAAGATACGCACGACAAAATAGATGCCCAGGGCGACCGAAAGAAGCTGATGCAGGGCATGGGGTACCCTGTTTCGGTCGGACAGGGCCAGAAACGTGCGCCGATGCATCTCATCGATCAGCAACACACCGATGGCAAAGGAGGGCACATATCTGCCATACATGTCCAGAGCGCCAAGCTTGGCCGTCATGCCCTGGTAGTTGAAGGCCTCGACAAAGCATCCCACTCCCGCCATCAGGAGAGCGATCCAAAGCAGTTTCAAGCCATGGTTTCTGAATCCGACACCGCCCATGGCAACCAGCAACAGAATCACCAGCCAATCCAGATTGATCGTCAGCAATTTGAAAAAATCGGCCAGAGTGTTGCCGAAAACACCCGTGGTGGCATCGACAAATCCGGCCTGGGACATGGCACGGACATCGAGCAGAAAGTGGTCGAGCCGGATGCCCGTGACCAGCCTGATCACGCCCCAGGAGAGGACAAAAGCGAGAGTGATAAAATGCAGGTTCGGTTTCCGGTCATCGCGCAACAACCACGGCACCACCAGCAGGAATCCCAATCCGGCAAGAAACATGCTGACCTTGTTGAGCATCAGCAGGGCGAGCAGGATGCCCATGGAGACGGAGTTCGCGAGCCTGCCGGAGGAGGAGACCCCCGAACGTGGGGGAATGGTCACCTGCAAGATGAGCAGACTGAGGAGTGCCCAGCCAAATTTGTTGTACTGCGTACTGTAGGAGACCATCTTGAAATACGCCGCCCCCTGATGGGTCACATCCAGGGTGGCGAGGATCACCACGCCGACGAACAGGAGCGTTCCGGGTGCCGACAGGCGTCGGCTGGCCAGGATCCATCCCCAGAGTCCGCACACCGCAGCGACAAGCAGCGTCACCAGAGGCAGGGCGCGCACATCGTCGTGTACGACCCACATCGCCAGGGCGGTCAGTGCGGCGTGCAGGTTGTGAACCTGGAGAAAATCGGTGTGCGGGATCAGGCCGTTGCGGAGCTGCCAACCCGCCGACAGCAGGTAGAAGGTGTCCCTGGCGCTGTGTGCCTGGTGGACCGGGCCGGTGATCCACACCAGACATCCCAAAAGGAGCGTGGCGACAAGGGCAAACAGGCCAGCCATCCGGTAGGCCCCGGGGCTCTCCGCGTGCCATGCTCCGAGCAGTCGTGACACCCTGTCGGGTCGCGCAACCTGTCTGTTTGCCGCCATCGCCACTCCTTGCTCCGCACTACCTCTTCCCGGTGATTTGCCGGAGCAGTGCGTCGGCCTGAGCGGTGCCGGGTTCGAGTTTTTTCCGCCAGTGGTTCGGGCTGGCCGGGTCAAAGCGTTTGCGAAACCACCACCAATAGTTGAGGGCATAGGCGCGGGCATCGCGATCGCGGAACACCATGGAGAGATCGAACAGACGCAGAATGAAGTCAAACGGAATGACGTAGAAGATGACATAGGCGCGGGAGTGATAGAACAACCGGCGCAGCCATATCGGCATGAAGCTCATGGAGCGGAACAGGAGCTTGTAGGTCTGGAACATGCGGCGGCGCTTGCGTTCCATGGGGGAGCCTTCATCCATGTAGTTGCCGTGCAGCCCTTCGTCAATGTTGCGGTTCTCCTCCTCCCCGAGGATTCCCGCCGCCACCGCCTGGTCGATGATCCGGGTGCGGGGCAGGTAGGAGAGCATGAACGGGGAGATACGATAAAGGTGGCGCAGGTTGGCAAACAGGGCCGCTGCCCGTTGCAACTCCTCCTCGCTCTGTCCTGGGAGACCAAGAATGTAATCCAGGGAGTAGTTGATCCCGACCTTTTCCATGATCTGGATGGCACGGTCGATCTGCGCGTTGGTTTCGTGCCGGTTGAGGATCTCGTTGCGCACTGTCGGATCGTAGGACTCAAGCCCCATCTGCACTCCGAAGCAGCCGGCATCGCGCAGGGCGATGCAGAGATCTTCGCGGATGAGCAGGGGATGGCTGAAAATGCGAAACGGCAGGCCGATCTCCTGCGGATAACGGGCACAAAACTCCAGCACCCACGACGGGGTGTAGGAGAAGACGGCATTGCGGAAATCGACCCATTTGAAGTCGTATTTCTCCTTGTTGACGCGCAGTTCGTGCAGAACGGAGTCGACGCTGCGTTCCCGGACCTTTTTGAAACCGGGGACGTCCCGCTCCAGGTCGGAGACGGTGGAGACAGAGCAATAGGTGCAGTTGTAGGGGCAGCCCCGGTTGGTCACCGCCAAGTAGTAGTTGCGGATGGGGACCACGGGTGCGTACAGATCCTTGTCCGGCAGAGGCATGGCATCGAGGTCGGCGATCAGCGGTCGGCGGGGATTTTTGATGATCTGGCCCGCCTTGTCCTTGAACCAGAGACCGGGGATGGTCGTATCCCACGTTCCCTCCTGGAGACGTCCGAGCAGGTCAGCCATGGCCAGTTCGCCCTCGTTGAGGCAGACGGCATCCACCGGCGGCCTGGCGATGATGACGTCGGGACAGGTGATGGCGTGATAGCCACCAAAAACAATGGGTACGTCGAGCAGCTCCTTGACCTGCGCAGCCCGACGAATGCCCCACTGGTAGTTGATGGCCATGACCGAGAAGGCCACCACGTCAGGGCGGGAGGCGACGATCTGGTGGAGCAGATTGGATCCCTGATCAAACAACCGGGCGAGAAAGGGAATGCACAGGTAGTTCTTGTCATCGAACAGGGACTGCTCGTAGGCGAGGGAGACGTGGTGTCCCTCGGCCTTGAGGCAGGCGGAGATGTACTCGACCGATGGGTTTTCCCAGCCCATGGTCACGAAGGTCACGCGCATGGCAGTCATCCTGTTGTCGAAGCTTGCCGGATTCCAGGCGGTTGCGCCGTTCCTCCAATCGGGGATTGTGTCGCTTTGTTGGTCGATTGTCCAGTCATCCGGTGGCGCAACCGTTCGCCGGAGTGTTTCATGCAAATCTTCAATAAGTTCATCTGCTTCTCAAAATATTTTAGAATAAAATATTTTGAAAGTGGTTGGGGGAGTCTGAGGGGGAGGCTCCGCCTGCCCCCTCAGCGGGGGTCTGGGGGCAGCGCCCCCAGCCAAAGCGTACCGAAACGCTGTTTCATTGGGGCTTTGCCCCAAACCCCATTGGGGCTTTGCCCCAAACCCCATTGGGGCTTTGCCCCAAACCCCATTGGGGCTTTGCCCCAAACCCCACCAGGACTCTGTCCTGGAC
>JADGCJ010000023.1 GCA_015229045.1 Magnetococcales bacterium
AGAGTCCTGGCAGGTCCAGGACAGAGTCCTGGTGGGGTTCGGGGCGAAGCCCTGATAAAGTCTTTCATGCCAACATTTTTCTTTGATTACTGATTACAAAGAAACGACACGTTCCAAAATGGACACGGTTCGATGAGCCATGCGTGACCGGGGGTGACAGACGTGATCCGACAGAACAAGGGGCGTTTGCTGGCATTGAGTTTCCTGTTCACGGGGGTGATTTATTGTGCCCTGTCTGCCGCGTCCTGGCTGCGCTGGGCCGATCCGATCATGGATTTTGGTCGGGAACTCTATTATCCCTGGCAGATTCTTCATGGCCGGGTATTGCAAAGGGATTTGTACCAGATCTACGGTCCCTTTTCCGATTATTTCAACGCTTTGTGGATGGCCGTCGGCGGGGAGACGGTTCGGCTCCTGTTCGGGGTCAACCTGATCCTCGCCGCTGGGACAACGGGTGTGATTCTGTATCTGTTCGGCACCTGGCTGGGCTGGTTTTCAGGGGTTCTGGCCGCTTTGGCTTTCATGGTGGTGGGGGTGTTTCCCCACGTCAACAACGAGTATGCCAGCTTCAATTTCATCGCCCCCTACAGTCACGCCGCCACCCATGGTTTCATGAGCGCCCTGCTGGTCCTGGCGGGGCTTTTCAATTTTGCCCGACATGGGAAGCCCTCCAGTTTGTATGGGGCGGCGCTGTTTTTTGGCATCAATTTCCTGACCAAGGCGGAGTTTTTTTTTGCACTGGTCGCGGCTGTCGGCCTGTTTGTCGTTCGGGTGGCACGCCACAAGCCAAAGCGTTGGGAGGTTTGTCATCGGCACCGGGGTGGTTTGGTGTTGACGGCTTTGTTGCCGGTTTTGGCTTTCCTGGGCTATTTTCTCACCGTTCTTCCGGTTGACCAGGCCTTGAAAGCGGTGGCGGGATCCTGGGTGGCGGTTTTTTCGGGCTATCTGACCCAGACCCGGTTTCAGAGCGTCATATCCGGCCTGGATCATCCGCAGGAGAATATTCTTTCCAGTTTTCTGTCGGCGATCTGGCAGGTGGGCTGGCTGGGGGCGGCTTATGGGGTTTTTGCCATGTCCCGAAAGCCTTCGCCGGGGGTACGGCTGGCGTTTTTTGTGGCCTTGGTCTGGCTTGGTCTCATTTTATGGCATTATGGCTGGGAAAATTTTGGCATGTACCTGATGCCACAGGGATTCATGTTTCTGACCTGCCTGATTCTGTTTGTGACCCTGTTTGGGCATCGCCTGGTGCCGGTGCATCCGGAAGGTCATAAACATCTGTTTTTTATGAGTATCTGGAGCATGTTTGCGTTGGCGTTACAGGCGCGCATGGTGTTCAATACCACATTTTTCAGTTATGGATTTGTCCTGCTGACCCCGGCCTTTTTGGGCATGATCGGTTTTCTGACGGGCGTACTTCCCGGATGGCTGGCGCTCCGGGGAGAGGTGATCGAGGCCAGGAGGCTGCAAGGGGTTTATGCCCTGTTCGTCGTGTTGATGATCGCGGGTGTCTGGCACCACTCCTGGCACATCTACCAGCGCATGACTTTCACCATCGGCACGGGGGAAAATCGGTTTCTGGCTTTCCCGCCCGCCGTCAGCCTCAACGCCGCCATTCAGGAGCGTTTTGCCCGCTGGGCCGACGAAAGGCTGCGTGCCGACGATACACTCCTGGTCATTCCCGAGGGTTTGATCTTTAATTTTCTCTATCGGGTGGTCAATCCAACCCGGGTCCACCTTTTGCTGCCCCCGGATTTTTTCCGGCTGGGGGAGGCGTTCCTGATTCGGGAGATCGAGCGGGCACGGCCTCGTTATGTGATGGTCTGGTCGCGTCCCACGGCGGATTATGGTTATTCTTTCATGGGCAGTTCCAGGGAGTATGGCCTGGGACTCCTCACCTGGCTGGAACGCAACTACCGTCCGGTCTATTATCTGGAGAACGGTTTCTCTTTGCGCGAACCGGGCAAAAGAGGCCTGGTGGTTTTGCGCCTGCGTTATGACGAGAGTGTCTCCTCGGTCCAATAGTTCCCAGGTGGCAACAAGGGAGTCTCGGGAAAAATGGCCAATTTTCGTGTGCATTTTCACGCTGCCGCCGTGACGGGCGGGGTGGCGGCCACATCGCTTCTCGTTGCCGGAGCACTGGGTTGGGGTGAGACCCTGGCCTGTTTTGCCGCGACCCTCATTGGTGGCCTTCTGCCCGATCTGGATGCCGACAACTCGACGCCTTTGGGGATCGCCTTCGGTGCACTGGCCCTTTGTTTCTCCTTTTTGCTCATGTTCAGCCAGGCTGACCGCTTTTCGGTCGTGGAACTCCTCGTTATGTGGATGGCGGGTTATGTTTTTGTCAAGCAGGGGGTGTTGCGACTCTTTGCCCGGGCCACGGTGCATCGGGGAATTTTTCACTCGGTACCGGCGCTCTTTTTTTTCGTCTATTTCACGGTGCTTTTGGTGTGGGGTCTGTATGGTGCGTCCCGATCAACGGCCTGGCTGGTGGGTACCTTTATTGGCCTGGGTGTTTTTGTTCATCTTCTATTGGACGAACTCTATGCCCTCAGCCTGTTTCATCCGCTGAGCATGACACACTCTCTGGGATCGGCCTTGAAGCTCTACGCGCGGGATTGGTTGGCAACCGGCTTGATGTATGCGGCCGTCGCGGGGCTGTATGTCGCCACCCCGCCAACCGAGGGTCTCTATCGACATCTGCTCAGCCAGAATACCTGGCAGCGGATCGAACAGCGCTTCCTGCCGCAATCGGGTTGGTTCAAGGGGGGGGTGTTCCGGCCGGGGTAAGCGGGTTTAATGTTTCGGGTCTGTTTGTTGGATGGTCCATGTTGCATGGCAGCATGGCATCAAGGCTTTTACAAGCCAGAGTGATGGTCTTTGGAACCAGGTAATGACCATGCTCGTAATATCGAACCATACGCTGGGTGATGCCCAAGGCTTGTGCCGCCTGGGTTTGATTCAAACCATGCCGGATTCGCCATGCGTGAAACGATTCAGGTTCCAACGATTCACCTGTCTGATAACGGGCAAGGCGAAAAAGATGCTCGGCATCTAGTTCGATACGATCATTCCACGCGACGGACCACCCGTCCTCATCCACATGGGCCTGTTTGAAAAGAGCGCCATCCTGGAAGGTCAAGCGCAGAGCGGGGGTGCTGGCTATCCAGGGCGCAAGGTCTACAATGTCCTCTCCATGGTGTCGCCAACACAGGTGCAGGCGATATCCGTCCAGATACTCCGCTTTCATGAGATTGGGGGATTTTGGTTGCGACATGGCTTGAGTTTTTCCTTCGTCGTTGGCCAATGCACTGTTGAAGCCTGCAGATTTCGTCGGTATCATCGTTGCAGCTCGTTCCAGATTTTTTGGAGATGTTCCAGGTTGGCTTTGACCCATTCTATGGCAACTGCGGCCTGTTTGATGCTCGAACGACCTTCGAGAATCTCGAATTGTTGCAGTGCAAACCTGATTTGAACATTAGGCCCCTCAATGTGTCCATGAGGTGGATTGTGATCTCCTGGGTAAATTTTTATGCGAAGATTGTCAATTCTTTTGATTGTGGCCACGCAATGACATTTCCTCGCTTCGAGATGGCTTTGAAACAGGCAGGATTTAAATCATGAATTGAATAAAAGAAGATTACCTGGCAGCCACTCCGGAGTGCCTACCATATGTTTTGCAAAAAGTCAAGCCAAAACGTGGCAGGAAAAGAGTGGCCTCCGTTCGCTGAATCATGACATGAAGGAGCGATCCATGACACATTTGCACGATCGACACTGTCGCCGTTATGAAGGATACGATCCGGCCCTGGATGTAGATCAGGCGCGTACCCTTTTGAAGGAGACCCCGGAATGGGTTTTGGGTTCGGATGGCCTGGAAATATCGCGTCTGTTCTGGTTCGAGGGGTATGACAAGACCCTGGCTTTCGTCAATGCCGTGGCCGGGATCGCCATCCAGGAGGATCACCATCCGGAGATGGTCTTCTCTTATGATCGTTGTCGGGTGCGCTGGGCGACGACAGCCGTGGCCGCCTTGACCGAAAATGACTTCATCTGTGCCGCCAAGATCAATCGCATGCTTGGGGAGATGCCCTGCGAAGGGGGCGGGTGACGATCCGGGGAGGGAGGGGCATCAGGGCATCTGGCTTGGTTTGACGGGCAGGATCGCCTCCGGATCCAGCTCCAGCAGGGAGGGGAGCGACGGGTGGCTTTTCTGGTCCAACGCCTGCCATTCGGCCCGGGCAGCGGCGTATTCATCCAGATGGGTCATGCCGGTGTCCATGGCCTGGCGAAACCATCGCTTCGCTGTCAGGCGATCTCCCCGCAGCAGGTGGTATTCCCCGATGTGAAAATAGGCATCGCACTGGTTTTCAAGGTGTTTTCTGGCGACACGATCACCCGTATAGGAGAGAAGGGTGCTGGTATCCATGAAGTCGCGATGCAGGCGGATCAGAGGGCCTGGCCAGGTGATTTGTTCCTGAAAGGGGGCATGCTCCAGGAGGTTGTCACCGAGTTTGTCGTTGTGGGCACGGGCCTGGGCCAGGTAGAGCCAGAGATAGGGGTAGGGAGACGGCATGTCGGGCGATTTTTGCAAAAAAATTTTCAAGTCGGCGGCAGCGGTCTCAAATTGCCCACGAAGAAAGTGTACGATGCCCCGATCGTACAGGGGTTTGGGCAGCTCCGGGGTCAGTTGCAGGGCTCTGGTGTAATCGCTATCGGCATCGTGAAGGTGGCCGATTTTTTTGAAGGCATTGCCGCGATTGTTGAGAATGATGGCCTGTTCCCGGGGTGGGAGATTTGGCTTGTTCAAGGCCAGATCGAATGCGTCGATGGCCCGGCGAAACTCATGCCGCTGGGCGGCTGCCACCCCATCGTCGACCAACTCGGCAAGGGTGGGGTCACAGTGGCCAAGAGCCGTCACCGCTGTCAAAAACCATAAGATCAAGCCGATGGTGGCTCCGCAGGACGTTTTTCCATGGGGGGTTCCGTCATACCAATTTGCATTCATCGCGATAACTTCGTTAGCTGCGTCGTCGGCTCCTCACCGTACCCAACACGTACTGTCTCGTCGCCTCCTCCTCCTTGCTGCCTCGTTCTCGCATCGACTGCAAATTGGTATCAGGCGGCCAGCGTCCGGCAAATTTTCTTGTCCAGTTGGTACTCACGGATGCGGTGATTGCCGGTGTCGCAGACAAGCAAACGTTTGGCAGAGGCGACAGCCACGCCTGCCGGTTCCATGAGCGGCAGGCACGGGGACTCGGCGCAGAGGCAGGCAAACTCGTCCAGATCATGGATCTGCCCTGCGGCCAGGTGAATGACGCGGACGGTATGGTTGAAGCTGTCGGCCACCCAGAGACGATCTTCCCCCCAGGCCAGGCCGCGTGGATATTGCAACGAGGCCCTTTGGAGAGGCCCGTTGACATGACCTGAGTCGAACAGACTCTTGCCAATGAGGGTGGCGACCCGTTTTTCTCCGCTCAGGTGCAGGGTGCGTACCGAGGAGGTTTCGCTGTCGGCAAAGTAGAGAATTTTCTGCTCGGGATCGAGGGCGAGTCCACTGGGTTGTGCCAGCATGGCGGATTGGGCGAGGCCATCGGCGAGATCCTCGCCGCCGGTGCCTGCCAGCAGGGAGATATCGCCCTTCGTCAGGTGAAGAGTTCCCAGTTGATGGGTGCCGGCATTGGCAAAGAAGAGCCGATCCTCCAGAATTTCCAGATCCCAGACCGAGGCCAGTCGTGTCTCCTTCGCCAGTGTACTGGTTGCCGGGAGGGGAAATCCCCGGCGACCATCACCGGCCAGGGTGGTGACCAGGCCGGTGACGAGGCTGATCTGGCGGATGGCATGGTTGAACGTATCGGCTACGTAGAGGGTATTGGTCGCGGCGACGACCCCTTGCGGGTTGAAAAAACGACAGGTGTCCGGGGAACCATCCTGGAAGCCGGGCAGGCCATCGCCAAAACGAGCGCTCTCCGTGCCGTCGTCAGCGAGAATGACAATCTGGTGATGACCACTATCCACCACGACCCAGCGCCGGGCCGGGTTGTTTCCGGGGATGGATTTGATGCGCACCGGGAAGAAAAAACGTCCGGTGGGTTGTTCGGGAGCTGGTCGCAGCAGGGGGCTTTGGCACAGTTCGCCCTTGCGTCTGGCCTTGCCGAGGGCCTGCCCGACAAACTCTTCCAGGGCGTCCAGGTCGGGTTCCCCGACGACCTCCCCGAGAATTTTGCCGGTCGGCGAGATGAAAACCAGAGTGGGCCAGGATTGAATACCATATTTTTGCCAAAGACGCATGCCGACATCCTGGATGACCGGATGGCGGATCGCGTAGCGGGCGATGGCGCTGGCGACGACCCGACTGCTCTCTTCGGCGGCAAACTTGGGGGAGTGGACACCGATGACCACCACCTCATCGGGAAAACGGTTCTCAAGGTGTTTCAGGCTTTCCAGGACGTGAATGCAGTTGATGCAGCAGGAGGTCCAAAAATCGAGGATGACCAGACGCCCCCGCAACTTTTCCAGGGAGAGGGGTTCGATGACATTGAACCAGACAAAATCTGGATCGTCGATTTCGGCAACAGGTAACGTTCCGGACATGTTGAGCACCCCCATTTTTCAGACCCGAATCTCCAGGGGACGAGGGTACAACAAAGCGTTCCGGGATGCGACCCCCGGCAGGCAGGGCAAGCGCATTTGAAACTGGCACACCCAAGGCCATGATCGCTTTTTGGCATTGGGGTCCAGGGGGTTGGCGACCGGACAGGTCCAGGACGGAGTCCTGGTGGGGTTTGGGGCGAAGCCCCAATAAAGTCTTTCTTGTCAATGGGGTTTGGGGCGAAGCCCCAATAAAATCCTTCATGTCACTCTTTTTCTTGAAGGTAGACGCAGTTTGAATGCGATTGCCCTGGGTGTCCACGGCAACTTCCATGAAACTGGGCAAAGAGTGTGTTACAAGGGTGAGCGTGGATCCCGGTCCCCGGTTCTTCTTTTTCGCTGGAAGAGGGTAACTATTCAGCACCCCCTCAAGAAAAGCCTGGACATGAAAGCCTTTGTCAGGGCTTCGCCCCGAACCCCACCAGGACTCCGTCCTGGACCTGCCCGGTCGCCAGCCCCCTGGACCCCAATTTCGTTGCCGGGTGCTGAATGGTTACGGAAGAAGAGAGAAATTCAAGGAGGAGTTGCCCCCGTGCCCATGGAGATTTCGGGTTGTTCCGACGACTCTCTTTCCGTTTCTGAACTCAACGAGCGCATTCGCGACCTGATGGAGGATGCCTTTCCCTACGTGCGGGTGCGCGGTGAGGTCTCCGGTCTGCGCAAGCCCCCTTCGGGCCATGTCTATTTCACCCTCGTCGATGCCGAATCGCAGCTGCGCAGCGTCATCTGGCGGACCACGGTGCGGCGTCTGCCGGTCATGCCGCGCGATGGCGATGCCATCCTGGTGACCGGACGGCTGGCAGTTTATACGCCGCGTGGCGAGTACCAGTTGGTCGTCGAGGGGATGCTGCCGCAAGGGGCGGGCAGCGAACGGGAACGCTTGTTGCGCCTGCATGCCATGCTGGCGGCGGAGGGATTGTTTGCCGAGGAGCGCAAACGGCCTCTGCCCTTTTTTCCGCAGGTGATCGGCGTTGTCACGTCGGCGAGCGGGGCGGCCATCCATGACATTTTGAAGGTGTTGGACCAACGCGCTCCGGGCTATCATCTCCTGCTGGCCCACGCCCAGGTGCAGGGGACAGCGGCACCGACGGAGATTGCGGCGGCACTCGATCTTCTCAACGCCGACGGTCGCGCCGAGGTGATCATTTGCGGACGGGGTGGTGGAGCGGCGGAAGATCTGGCAGCCTTCAACTCTGAAACGGTTGTCAGGGCCATGGCCAGATCCGCCATACCTGTGATCAGCGCGGTGGGACACGAAGTGGATGTCACCCTGGCGGACCTGGTGGCGGATCTGCGGTGCCCGACCCCTTCGGCGGCGGCGGAGCGTGTGCTTCCGGAAAAAACGCTACTCGACGCACGCTTGCACAGCTTGCGGCACCATCTGGAACTTGCAGCACGGGGCTACGTGGAACGTCTCCGCGAGCGGGTCGCGTTGTGTCGGGCGAAAATACGCGATCCGCGCCGCCACCTGGAGCAATCCCGACAACGCTGCGACGAGCTGGTCGAACGGCTGTACCGGGGCATGCGCGGCAGGATGTCCGGGCAGCGGGAGCGGTTGGATCGATTCCGCGAGCGGTTGCTGGCCTGGAGAGCGGGGCGTTATCTGCCTTTTTGGCGCCAGCGGGTGGAGACAGGGCTGTTTCGATTGGTGCAGGCCAACCGGCATGGAATCAGGCAACGACGCGAGCATCTGTCGGCACAGCACTCCCGGCTTGTGGCCTTGTCGCCTCGGGCGACCCTGGAACGGGGGTTCGCCATTGTCCGGGATGGACAAGGTTCCCTTGTGCGCCAGACGGATGGATTGATGCCGGGCGATGCCATCAACGTCACCCTGGCCCGGGGGGCACTGGATGCCCGGGTGGATCGAATCAAGTAGAGGGGTCATGAGCGTACGACACATGTTGGTCATGTTGGCTCTGGTGGTTGCGGCGGTATGGCCGTTGCGGGTCATCGGTGAGGAGTCCCTGCTCCTCTCTGCACCGCTGCAACCGGGAACGGCGGTCATGCTGTCGGTGCCGGGCTTTCCCCAGGGGAGTCGTTTTGAAGGAAAACTCGCCGACAAGGCGTTTCCCTTCACGCCGGAAGGTCAGGCACTGCTCGCCCTGGACATGGAGAGCAAACCCGGCCCGCGTCTCCTGGAAGTGAAGGTACGACCCCCGACCGGAGCGGAGGTGATTCTGAAACAAAAATTGACCATATCCAAACGGGACTACAAGGTTGAAGAGTTGACCCTGCCGGAAAAAAAGGTGGATCTGGATCCCGACGATGCCGCCCGTGCTGGCAGGGAGAACGCCGCGATCAAGGCTGTCTACCAGCGTCGTGATGGCCGGGTGGGGTTCACCGGAGGGTTTCGCATGCCGGTCACGGGGCGCTTTTCTGGGGTGTTTGGCAGCCGCCGCCTTCTGAATGGACAGATGCGCAGTCCGCACAATGGTGTCGATATCGCCGCTCCTGAAGGGACGCCCGTGGTGGCGACTGCCCCGGGAACCGTGGCCTTGGTGGGACAAGACTATTTTTTTACCGGCAACACGCTGCTCGTGGACCATGGGCATGGAATCATCTCCTTGTATGCCCACTTACGTGATGTGCGCGTCGCACCGGGACAATGGTTGCCGGAAGGGAGCCTCATCGCTACCGTCGGCATGACGGGGCGGGCCACGGGTCCACACCTGCATTGGGGGGTGACGGTGCGTGGAGAACGGGTCGATCCGGCGCGTCTTCCAGGAATTGACAGTCAGGAACGTTGATCCGTTGCGATGTGTCTGCTATGGTCACACCCCAGGGTCGATGTGCCGTGAAAGTCGCGCAGCGACTCTCATGGTCGGAGGGTGGAGGGAGGCCTCCCCCATCCGTGAAGGTTTGTCTGTTCGGGGGGGTGATCATGCTTTCCATGAACTTTGAACGGTCGTTGGGGGGCGCGTCCAGGGAATGGCCATGCAATCCATGAACTTTGAACAGTCTCTGGGTCGACTGGAGGCCCTGGTGCAGCGCCTGGAACAGGGTGACATCTCCCTCGATGAAGGGGTCGCTGCCTTCGAGGAGGGAATCGAACTTGCCCAGGCTTGCCAGAAACGTCTGGATGCGGCAGAAAAAAGGATCGAAACCTTGACGGCCCCTCTTCAGACTTCAGCCCAGAGAGATGACTGACCTCGTGGATCTGCCATCCTACCTTTCCCGAATGAAAGCGGCGGTGGATGCGGCTCTGGGGCGTTATCTGCCGTCCGAGGAGCGCTCCCCGCAGCGTTTGCATGCGGCCATGCGCTACAGTTTGATGGCCGGAGGAAAGCGCTTGCGTCCCATTCTGGCCCTGGCAGCGGCGGAAGCGGTGGGGGGACAGATGGATCATGTCATGCCTTTCGCCTGCGCCATGGAGTGCATTCACACCTACTCCCTGATCCATGACGACCTGCCCGCGATGGATGACGATGACCTGCGCCGTGGCTGGCCGACCTGTCACAAGAAATTTGACGAGGCCACCGCCATTCTGGCCGGGGATGCCCTCCTGACCTTCGCCTTTGAGCTGCTCGGTCGTCACCCTGTTCCCGGTGTGCCAGCCGAGGGTCTGCTGGAGGTGATTGTCCAACTGGCCCAGGCTGCCGGCATGGCGGGTATGGTGGGTGGCCAGATGCTCGATCTCGAGGCCGAAAATAAAATGATCGATCCCGTTGAGTTGCAAAACATCCACATTCACAAAACGGGTGCCCTGATTCGCATGGCCTGCGTGGGCGGTGCCCGTCTGGCCGGGGGTGACTCCGAACAAATCAAACATTTGAAACGATACGGGGAGGCAATTGGTTTGGCTTTCCAGATCGCGGATGATATCCTGGACGAAATTGGTGACAGCCAACTCATGGGCAAAAATACGGGGTCGGATCGTAGTAAATCCAAGGCCACCTATCCGTTTCTCATCGGACTGGGCCAGGCTCGCACGGAAGCGCAACTCCTGGTGGAAGAGGCCTTGAAAAGCCTGGAAGACTTCCACGCTGCTGCGGATCCCCTGCGGGAACTGGCACGGTTTACCATCTCCAGAACCCACTGATCCTGCACCGGATATGACATATTTTCTAAACAAGATCGACGACCCTTCCCATCTGCGCGCCCTTGCGGAGGCGGATCTGCCTGTGTTGGCGAGCGAGGTGCGGGAGTTCACCATCGATACGGTCGCTCGTACCGGGGGTCACCTGGGGGCCAGCCTGGGAGTGGTGGAGTTGACCATCGCCCTGCACTATGTCTTCAACACCCCCGAGGATCGTCTGATCTGGGATGTGGGTCATCAATCCTATCCGCACAAAATTCTTACCGGGCGTCGGGATCGCATGCACACCCTGCGGCAGCGGCATGGGTTGTCAGGCTTTACCAAACGCGCGGAGAGTTCTTACGACCCCTTCGGGGCCGGGCACTCCTCCACGTCGATCTCTGCCGCCATGGGCATGGCGATCGCGGCCCGGCAAAAGGGGGAGAAGCGCAAGTGCATTGCCGTGATTGGCGATGGGGCGATGACGGCGGGCATGAGCTTCGAGGCCTTGAACGATGCCGGTCAGCATCGGGGCCTGGGTCTGGTGGTGGTCCTCAACGACAACGAAATGTCCATCTCTCCCAATGTCGGAGCGATGTCGGCCTATCTGAGCCGCATTCTCAGCGGTCGGGTCTACACCTCCATCAAGGATGGCACCGGACGGGTTTTGAAAAGGATCTCCGAGCCGCTGCTGGGGGCTGCCCGCCGCGCCGAAGAACACATGAAGGGCATGATCACCCCGGGCACCCTTTTCGAGGAGCTGGGGTTCACCTACTTCGGACCGATCGATGGTCATGATTTTTCCCAGTTGCTGCCGACGCTGCGCAACATTCAACGCCTCTCCGGGCCGATTCTGTTGCACGTGGTCACGCGCAAAGGGAAGGGGTTTCCGCCGGCAGAGGCCAGTCCCTGCACCTATCATGGCGTCCAGCCCTTTGATCGTGCGACGGGCAGGTTGCAGTCCAACGGTGTCATTCCCTCTTTCACCCAGGTCTTTGCCGAAACCCTGGTCTCCCTGGCCGAAAAGGATCGGCGCATTGTTGCCGTCACGGCGGCCATGCCCGAGGGGACCGGCCTGAATCTGTTCCAGGAGCGTTTTCCCGAGAGATTCTTCGATGTCGGCATCGCCGAACAGCATGCCGTCACCTTTGCAGCTGGTCTGGCTTGCGAAGGGCTGTTGCCGGTCGTGGCCATCTACTCGACCTTTTTGCAGCGCGCCTACGATCAAATCATCCACGACGTGTTGTTGCAAAAGTTGCCTTTGGTCTTCGCGGTGGATCGTGGCGGCATTGTCGGCGAGGACGGGGCCACCCATGCCGGGGCGTTCGATCTGACCTTTTTGCGCGTCATTCCGGACATGGTGCTGATGGCTCCTGCCGACGAAAACGAGCTGCGCCACATGCTCGCCACTGCTCTGACTCTGGGTCGTCCGGTGGCTTTGCGCTATCCCCGGGGGGCTGCCATGGGACTCAATCCCGTCGTTCCCGTGCCCCTTCCTTTGGGGACCGGGCGGCGCCTGCGCGACGGCAAAGGGATCTCCCTGGTTGCCGTTGGCTCCATGGTGCATGCTGCCATGACCGCCGCAGAGTTTTTGAAACGGGATGGCATTCAACCGGCTGTCTACGATGCCCGTTTCATCAAGCCTCTGGACGCTGCCCTGTTGCGGGAGGCCGCTGGTTATGGGTCCATGTTGATTCTGGAAGAGAACGCCGTGCGCGGTGGTTTTGGTTCCGCCGTGCTTGAGTTTCTGGCCGAAGAGGGGTTTCTTGACAGCGGTTTGCAGGTGCGCACCCTGGGATTGCCGGACGCCTTCATCCCCCAGGGCAATCGCAAGGAGCTGCGCGCCGAGTTGGCCCTGGACGCAGAGGGGATCGCCCAGAGGGTCCGAGACCTCCTCCTCGCCCGGCCAGCTGTCCCGATGCCACGGCTGGCGGCCAATCAACGCCGCTGATCTTTCTGGAACGCGGCCCAGGCCCCCCTCCATGACAGGATCATGGATGAGTGGGGCACCCCTGGCGCCGCCGACTCTTCCGGAACATGACCCAAGCCCCCCTCCCTGAAGGAGGAGGGCTTGCTTCTGCTGGGGATCAGGCGTCGAAAGCGACCTGAATGGCGCGCGGTTTGGCCTTTTCGACCTTGGGCAGAGTGACGGTCAGGACGCCATTGCGGCTTGAGGCTTGAATGCCGTCCAGATCGGTGGTATCCGGCAGCTGGAAGGTGCGGCTGAAGCGGCCATAAGGACGCTCGACCCGGTGGAAGTTCTCCGGAGTTTTGCCCTCGTCAAATTTCCGCTCACCGGAGATGGTCAACCGGCCATGCTCGACGTTGAGGGCGATGTCCTTCTGTTCAATACCGGGCAGGTCGGCGCGAATGGTTACATGGTCTTTGTCTTCCTGGATATCCACCCGCAAGGCCCATTCGGCTGTCATGCTGTTGTGGCCTTCGACGTCGCGCTCAAAAAAACGGTTGATCTCATTTTGCAGCATCCGGGCATTGCGGAAGGGGTCGTAGGTCATCAGGGACATGGTCAATCTCCTTTGAATGGCTTTCATGTGAGGTTGCTCTGTCAGTGCAGTCCCGTACCGTTCGTCGGGCCGCTTGCCTACCACCTATGAACGCACGGGGGATCTGTCAATGGCATGCCCCTCATTATTTAGTTCCGACGACACCCAAATGACGCAGCGCCTCCAGGGCAAGCGGCTTGCGGATATTGACGTCCTCTGGGTTTCTTGTCTGGATATTCAAGGCAAAAGCCGCCATCTTGTTCCGATCTTCAATCCAGCCGACGTACCAGCCGACCCAGCCGACATATTGACCGTCCGCCGGTTGGAGATCCATCCAGCCGGTTTTTCCATAAAGACGCGCCGTGCCGATCTCTTCTGTGGGCATGATACGTCGCACCCGCTCCTGGGTTTGTTGGGAAAAGGGTAATGTCCTGTGCGCCAGACGGGCCATGAACTCAGCCTTTTCCAGGGCGGAGATGACCAGGGGGCCATCCAGCCAGAAACGGTCGACCACCTGGCCGATGTCGCCATTGCCGTAGCCTGCCTTGCCGACATGCTCTCGCATGCGGTCGAGGCCGATCCGGCGGGCAACGATCTGAAATATCGGGACATGCGAGACACGCATGGCCTCTTTCAGGGTCATATCGTGTTCCCAGGGTTTGTAGGGGAGGGGTGAACCATTCCAGGGGAAGATCTCTTTTTCCTCCTCGACGACCCCGGTTTCGCTGGCGATCAGGGCATTGAGTACCTTGAAGGTGGAGGCGGGGACAAAGCGCTGTCGGCTTTTGGCCGCGTCGGAGAGGATGGTTTCCCCCCGGTCGCCATCGATCAGGACAAAACTGCCCTCCACATGAGCATTGTGGAAAAGGGTTGCCAATTCGGGATCAAGCCGGGTCTCTGCCTGGCAAGGCATCGCCGCAAAAGAGAACAAAATCAGGAATAATCGTATTGTATGAGCCATGGTTGCTGCCTTTCTTGCGGGCGGGGTTGGTCTTGCGATCCACGTGTTCACAAATGATGCTACGCGATCACGCAAGCAGTATGCTATCGTGTTGGTGGGTACACTTTACCCGGCAACGAATCGGGGTCCAGGGGGCTGGCTCCCTGGCAGGTCCAGGACAGAGTCCTGGTGGGGTTCGGGGCGGAGCCCTGACAAAGGCTTTCATGTCCAGGCCTTTCTTAGGGGGGGCGCTGAATGGTTGCAAATTTTTTTTAAAAAAAATGTGCATGGGGGGCTTGCACTTTCTGCCCGCGTTGCTATCTCAAGGGGTGACAGGGGGTTGACCCTGGCATATTGGTTGCGCACTCCAAGGACTCCGATGGGTTGGCAGAAAGGAGGAAACATGGACGATCTGGCTGTCATCGAGCAAAAAGATTTATATCGGGAGTTGGCTGTTGTCGATCACGGCTCGGGTTTCCAGGACTTCCTGAACCGTGTGCATCAGGCACCCTTTCTGACTGCCGAAGAGGAGATGGATTTGGCCATGCGCTATCGGCAAAGTGGGGATGTGGACGCGGCCCATCAACTGGTCTGGTCGCATCTGCGTCTGGTGGTCAAGACCGCGCGTGAATATATGGGCTACCGCATACAACTCTCCGAGCTGGTCCAGGAGGGGTCGCTCGGGCTGATGCACGCCGTGAAACGTTTCGATCCCCAGCGTGGGGCACGCCTGGCGACCTATGCCTTGTGGTGGATTCGTGCGGCTATTCATGAATACATCCTGCGCGCCTGGAGCATGGTCAAGGTGGCCACCACCCAGATCAAACGGCGTCTGTTTTTCAAGCTGCGTCAGGCCAAGGAGGGTTTTGCGCCCCTGGCCCTGGACGAGGCCGAGGAGTTGGCCAGCCGGTTTCATACCGACGCCGCGACCATCCTGGAGATGGATGGTCGTCTGGCTGGGGGGGATGAGTCGCTGAATCGCCCCCTCCTGGACGATGCCAGCGGCGAAGTGCAGGATCTGATTCCCGATCTGCGGCCTGGCCAGGAGAGCGTGGCCCTTGCCAAAGAGAAGCGGCACATTCTTGCCAACATGATCCAGCAAGGTCTGGAGCGGCTGGACAAGCGTGAGCGGCAAGTGATTGAAGAGCGCATCATGGCCGATCAACCCGCCACCCTGGAAGAGCTTGGCGACAAGCTCTCCGTCAGCCGCGAACGGGTCCGGCAACTGGAGGTCCGAGCGATGAAAAAGCTGCGGGAGTTTTTCACCAGCGCTCCGGAAGGGGTCAGGTTGGTGTTGGAGTCGGCGTGAGTGGGTATCATTTTATCGCCAACCTGGAAGAGACCTCCAGTCTGGAAAACACGGAACTCAAGGCCCTTGCGGAAATCTGGCAGGAGCGCAGGGAGCGGTTGCAGGAGAGCGACGAATACCAGGAATTTTTGAAAAAGATGCAGCGTGAGTGGGCCATTGAAACAGGAATAATCGAACGATTGTACTCCTGGGATCGTGGCATCACGGAGGTTTTGATCGAGCAGGGGATCGAAGCCAGTCTGATTGCGCATCGGGGTGGAATCGACAGGGAAGAGGCCGAACACTACGCCGCAGTCATGAGAGACCATTACAGTATTGTCGATGGCCTCTTTTCCTTCGTAAAAAGTGAACGGGATATTACAGAGAGCTATATCAAAGAGTTGCATGCCGGGTTCACCACCCATCAAGATACGATCGAGGCCCAGACGGAAGAGGGTCGGCGTGTGCGGGTTCCTCTTCTCAAGGGGACGTATAAAGAGCAGCCGAACAATCCGTTGCGCCGGGACGGTCTTCTGCACACCTACTGTCCTCCCGTACATGTCCAGCAGGAGATGAGCCATCTTGTCTCCTGGTACCAGGAGTGGGAGAAGAGGAAGACACCACCCGAGATCCTCTCCGCCTTTCTTCACCATCGATTCACGCAGATTCATCCCTTTCAGGATGGCAATGGTCGCGTTGCCCGTGCCCTGGCAAGCCTGGTATTTCTCAAGCGCGGCCTGTTTCCCGTCGTGATCAGGGATAGCGAACGAAAAGAGTATATCCAGGCCCTCGAAAAGGCTGATGGCGGGGATATCAAGCCCCTCTGTGACCTGTTTGCCCGCAACCAGAGAGAGTCAATCCTGGCTGCCCTGGGGATTGAACAAAGTGTCTACCAGGCACGCCATGCCGAGGAGATCCTTTCCTCGGGATTACAGCTTCTCAAGGATTATTTTTCCTCTGAAACCAGTCGCATGGATGCGGTTTTTGACCATGCCGAGAGGCTGCGTCTGCTGGCGAAGGAGCGGTTTGTGTCCATTGTCGATCAAACGGATGCAGAGCTGCCGATCATGACCCCCCCGGGGCGGCAGATGTATCGTGCCAGGAGTGCCTCAGAGGGAAACGATAATCAGGAAAAGCGCCACTATTTTAGAAATGAAATTCTTCAAGTGGCTGGAAAATACAAGTACCGTCCCGACTTTTCGAGGAATTGTTCCTGGGCATCCTTGACCATCCGAACGATCAATCACTTTCAGTTTGTGGTAGCATTCCATGGCATGGGCACTGTTCACAAGGGTATCATGGCGGCTGCCAGCTTCACCCTGTTTCGGGTGCCGCGTGGAGAGGATCAGGCAGGGACAGTGACAGGGATGGGAGGGACAGAAACCACCGATATACGGCCTGCCTCGCCGGATTTTTTCCAATTCAACCATGTCGAGCCTTGGGAGAGCATCGAAAAACGCTTTCGGGATTGGCTGGAGAGTTCGCTTACCATAGCTCTTGCCGAGTGGCATCGTTCCATCGCCGGAACGGTGGCTTCGTGAGCGGAGGCTCGGTCGTGGATCAAATAGCCTGCAACCGGCTCGGTGAAAGGCTCTCCGTCAGCCGCGAACGGGTCCGGAGCGGATGGGGATTGGGCCGGGCAGTAGGGTTGCGTTTGGGTTGGTTCTGGATCAAGGAATTTTGTGATGTATGTCCACTGATACTCCGTGGCTTTGGTGCAGTACGCGATTCGGCAGGGTGGTCGTGACGCGGCATGCCCAGGAGCGTATGAGTCAGCGTGGTGTATCTGTCGAGGAGCTGAAAAGTCTTTTGGAAACAGGTTCCATCAAGAACAAGGATGGGCGACACCTCTGGATTGTCAAGTCGTTTGACGACAGGAACGACAATAGGGTTTGTGCGGCCTGTGTGGAAGATTCTGCACTGGTCATTAAGACGGTGATGACGCACTGGGAGGAGTATACGGGATGAAAACGACCTACTATCCGGAAGACGATATCCTGGTGATACGATTGGGTGATGCGCCTGTCGTCAAAGAAATCTCCCAGTCCTGGAATGTCAATATCAGCTACTCATCGAGTGGAGAGGTTGTCGAAATTGTCATTCTTGAGGCAAAAGAGAAAGGTATTTTTCCAGTCGAAACGGAACGGCATGCAGCATGATCGCGAATCCCCCCTCCGGGATTGTTCGGTGACCATGTTGATTTTCAAGTCAATCAAATAGCCCACAACTGACTCAGGCAGTCCGGCCACCAGTAGACGGTCTCCTCGTCTTTGAGGGTCAGACCGGCGATGGGGCCATCCTGGGAGAGGACAAAGGCGACGCAACTGGGACAGTTGCCGATAAAATTGACCGCCGAGTTGTGCCGGGTGCCATAGTGGGAGAGGTTGACGTTCACGGCGACGCCGTTCTCCTCTTCCGGGCCGTGGACGGTTTTGCGCAGCCAGCGCGGGGCGACGAGAAGCGAGCCGAACGACTTCACGCGCAGACGATCGGTGAGGATCAGGGCGCCATCCACCCGGGTCATTTGGGCCAGGAGTTCAATGTGTTCGACGATGCGTCGTTTGCATTCGAGAATGGTCTCTTCCACGGCGCGTGAATCGATGACCGGGTTGCCGGACTTGCGCTGGGCGGCCTCCTCCTGGCGCTTCAGCTCCATGTCGCACAGGTCGGAGATCAAGGGTGCCCCCTCCGGAATTTTGGCGATGGTGGTGGAGGGGAGGATCAAGTCCTGGGCTGCATCCAGACGATCTTCCGGAACCCAGATGATGGTGCCGCCATGGCCTCGATTGCGGGACTCGACCAGCAGGCGGTCCACGAGGTCACGGTAGGTTCGCCAGTAGATGACGCCCAGACGACGAAACTCCGGATGATTCTTGACCACCTTGAGCAGGCTCCATCCCATCAGACTGGCTGTAAAGGGCGCTGACGTGGGGCGGGTAAAGCGACCCGAGTTGAAACGGGCAATGATGCGTCGGCCACGGAAGACCGACAAGGATCCTGGCTTCCAGGTGGAGATGGTCAACAGATCCGGCGGGGTGAACCCCTCCGAGAGGGCATCGAAGCGGTTGCGGCCACGAATGCTGGCGAAGACCCCGCCCCAGATTTGCAGGGGTTCCTCCTTGTCGTTGATGGGCGCAACGGCCAGCGCCGTGGTGATCGGATCGAAGGCCGCCGCCAGCTTGACGATGGAGTCCACGGTGAAGGGCAAAGGGTCCGCCAACTCGAAGACCATACTTTCGCCTGACCAGCCCGCATCGCTGAACCAATGTGGCTCGACAAAAGAGACACTGACCTGGACAGGTCGGTCCTCTTCACGTTTCAGTCCAGCCAGAAAGACCCGCTCCAGGATGCATTGCACATGGGCGGGGGAGATCCGCGAGCCGGGCATCTGGCTCTCCTCGATCTGTCCCCACAGGGTCGATATCTGCTCGATGATTTGTGAATTGAACAAGGCGCTTCGATCCCGACAAGAAGATGGAACGGAGACCCTTTGCAAAACAAGGTTGCCTCATTCTTGATGAATTTTTGCAAAAGGTCCAGGATCATCTCCAGACGGGGGGAGGTCCGTAATCGCCTACGGGTTGGTTGGCGACCGTTTCTCATGGGGTGGCAAAAAAATATTGGCGAACGATCACCACCATGCCAGCCAGGGCAGCCAGCAGCAACACAGCGATGCGTGTGCCTCCCCGATCGAGCCAATGAGCCAGGGGGGCGGACAGAACAATACCCAGAATGGCAAAAGGGAGCAGACGCAGGCCGTACCACAACTCAACGCTGCCGAAACGCTGGATGGCATGCAGCATGGAAAGGGAGATCAGGGAGCCGATCGTGAACGAAATGGCCAGGGTTCCGCGCAGGCGTGGTCCTGGGAGTTCCTGGAGGGCAATGGCCTGGGGAGGACCGCCCATCGTCGTGGTGATGGACATGATTCCGGTCAGGAGACCTGCCGACATCAAGGTAACGGGTTGGGGGTGGATGCGCACACCGCTGAAGGAGATACCGACGGCAACCAGGACCATGCCACCGAAAAAATAGGCCATTTGTCCGGGAGGAAGGAGCAACAGTGCCCGGGAACCCAGCCAATAACCGGGCAGAAGGCCCAACAGGATCCAAAAGAGTCCGGTCGGGCGTCCCATGGTTTTGCGTTCACGAATGGCAAGGATCAAAGTAATGACGAGGCTGACGAAAGTGACAGAACCCGGAACGAGCTCGGGCAGCACCAGCATGGCCACGGGTGCCACGACCAGGCCAAAGCCAAAACCAACCGACCCTTGAACTGTTGCGCCAAGCAGAACAAGCACACCCATCAACAGCATGGATGGACTGTACATGGCGTCCATGTCAGGGGGGTATCATGCGTTGTTTGCGACGAGAATGTACTGGAATACAAACAGATCCCTGTATTCGAAATCATTCAGTCCCGTGATGCGCAGGCGGCCATTGGAAAATTCCGCCGGATAGGAGGTGGGCTGCATGTCGAAATATTGCTGATTCATGTTTTCGTAAACACCAATCAGGTTGAATCCGGCAGCCTTGAGCATGTTGACCATCTCGCGAATGGTAAAAAAGCGCAGATGGGTTCGATCGAGAATGCCGCTCTCCGCGTAGGTCCAATTGCCCTCCACGACATGGTTGAGCATGGCATAGTAGCGCACGTTGGGGATACTTGTAATGATGACGCCATGCGGGGCGAGAAAGGGTTTCAGACGCATCAGGGTTGCCGTGGGGTCGACCAGGTGCTCCAGGACATCGGCAAACACCATGGTATCAAACTCCCCCGGGGAGAGTTCCAGAGGCATGGAGGCTACATCGCCGGTGTAGACGGCATCGAGGTGTTGTCTGGCCATCTGCGCCGCCGCAGGGTCGAGTTCAACACCCACCACGTGCTTGACGCCACGCTCCTTGAGGGTCTTTCCCAGCAGACCGGCGCCGCAACCGACGTCCAGGACGCGCTGCGCCCATTCCGGGATGCGCAAGATCACCTCCGGGCGCTCACCCAGAAAGTACTCCCGGACCGTCGAGGTCTCTGTGTTGGGTTCTGCCATGGGTCAAGCCTCTTTTTTCAGGTCGTGATCGCCATCAATGTTTGTGATGATCCGAAATCGGCAGGGTGGGCAGGGCCGTATGGCCGAGGGCGATATGTTTTTCCCGGGTGGCCTGTTCACGCAGCTGCCGCCAGTGGTCGGCTTCTTGGCGCAGGTGTGCGAGACGCTGCCGCATCTCTTCCCGGGTGGTTGAATCTTCGGTCGATGCCAGGCGGGACTTGATCGCGTCGGCTTCGGTGCGCAGTTTTCGCAGATGGTGCAGCGCGTTCAGCTCGGCGGTGGTTATGGCATCCAGGGATGAACAAAACCCGCCGACAACCTGTGACGACTGCGCGTCGATGATGGGAATGGGTTTGGATCGATCGTTCATGAGCGGGTGGCCATTTTCTTAAAAAGTGTCCAGCACTTTTGGGTTGACCTTGATCTCGTTTTGTTGGCGCAAGCCGGCCAGGAAGCGATCCCAGACTTCTTCGCCGAGTTCGTTGCGCATGGCTTCGGTTATTTTTTGTTGTTGTGGATCAGTGGCTTTGGTAACGGGGTGATGGATGCCCGTGAGACGAACCAGGGTGTAGAGAGGGCCATCCCGCACGATGGTGGGGTAGAGTGGCGCCTCCATGGTCAGTTGGAAGGCGGCGCGGCGCAGGGTGGCAGCCGGGGGTTTTTCCCCTTTGCCGCCAAAGGTGAAGGGCGAGAATACGCCTGTGCTGATGGCGGCGTGGGACTTGCCGGCTTGTTCCCAGGGTTTTTCGCCTTTGCGCAGACCCTGGAGGAGATCCTCCATGATCTTGCGCGCATTCTGGTTGGCCTGCTCTGTGCGGAGCGCTTTTTCGACTTCCATTTTGGCCTCGTCCAGTTTCATGGCCTGGGGTTCATGCCGCTCCACGACTTTGACCACTATGTAGGTGCCATCGTTGACCTCCAGGAGTGGTGAGGTGCCACCCTGGGCCAGGGAAAAGGCAGAATCCTGGAATTTCGGGCTTTTTTCGGTCTCTTGCAATTTTGGATCATCTCGCCGGAGGAGGCCGGTCTCCTGATAACCAAGACGGAGATCCTTGGCCATGGTCTTCAAGTCGACCTGGGCAGACAGCTGGTCTTCCATGGTGACACTGCGGGCATAAATGGCATCCTGGACCTTTTCTTCGCGGAGTCGGTGGCGAATGTCGGCGGCGACGTCTGGCAGGGCACGGGTCGTGGCAGGCACGATGCGTTCCACCTTCAGCAGATGGTAGCCGGAATCGGTGCGGACAGGCTCGGATACCTCTCCTGCGGCCAGACTGAAGGCCACCTTGTCAAAGACTGGCTGGGTGATGCCGCGTGTCAGAAGGCCCAGATCACCTCCCTCGGAGGCGGTGGCGTCCTCGGAGAGCTGACGGGCCACCTCTTCGAAGGAGTCCCCCCCCTTGATGCGAGCCTTGGCCTGGTGAATTTTTTCCAGAGCCCGGGTGGACTCCTTGTTGTCGGCGGAGACCCGGGCCAGAATGTGCCGGACCTGGCGCGACTCCTCGGACTGGTATTCGGAAAGATGATCCTGGTAGTAGGTTTCAACCTCCTGGTCCGTGACCTGGATGTCGTCGCGAACACTGGCCGCGTTCAGGGTTACATAGGCGAGTTTGACTTGCAAAGGGGTCATGAATCGGTTTTGATGCGCGGCGTGGTGGCTTTGCAGGAGTTCAGGGGTGATGGGTACCTCTTTTTCAAGATCGCGGGGATCCAGGGTCAAGGTATGAATGGCGCGCTCTTCACTCTCCATCCGGAGCAGATCCTCTTGCAACACCCTGGGAAGGCCGGGAATCTGGCTCAGGCTTTTTTCAAGTTGGGAGAGGGTCAGATCCGAAGCCAGGTTGGTCTCGTATTGGGACGGGTTGAGATGCTCCCGGTGCAGAATGGCGCGGTAGCGCTCCTCATCAAACTGGCCATTGGACAGAAACGCCGGGTTGGTGGCGATAAGGGTGCGCAGACGCTCGGGGGAGATGGCAAGGCGCAGGCTCCGAACCGCGTCCTGAATCAGGATGCGGTGGACCATTTGCAACAAAACCTGTTGCTTCATGCCGAGCATTTCGGCGGTTTTCTTGTCCAGTTTGCCGCCGGAGCTTTGGCGCAGAGAGTTCAAAAATGTCTCATAGGCGTGTTGGAACTCGACGGGAGAGATTTCATGTCCCCCCACGGTGGCGACCGGGGTCACCGAGGCACGTCCGGCGTAGTCACCGATTCCCCAGATGCCGAATGAAATGGCGAGAAAGACCAGGAGAATTTTGATGATGATGCTGTTGGCACTGCGACGCAAGACGTTCAACATGTAATCTGGCTCCCTTGAGGGCACGATGACGAAGTGGCGGGAAGCAATCTAATCCGGACCTGCATGCTTTTCAACCTGCATCCTGCGTTGACTGGCGATCCGTCATTGGGTAGCTTCCTCCCGTGAAGAGGACTCGGGCCGGTGGAAACCGGCGGTGGCAGGTCGAGAAGGTCAAAGAGGTCGGCACGAATCCTGTATGCGAATCATACGCGGTGTATACAATCTTCCGGAGGATTTTCGGGGTGCGGTGGTCACCATCGGTAATTTTGATGGCGTGCATTTGGGGCATCAGGCGGTTTTTTTGACACTGCGGGAGCTGGCGCGCCACCACGATGCCAAAGCTGTGGCGGTCACGTTTGAACCGCACCCGCAACGCCTGCTCTCTCCGGCGCACGCACCGCCGCGCATTACCGGCATGCGTGGCAAGGCCCGGTGGATGGGTCGGCATGGTGTGGATGGCATGTTTGTCGTGCGCTTCACCCCGGAGGTGGCGGCTCTCAGGCCCGATCGCTTCGTCGACCGCTTTTTGGTGGAGGCCTTGCAGGCAAAGGAAGTCCTGGTGGGGTTCAATTTTCGCTTTGGTGCCGGGGGAAAGGGCACATTCGCCCTGCTTCAGGAACTGGGGAGTCGCTATGGGTTTGGGGTGCATCGCCAGGATGCCTGCCAGATTGAAGGGACCACCGTCTCCTCGACCCGGGTGCGGGAGTTTGTCCAGGCCGGCAATTTTGCCATGGCCGAGCGTTTGCTGGGACGGCCCTACGAGTTTGAAAGTCGCGTCGTACATGGGCGCAGTCGGGGGCGCGGCCTTGGCTTCCCCACGGCCAATTTTTGTCTGGAAGGGTTGCTCCATCCACCACCGGGGGTTTATGTCGTGGAGACCCTGGTCGATGGTGTCTGGCTGCCGGCGGTCGCCAACCTGGGTGACAACCCCACGTTTGGCGGGGAGGGGCTTCGTCTGGAGGTGCATATGCTGGTTCCCTGCGGCGATCTTTACCGGCGGGTTTTGAGGATGTGCTTTCGCAAGCGCTTGCGTAACGAGATTCATTTTCCCGATCACGCCGCCTTGCAGGCCAGAATCGCCAGGGATGTGGCCGAGGCGCGTGCCTTTTTTACCGACCATCCCGGTCGTGTCGGAGGGTGAGGAGTCTGTATGGAGTGCAAGAGCTCTTTTTGTCACGACGGTCTGCAACCATGACCGGATTCGGTGTGGCCCTGGCGCTGCTGGTTCTTGTTGCGGATCAGGTGACCAAATGGATCGCCACCCAGGCTTTGGGCCAGGGGAGTGTGGTCATCCTTCCCGGGTATCTGGATCTGGTTATCGTACACAATGTCGGGGCCGCGTTTGGTCTCTTCACCGGACTGCCGACCACCTGGCGCATTGGCATCCTGGCGGGGGTGGCCATCGTGGCGATTGTCTTGATGCTCCATCTCCTGCGTCAGGCGGAGAGCTACTGGTCCGCCAGTGCCCTGGCCCTGGTCCTGGGAGGGGCTTTGGGTAATCTCATGGATCGCTTGCGTTTGGGATGGGTGGTGGACTTTGTTCACGTTCATTGGCATGATCTCTCCTGGCCTGTTTTCAATTTGGCAGACAGTGCCATCACCCTGGGAATCGGCATATTGCTCTGGGAACATTTTTTCCATGCGGGAGACGCGGAATCATGAAACCGATGGCCTACCTTTCATGCCTGGCAATGGCCCTGATGCTGGCTGGTTGTTCTGGAAAATTCCATCTGCCCTGGGACAGCGATCTGCCGGATATCAACCGGATTGCCACAAGAGAACCGCTGGAAATTCCCCCTGATCTTGATCTTTTGCCGCCGTTGCCGGGGAGCAGGTCGGAGTCGGCGGATACGCTGCCCGGAAGTGGCGGCGGATCCCAGACGGGGGGTGCTGTCGCCCAGGCGGGTATCGGCACCGGAGCCTCCCCTGCCGTGGACGTCCCGCCGACAGCCGCGAATATTCTGTTCGGAACCAAGGTTGCCAAAAAGGTTGATCCTGTTTCCAGGGACCAAAAAGAAAAATTGCCGGTATGGATGAAATGACATGGGAAACGCATCGCCATGAAGGGCACACCAGGGAGTGAAGCGGGAAAAAGGAGGGATCGGCTCTCTCTTCCCTGGTTTTGGGTCTTTTTGGGGTTGGCAACGATTTTTTGTTCTGCCACTCTCCAGGCTGGCGACCTTGATTACCGGGAGTTGACCCTGGATAACGGCTTGCAGGTCATCCTTCTCCGGGAGAAGCGGGCGCCGGTGGTGGTGGTGCAGGTTTGGTATCGCGTCGGTTCCGTGGACGAGGAGGATGGACAGACCGGCCTGGCCCACATGCTGGAACACATGATGTTCCAGGGAACGAAAACGCTGGCCCCCGAGGAGTTTTCCCGCATCGTTGCCCGCAATGGCGGTGTGGACAACGCCTCCACCTCGCAGGATTTTACCTATTACTACATCAAACTGGGTTCCGACCATCTTGACCTGGCCCTGCGGATGGAGGCGGACCGCATGCGCAACCTGGTTTTGCAAGAGTCGAAATTCAGTTCCGAGAACAAGGTGGTTCGCGAAGAGAGACGGATGCGCAACGAGGCCACTTCCACGGCGCGCATGGGGGAGAAATATCAGGCTGCAGCCTATCGGGTTCACCCTTACGGGCGGCCGGTCATTGGTTGGATGGCGGATATTCGCAACCATTCGGTGAGTGCCATGCGGGAGTTTTACCAGAGGTATTATGCCCCGAACAATGCCACCCTGATTGTGGCCGGCGATATTGATTTTATCGCGGCGGAACAGAGAGTTCGCCACCATTTTTCCCCTCTGCCTGCCAACGAGACCCTGCAGCGTCCCCAGGTACCTCAGGAGCCTGTTCCGACCACCGCGCGTTATCTCCAGGTTTTGGATCCGGAGGCCAAGGTGCCGGTGTGGCTGGCGGGGTTTCTTGTCCCCACCCTTGCCGACACCCGGGTGGGCAACGACCCCTTCGCCCTGGAGGTGGTTGCGACCATCCTGGGTGGAGGGTCATCCAGCCGTCTTTATCGACGATTGGTGACGCAGGAGAAGTTGGCTGTTTCCGTTCATGTCGAGTATAGCAATCTCAGTCGGGATCCCTGCCTGTTTGACATTCATGTGACGCCTGGAAAAGAGGCCTCCTTGTTGCGCATCGAAGCGATCGTTCGTGAAGAGCTTGAGCGCCTGGGACGGGAGCCGGTCATGGAACGGGAGCTGGCCAAGACCCGGAACTCCATGATCGCGGAGCATGTCTATGAGCGGGATTCGATCCAGTCCCAGGCCTGGAATATGGGGCGGGCCGTCACCAGCGGTGTCGATTGGAAGGGACTCCTTGTCCATCTTCCCGACCGGGTGCGTGCCGTGGCTGCAGCTGATGTTCGGAGGGTGACGGCGCGTTATCTCTCTCCGGAGAGGTGGTTTGTTGGCACGTTGCTGCCTTTTCCGACCCCAAAACCGAGAAGGGTGACCGAATGATCCGGCCCTTTTTAAACCGCGTCCGCTTTGGGACACGCAGTTTTTTTGTTCGGAAAAAAAATGTTGGCATGAAAGACTTTATTGGGGCTTCGCCCCAAACCCCACCGGGGCTTCGCCCCAGGCCCCACCAGGAAGGGCACAGCCCTTCCTGGACCATACCAGTCTTTCGACAGTCAAAAAACGATGCATCTCAAGGTGGATTCGGTTCAATGGTTCTGGCGGTTTTGCTGTCGGGGATCGTGGCGTTGTCCCAACCGCTCCTGGCCGGGGAGGCGGATCTGCGGGCCAAGGAGTCTGTCACGGCGCAGGGGGGGCGGGTTTTTTTGGTGGAGAGTCATGGCAACCCCATGGTGGAGATGCGTCTTTGGTTTCGGGCCGGCAGCGCCTATGATCCGGCAGGCAAAGAGGGTTTGGCGGATATCACGGCCTGGTTGTTCAACGAGGGAGCCGGCGAGATGGACTCCGAGGCTTTTCATGAACATCTCGATTTTTTTGGCATCCGTTTGCACGCCGAGGTCACGAGAGATACCTTTTCCATCGCGTTGACGACCTTGGCCAGCTATCTGGAAGAGGCTTGCAGTGCTGTTGGCAAGGCGCTGTTGCAACCGCGTTTCGATGCGGATGCCCTGGCCCGGGCCGTTGCCGAGAAGAGGGCGGAGCTGACCAGGGAGAAAGAGAAGGCCTCCGTTCAGGCCAGCCGTCTCTTGTACAAGCTCCTTTATGCGGGCCATCCCTATGGGCATCCGGTCAATGGCACCCTGGAGAGCATTCAACGCATCACGCTGGACGATGTGCGGCAGTTTCGCGAGGGGGGCCTGCGGGGACCGGACATGGTTGTGGCTGTGGCGGGGGATATCGACCAGTCCCGGCTTCGGGAGCTTTTGGATCGGCATCTTTCCGGTTTGAGTGACCAGCCCTCTTCCTGGGTGGCTGTTCCGGCGGCTGTCGTTGCCCCGCAGGGCCGGGAAGAGCATCTGGAGCTGGATGTTACCCAGAGTTCAATCCGCCTGGGACGGGTGGCGATCAATCGGCATGACCCGGATTTTTATGCCTTGACGGTCATGGATCATATCCTGGGTGGAGGATCGACCAGTCGTCTTTTCAAACGCATTCGTGATGACAAGGGGCTGGCTTATGGGGTCTCGTCGACCTTTTCGCCTCTGGATGGTCTGGGACCTCTGGTCATCGCTCTGGATACCAAAAACGCCTCTGTCGATGAGGCCCGGGATCTGGTCCGGAAGGAGATTGGGCGTCTGGCCAATGAGGGGGTTGGGCAGCAGGAGCTGGCGGATGCCGTGCAGTATTTGACCGGATCCTTTCCCCTGCGTTTGGATGGGCTGGATAAGTTGTCAGCCACCTGGGCGGCCATCGGTTTTTATCGACGCGGCGCGGATTACCTTGAAAAGTGGCCGGAACGGATCCGCTCGGTCACCCGCGAAGACGTTGCCCGGGTAGCCAGGAGATTCCTCGATGCGGAGCGTTTCTTCACGGTCACGGTCGGAAAGAGGGAATAGCTAAAAAAACCCCAATTTTTTCTTCTTTTTCAGAGCCATAAGTTTGGCCAGCTCGGATGGCTTGCGGTTGTCTGTCTCCTTCCTGGGCAGCTCGCTCTCTTTCTGGCGGACGCTGGCGAGAAAGGCCTGCTGAATGCGGCCGACCATGCTGTTCAGGCGATCTTCCTGGGTTCTGTCCACCTGATCCAACTGTATGCCCACCAGGATGGAGTTGGCAGGTGGCGAGGTTCCAGGCCGGTGCGGGACTGGTTCGTGATTGCGTACATAACCGACCAGATTCAGTTTGGCTTCGTCTGGAACCTCCAGGGAGAGGGTCACTTTTGTTTCCAGGGGCAGGGAGTCTGCCGGGCCGGGAAAAATGCAGGCGAGACCACCAAAGCTTATATCATGCAGTTTGGGTGTGACGCTGTTTTTCCCCGGCAGATGGAGGGTCAGCGTGGCCGGGTAGTCATCGATGACGTTAACCCTGTAGTGGCGTCTTTGGCGGAAAGAGCCAAACTCTCCGGGAAGGGTAAAGCGCAAAAGCGATCCCTGGTCGCCCTGAGCTGTTTCCAGAAAGAGAATTTTACCCTCCATGGTCTGCATCCGATTGAAAAAACGCATGGTGACCGGAATATCCGGATGCTTGCGAATCTGGGCATTGCCGATGGGTGGTTCCATGGGTTCCAGGTAGAGGCTCTCCTTCTGGTCCGGAGGTGGAGTTGGCCTCTTGTTGGGTGGGGGCGGGGCCTGATCGGGGCTGGGCGATGCCTGGGCGGTGTCCGGGGGCTCCTGACTCGGGGGTGGTGGCGTCATCTGTACCGATGGCGGGGGGGCCAGTCGGGAGAAATAGATGCGCACCTGTTCACCGATCTGCAGTTCAATTTTATCCTGATTCGAGAGACACTGACTCAACAAGGATCGAATACGGGCAGGATCCTGGATCACTTCATCGAATTTTTGCAAAGAACCGTTTCTCTTTATGTCGACTTCGGGCATGAATGGCAACCCCCAGGCGGTGTTTGTGACCCTGCTTCCCCCGGTGACTCTATGCCAGACAGGCCAAAAAAGCCAAGAGATAACCTCCGTCACACAGCAACAGTCAACCGTCGTATTTCAGGAGGAAACGTGGCAAGTTGTGATCATTTTTCTTTTTTTGTCAGCATATTACGCAGGTTGGCGAAGGGTGAATGGGTCGCTGTGTCGGTCTCTTCTCTGCTGTCAGCCATGCCGCCGCCGGCCAGGTGATCATGATAGCGTGCGTGTTCGTTGTCATGGCAGTAGATGCACAGGTTTTCCCAATTGCTGCCGTCCGGTGGGTTGTTTTCGTGGTTGTGGTCTTTGTGGTGCACAGTCAACTCGTGGAGGGTTTCCCGCGTGTAGTGACGACCGCAGCGGGCGCAAACCCAGGGGTGGATTTTCAATGATTGATCGCGGTACCCCCCCTCCCGGGATTGACGCGACTGACGGGCCTCCGCGACGATGGCGTCACTTTTTTCCTGGCGATTCTGCCCCCGTTTTGGCCTCAGGTTGCCGAAAGACTTTGTTGTTGCCATGGAAATGATTCCCTTATGGATTCCTGGTTTTATTTATGCTTGCAACGAAATCGGCTTCACGTTGTATCACAGGCACAGGGTCGGCTGCCGTGTCAGGGAGTGTACAGGTTTTTTTTGTCTTGGGATCCGTTTTGGCGGGTCTTTTCCTAAGTAATTCATCTGGGTTCCATCTCAATGGTTACTGGGGGGGGGAGGGGATGTCGTGCCCGCCGCTGCCTGCAGAGGTGAAAAAAGACCTTTTTGATGAAAATAAAGAGTTTAAATAACCTTGGAGTATAGTATACTCCTTGCGATGGAATCAATGGGGACGTTCTTTCCCCAGGTCATGAAGGAATTCCCCCTGGCGGCTGATTGCAATTTGCAACTTTAGATGCAAAGTGCGATTTACCAAGGGGGCTTACACGCACACACGATAATGTTACAATCCCTAGAGGTTTAGTTACTTTCGTTCAACATGATCAACCTGGAAGCAGACAACCATGAATCTAAATCTGAAGCAGCCCAACAAACTGAGCAGTCGTATCCGCATTGCGCGGGAACATGCCGGGTTTACCCAAAAGGAGTTGGCCGATCGGGTGGGCATCAGCCAGACGGCTGTACATAAGCTGGAGTGCGGCCGTTCCAGATCATCCAGACGTACAGTGGCCATCGCCATGACTTGTGGGGTGGATCCCGTGTGGCTGGAGACCGGACAGGGTGACATGGTGACCGGCGGAGGCGCGAGCGCTGCCATGGCCATGTCCCCCTTTGGCGGCGAACCCATGGGTGCCCTGGCAGAACAAGCGGAGAGTTATCGTGTCGAGGAGTCGGACTCCTCGCCGAGCCGTGTTCCCCTGATCAGCTGGGAGGAGGCTGTCAATTGGGGTAAGTCCCTGATATCGCCCAAGGTTACCAATTGGGTGTCGGCCGTTCATAAAATCAATCCCCTGGTGTTCGCCCTGAAGGTGAGCGGCGACTCCATGGAAATCGAGTTTACGGAAGGGGATATCATTTTGGTGGATCCCACCAAAAAACCGGCTCACAAGCAATATGTCGTCGTTGGATTGTCCGGAGAGGACAAGTGTACCTTCAAGCAATTGATCATCGATGGTGGCCAACGCTACCTGAAGCCCCTGAATCCTCGTTATCCGATCATCGCCATCGATGAAAAAACCATGTTCTGTGGCGTGGTCGTGGCAAAATTCAAGGAGTTTTGACCTGGATTTCCATTCGTGTGGCGTGTTGCAGAAACGGTGATCCACGCTTATGTGCAGATTGATCGGTTTGTTTGGGGGTGGGCCGAGGCTTCTTTCCAACGAGAGGGGCAGGGCCGTGCATCTCGGGGAACAGGAACCTCCAAACAAGCATCGCTCATGAAGGTGGTTTGTCGTCGCCTTCCAGTTGCAAGTCGTGGAAGCCGACCTGAAGAATGGTCCTGGCGAGCATCTCGGCCATTTTCCATGTATGTTCCTTGCAGAGGCCTTTTTCTTCTCCCTGGCCATGCCAGCGTGTCAATAGCTCCTGGCATGAGTCGGTTCCTGCGGATTCCATGAAGCGGTTGTAGTAGATCTGCGCCAAAGTATAGGCCTCTTCCTTGGCCTCTTCGTCGCCGGGTTTTTCGCGACCGGCGACGATGCCGATGACAAGGAGACCCGAGGTGAGAACTCCACAAGTCTTTTTCAGTTCCGAGAAACCACCGTTAAAGGGTGTGGCGATGCGACTGATGGTGTTGGGATCGAAACGGTGTGGGGCGAAGACCTCGGTCAAGGCCTTGACGACGGCCTCTGCACAGGAATAATGCGCATCGGCGTAGTATTTCCTGGCCAAAAGGCCGACTTGATGAATGACTTCTTCTTCGGTCATGAGGTTCACCTCAAGGGTGCGGATGAACGGGTGCTCCAGGAAAGGGCTACTCCGGAAGGGGTCTTTGTATGGTCAGGACAACCAGATCGACCGAGGGTTGCTCCGTGACGACCTGCAAACCTCGCTCGGCCAGCCTGGCGTAGAGAAGACACGGGACGCGGCTGTGATGCACGACGAGACGGTCGCCCGGAGCCAGGGAGGCTGCCATGTGCAGGATCTTGTGAAGCGGTTCGGGTGCGGGCAGATCGCGCACATCCAGCAACCGGATTTCCGAATTTTTTGCTTCCATCACGTCCTCTTTTTTGGACAAAGAAGGGCCATCTTAAGCGGATGGTGTCGTCCATGACAATACCCGGCAAGGAGGTCATTCCTGGTTTACCGCTTTTTCTGGATTTGCGGCACCGGGCGTGCCTGGTCCTGGGTGGGGAAGGGGAGGCGGTGACCAAGGTGGAGGCGCTGCTGTTGGCCGGGGCGCACGTCCTGCTGCTGGCGCAGCGCATCGCTCCGGAATTGGCGGCGCGGGCAGAGGAAGGGCAGTTGCACTGGTCACAGGAGAGATTCTGCCCCCAACACCTGGACGGGATATGGTTCATCCTGAGCACCCTGAACGATCCGGTGCTCAACGAGACGGTCATGGCGGAAGCGCAACGACGCCAGATTTTCATGAATGTCGTTGATCAACGGCCCTACTGCTCCGCGCTATGGCCGGCGGTCATTCGTCGCGACCCGGTGATGGTGGCTTTTTCCACGGGAGGAACGAGCCCGGCGTTGGCGGGCTATCTGCGGCGGCAAATCGCAGGTTCGCTTCCCAGGGAGATGGGAACGCTGGCGACATGGCTGGGAGGTTGGCGGAAACAGGTCGCCAACCTGTTTCCAAATCTCGAAGAACGCGGATGTTTCTGGCAAAAACTCCTGGCCGGAGGGGTGGTGAACCGCTTCATCGAAGGCGATGTGAGCGGAGCCGAAGAGATGATCCACCAGGAGTTGCATCGGGCAGCCCCAATCGGCGTTGACAGGGAAAAGAAACCGGAGCGCCCCTGTTGACCAAATCTTTTCTTTGTAGAAAATTGCGTTATATTGAAGGCACAGACTGTGGATTGGGGTTGTTTCTTTGAGTTTCGCGAACAGAGGAAACCTCCATGCGCCCCCCGGTCATGGGGGTCGCTGCGCGGCGTTCGCAGGGATTTTTTCCGGCGGTCAATGGCTAAAAATTCAAGTGTGGAGATCTCCATGGAGACAGGCGCCGAAAAAATATTGGTCCACATCGACAAGGATTTGGCAGAGATCGTTCCGGGGTATATTCAAAACCGCTGGCGCGACGTGGAGGCCATGCGCCAGGCCATAGCGAAGAACGACATGGAAGGTCTCCGGGTCATGGGCCATCGCATGAAAGGGTCGGGGGCCGGGTACGGTTTTGACGCCATAACCGACATCGGGCGCAAAGTGGAAAAAGCCGCCAAAGAGGGGCAGACGGACGACATCAAGCAGGAGATTGACACTCTGGTGGCCTATCTGCAACGGATCGACGTGCAATACGATTGAGTTGATTCATCCCTTTCTCAGAGGTCAACGCCTCATCCAACCTGGACCGGGACAACAGTGGAACCCACAATCCATATTCTGGTGGTTGATGACGATCCTGACATCCGGAGGCTCGTAGGGAGTTGTCTGGAAAAGGAGGGGTATCGGGTCAGTACCATGCCAGACGGGCGGGGCCTGGAACGTGGGGTGGAACAGGTGGACCTGATCATCCTGGATCTCGTGTTGCCGGGAGACGACGGCCTGGTTCTTTGTCGCAATCTGCGTGCGCGTTCGACCATTCCGGTCATCATTCTGAGTTCCAAGGGAGAGGAGATGGACCGCATCATTGGTCTGGAAATGGGGGCCGACGACTATCTGCCCAAACCCTTTCATCCGCGCGAGTTGCTGGCCCGGGTCAAGAGCGTTTTACGCAGGACCCGCTCCTCTTTGGGGTTGATCTCCGAGGACTTGGATGATGTGGTTTATGCCTTTTCGGGTTGGACGTTGGACGCCCTTTCCAGAAATTTGATCTCTCCGCTGGGTGAAGCGGTCGCCCTGACGGGCAGTGAACATCTCTTGCTCACCATCTTTTTGAATCACCCCAACCGGGTGTTGTCGCGCGATCAGCTTCTGGATTTGACGCAGGGACGCGAGACCGACCACTTTGACCGCACCATCGATATGCAGGTAAGTCGGCTGCGACGACGCCTGGGCGATGATCCCCGTACGCCACAGTTGATCAAAACCGTGCGCAGTGCCGGTTATGTGTTTTGCTCCCGGGTCGAGAAGGAACGCAGCAAAGGGGCGTGATACCCACTTGCAGTCGATGCGGAAACGAGGCAGCAAGTCTGGAGACAGGGAGGTGAACGACGTATGGCGCAGATTCTTGCAATGGATGACGATCCTGTCATGCGCCAGCTTTTGCTGGCCATTTTGCAGGGAGCGGGGCACGACGTGCGCGTCGCCCCTGATGGTCGGGTTGGCATGGCGCTTTTCAAGGCCGCACGTCCCGACGTGGTGATTACCGACCTGCTGATGCCGGAGCTGGATGGTGTCGGCGTGATCCGGGAGTTGCAAACCTTGGAACCACACCTGCGCATCATTGCGTTGTCGGGCGGAGGGCGGGTCTTGACCGCTGAAACGAGCCTGGACGTCGCCAAGCGATTGGGGGCCTGTATCATGGTGGCCAAACCATTCACCGCAGAGGAGATTCTGGATGCGGTGACGGCGGCCTTGCGCCCCGGCTGATGGATCGTGCGATTGTTGTTGCAACGTGTCTCCCGGGCCGCAGTACGGGTGGCTGACAGGGAGGTGGCGCGCATCGCTCGGGGGATTGTGCTGTTCCTGGCCGTGGAACGTGGTGACAGCGAAGAAGAGGCCCAACGCGCCGCACGCAAAGTGGCTGGTTTGCGTATCTTTGCCGACGCCCGGGATCGCATGAATCTCTCTTGTCGGGATGTGGCTGGCTCGATCCTCTGTGTTTCCCAATTCACTCTGGCGGCGGATTTGAAAAAGGGTTATCGCCCCTCCTTTGGCGACGCCGAACGTCCGGAGGTGGCGGAACCTCTGTTCGATCGTTTCTGTCTCTTTCTGGAAAACGAGGGCGTGGTTGTGCAACGAGGGGTGTTTGGTGCCCACATGGAGGTGGAGCTGGTCAACGATGGCCCGGTGACATTCTGGTTGGAGTTTCCGCCGGAAAGTGTTGGTCAGGGATAAAGGGTTTGGGTGACCGTTGTCTTTCACAGGGGGTAACTATTCAGCACCCGGCCCGGCAACGAATCGGGGTCCAGGGGGCTGGCTCCCTGGGCAGGTCCAGGACAGAGTCCTGGCAGGTCCAGGACAGAGTCCTGGCAGGTCCAG